>JBKBRT010000113.1:0-9802 GCA_046291585.1 Hyphomonas sp.
TGAATTCCTTAGGGATGCCTGAAACCGGGGCCATCGCGCATGGCGGCCGGGGTTGGCGCCCGGTCTCGCCGTATCCGGCGGGGGCGCTTTCGAGCTGTCAGTTCATCCGATAAGGGGCCGGGGCGAAGGCCGTGCGCCCGGCAGAGACAGAGGGAGGGACTGTCTCATACAGGGGCATCTGTGCGTGGACGCAGGATCTCCGCCCCGGCCGGGGATCTGCCTGGAGGGAGCAAGGCAGATCACACCCGATCGGAATGAACGGCAGGCTGCGCTACAGGCGCAGCACTCCGTGCATCAGGCGGAGAGAGGGGGCGCGCGGGGCGCCGAATACCGTGTGGAAAGATTGGGGGCGGCGGGCGCGCCGGCCGGTGGATCGGGCAGCGATTCCTGCGCGGCCGGGGGAAAGGCCAGGCCTGCCCCGGCGGTGAACACCGGGGACGGCGCATCATCGCCATCGGCGGGCATGACCATTGTCCGGGCGCGCTGATCGCGGTCTGCCTTGGGCAGCACGGCGTCGGCGATCAGCGCCGTGCCCTGGCTGGCCTCAGCGACCGAGAAAACTGGCCGGGCCGTCTGATTGGCTGACGAAATGGCCGCCGCAGCCAGCATGATCAGTCCGAGCGCTGCGATCAGCAGGCTTCTCGGGTGCAGCTTTGCAGTGGGGGCCAGTCGGCGGTTCATCGCAGCTATTTAGACATTGTCCGCGCGCCGCGCCATAGCAAAAGGTCAGCCTGAAGACCTATACTCGCCGCTTCGCTCCTGCCCCGCAAATGCAAGGCATATCTCGATGACATTGTCCCGTTCCGGCTTATCCCTCCAGGCGGGCGTTTGCTGCCGCCTCCGGTGGGCACGCTCATCCTACCCGCGCGGCAGAAAGCGGAAACCTATGGGATTGACGGCTCCGGATATTGTGAGTAAATATTCACTTATAAACGAAGCCGATCATCGACGAGGCCCTGAATGTTGAATGCAGCCCTTCTTGGCACAGGCGCGCAGGCCGGCGGCAGAACCCTGCCCTCGGCCGAGATCGACACCCGTCTCGGTAAGCCCGCAGGCTGGCTCCAAGCCGCGAGCGGAGTTGCCAGCCGCCCCGTGATTGCGCCAGGCGAAACGCAGGAAAGCCTTGGCGTTGCCGCCGCGCGCCGGGCGCTGGACGATGCGCGCCTCGATCCGGGCGACATCGACCTCCTCCTCTTTGCCGCCGCTGTGGGGCGCCAGCCGATTCCGTCGACCGCCACGCTGATCAAGCGCGAACTCGGCCTCACCCGATGCGCCGCCCCCGCCTTTGACATCAACGCCACTTGCCTCAGCGCGGTGGCCGCCCTGGAGGTGGCCGCGCTCTACATCGCAACCGGCCGCGCGCGTCATGTCTTGATCGTGGCCAGCGAGATCGCCAGCCGCGCCCTGCCCTGGGCGGATGACCCGGCGACGGCCGCCCTCTTCGGCGATGGCGCCGCCGCGGTTGTCCTCGGCCCGGCGGAAGCAGGCCGGCTGCATCTGCGCGATGTCTGGCTGGAGACGTGGGCGGAAGGATATGACCTTTGCGCCCTGCCTGCCGGCGGCACGCGCTATGATCTGCATACAAACCGGGACGCCTTCGAGGAGAACGCCTTTTTCCGTATGGACGGGCACGCCCTGTTCAAGCTGACGCGCGCCAAGCTGCCGGACTTTATCGACCGCCTGCTCGATCGCGCAGGATGGCGGAAAGGCGAGGTTGACCTGGTCATCCCGCATCAGGCGAGCCCGCTGGCGCTGGAACACATGATCCGCAAATGCGGCTTCGCCCGGGACCGCGTCGTCTCAACCGTTGAGCAGACCGGTAATCTCGTGGCTGCCTCCATTCCGATGACGCTCGACACTGCCCGCCGCGCGGGTCGCATCGGGCCGGGCAGCAAGGTGGTGCTGATCGGGACATCGGCCGGCGTATCCATTGGCGGGGCGACCCTGCAGGCATGAGCGCGGCGATCATCACCGGCGCCACGGGTTTTCTCGGCGGCGCGATTGTCCGCCGCCTGCTGGCGGAGGGCGAGCGCGTCATCGCGCTGGGCCGTGACCGGGCAAAGCTCGCCGCGCTGGCTGAAGCCGGCGCAGAGACCCACGCCTTTGATCTGCCCTCGGATGATCCGCTGCCCGGCCTCACCGCCGGGGGCATGATCCACTGCGCCGCGTTGTCCTCGCCCTGGGGCACGCGCACCGCCTTTGCGCGCGCCAACATCACCGGCACGCGCCGCGCCCTCCAGCTGGCACAAGCTGCGGGCGCCCGCCGGTTCGTGCATATCTCCTCACCCAGCGTCTGTTTCCGCTTTGCCGATCAGGAAGGCGTCAGCGAGGACATGCCGCTGCCAACCCCGGTCAATGCCTACGCCGCCACCAAGGCCGAAAGCGAGCAGCGCGTCCTCGACGTGCCGGATCTTTCCCCCATCATCCTGCGCCCGCGCGGACTATACGGACCCGGCGATACTGCGCTTCTTCCCCGCCTGCTGCGCGCCGCCGCCACCCGGCCCCTGCCCCTGATGCGCGGCGGCGTGGCCGCTATCGACCTCACTTATATCGAGGATGTCGCCGATGCGGCGATCACCGCCCTGCGGGCGCGCGCGGCCCCTTCGAAGATCTATAATGTTTCGGGGGGCGAAGCGCTCTCGGTCCGCCGGGTTGCCGAGCGCGCCGGGGAAATGGCCGGCGTCACCCTCCGATGGCGGAAAATGCCCTGGCCGCTGGTAAAAGTCGCCGCAAGCGCCTCCGAAGCCCTCTGCGCCGCGCTGCCCGGCCGCCCGGAGCCGCCCGTGACCGCCTACAGCGCCGGTCTGTTCGCGTTCCGGCAGACGCTCAGCCTCGCCCGAATTGAACGTGAACTGGGATGGCGGCCGCAGGTTTCCTTTGACGAAGGACTTGCTAGAACCTTCGCAGGAAGGACGCCATGATTCGCCCCGAATTCCCCAACAGCGCGTTCGTCTCCGCGCCGGAACGCTTCGTCCTGAAGGGCGGGCGATGGGGACCGGTGCGCCTGCCGGTCCGCTATGGCTGCTTCGATCATCGCATTTTCGGGCGCTGCCTCATCGACACCGGCTATTCACCGCGCGTCACACGCGGCAAGCGCAGCCTGCCCCTCTGGCTCTACTCCAAAGTGCTGAACCCGAAACTCACAGACCAGGCGCTGCCCGCCGCCGAAGCGCGCATCAACTGCATCCTGCTTTCCCATCTGCATGCGGATCATGTCAGCGCCCTGAAGGATTATCCCGAGGCGCGCATCTTTGCCGATGGGCGCGCCATCGAGCACTTCCTGTCAGCCGGCTGGCTGGGGCGCACGCACAAGGGGTGCTTCAAGGAGCTTCTTCCCGATGATCTGAGAGAGCGCCTCCTCCCGTTCGAGGCCCTGCCGGGCGAGGAGGCCCCGCATGGTCTCGGCGAGGCGGCAGACATTTTCGGCGATGCCAGCGTGCTCGCCGTGCCACTGCCGGGCCATATGCGCGGGCATACCGGTTTCCTGTTCAACAGCCCCGTGGCGCCGCTGCTCTATGCCGCTGATGCCGACTGGCTCTCGCGCGCGATCCTGGAGGACCGGTCCCCCGGATTTCCGGCGCGAATGATCCTCGACGACCGAGCCGCCGCCGCACAGACTGCCCTCCGTATCCGGACCTTCATCTCCCTTGGTGGGCGTCTTGCTCTTTGCCACGACCCGGAGGCGCCGGCATGAACCTTCCCGCCACCCTGCTGACGCTCAGCGCCTTTTACGACGCCCGCCGCCGCCAGAAAGCAGCGCGCACCCGCCACCATCTGCTGGCTGCGCAGCAAAGGCGGCTGGATAAATTCCTCGCTGGCAAAGCCGCAAATGTGCCCGCCTTTGCTGACTTTGAAGGCCTTCCCCTCAGCGATTGGCCGGTGATGGACAAGGCCGCCCTGATGGGGGATTTCGCCCGCTATAACCGCCTCGGCCTCACTGCTGCTGAAGGCTGGGCGCATCTTGAAGCAGGCACGGCGCCCAAAGGCTACGCCATCGGCGCCAGCACCGGCACCTCGGGCAATCGCGGGCTATATATTATCTCTGAGCGCGAGCGTTTTCGCTGGCTTGGCACGATGCTCGCGCGCGCGCTGCCGGATTTTCTCTCGCGCCACCACCGCGTCGCGATTGTTCTGCCCGCCAACAGCCGCCTCTATGACGCCGCCAATGAGAGCGGGCGCCTGCAATTGCGCTTCTTTGATCTTGGACAGGGCATCGAGGCGCAGTTTACGCCGCTGGCGGAGTTTCAGCCCACGGTCATCGTCGCCCCCCCGAAATTCCTCCGCGCCCTTTCGGAAAGCGGGACGGACATTGTGCCCGAACGCATGTTCTCCGGCGCCGAAGTGCTCGACGGGGAAGACCGCCGCATCATCGAGGCCCGTTTCGGGTGCAAGGTGCGGGAGATCTACATGGCGACGGAAGGTCTCTTCGCCATCGCCTGCGGGCACGGCACGCTGCACCTTCTTGAAGATCAGCTCGCATTCGAGTTCCAGCCGGTTGAAGACAGCGATACGCTTGTCACGCCGCTGATCACGGATTTTTCGCGCGAGACGCAAGTTATGGTCCGCTACCGGATGAATGATGTCCTGGAACTTTCGGACATGCCCTGCCCGTGCCGTGTGCCGCATCGTGCCATCAAGCAGATCCACGGGCGTTGCGATGACATTTTTACCCTGCCGAGCTATGGCCGACCCGTGCGCGTGACGCCCGACGTCATCCGAAATGCGGTGCTGCGTGCGGACCGGCGCATCTCCGATTTCCGGGTGACGCAGATTGCGCGCAACAAGGTGTTACTGGAACTGAAAGCCGAAGAGGCAGATTGCCTGCCCGCCGCAAGCGCCAGCCTGGACGCGCTTTTCCGGGCCTGCGGCGCGGCGCCGGAAGTCGCGACCGCTGCTGCCCGGCTCGCCCCGCCATCAGATCGCAAGTTGCGGCGCGTGCAGGTGGCCCTGCGGTGAGGGTCTCGATCCAGACCCTCGGCAGTCTGGGCGATGTGATGCCCTATATCACCACCGCCCGGGCGCTCATGGCAGGCGGGGATGAGGTCACCCTGATGGCCCCGCGCGAATACACCGACACGATCATCGCCCATGGCGTCACGCCCGCAACACCGCCCGACTTCTCTCTGAAGGAATGGAACGCAGAGGCCGAGCAACGCGGAACATTATCCGACCCCGTACAATTTTTCCGGGACTGGGGCGAGATGGTTGTGCCATATGTAGAGGATATCACCGCCCATTGCCTGATGGCGGCCGAACATGCCGACATCCTTCTGGGGAACAGCATCTGCGCGCCTGCCCGCGTTGCAGCCGAAGCCCATGGCATTCCCTATATTCTCAGCGCCCAGCAACCTGTTATCAGCCCGACGCGGGAAGCGCCGTGCGCCATGATGTGGCGCCCCTGGCAGGGACGCTGGCTGAACCGGGCGGGCTATCTCACGGTGGATATTGCCCAGCGCCTGATGCTCCAGGCGCTGAAGGATCATCGCCGCGCCCTCGGCCTGCGCGCCCTTCCCGAAGGAGGCATGCGCCGCCATCTTGGCCAACCGCTCGCCCGTGTCACCAGTGTGTCACCCGCGCTCCTTCCCGATCGGCCGGCAGACTGGCGCGCGAATGATCATCTCACGCCCTATCCGTCTCTGGATGTTCAGGGGCCGGAGGACCTTCCAGCCGCGCTTCAGGACTTTCTGAGCAGTGGCACCGCGCCCCTGCATATCGGCCTCGGCTCCTTCGAGAGCGACGCCGAACGCGAACAGATGTCCCGCCTCCTGCGCGCCATCCGCCGGCTGGGCCTGCGCGCCATCATCTCCTCGGGGCTGGCAGATCAGCTGCCGCCGGAGCTCAGCGAAGGTCATTTCGTTGCCGGCCATGTGTCTCATCCGGCGCTCTTTCCGCTCTGCGCCGGGGTCATCCATCATGGCGGCGCAGGCACGCTCGACACTGCCCTGCGCGCAGGCACGCCGCAGCTGATCGTACCGGACCGGCTTGACCAGTTCTGGCATGCTGTGCGCCTGCGCCAGATCGGTGTGGCCCCCGCTCATATTACCGGCAAGACGAAGGAAGATGAGATGGCCGGGCTGCTGACGCAGCTCACCCGTCCTGAGATGAAGTCCTGCGCGGAGGCGCTCGCCCCGGGCCTGCGCGCCCGCGACGGCGCTGCTGACCTCGCCGCCTTCACACGCGCCGAAACAGCGCGCTTCCAACAAAGTGCGAGATAACCCCCGCGATCAGGAACACGACTTGACCGCCCGCCAGCAGCGCCCATTTATGCGCCGCGATGAAGGCCTGCACGTCCACATCTCCCCGCGCTGCGCCCCAGGCGGCGGCGTAGCCAATCGCGACAAACATTCCCACGCCAAGCGTCACGCCCAGCGCTGAGCCCGCCGCGAAGCGCTGCCACGCCATCCCCGCGCTGCCACAGACCGGCGGCATGAACCAGGCGATCGGACCCAGGAGGCGCGAGACCGCCACCGCCTTGATGCCATGGCGCGCCAGCAGACGCTTCGCACTGCGCAGCGCCGCCCGGCGCGAGCGCCTCGCCAACGCAAACCGGTTGAATGCCGGCCGCGCTTGCCGCCCGATCAGATAGCCCGTCTGATCTGCCGCATAAGCCCCCGCAAAGACAGTCGCCACCGCCCACCAGGCTCGATTACTGAATGCCAGTCCGCCCGCCATCAGGAAGAAGGTCTCTCCGAACACGAAGAAGCAGAAGCCGAGGGTCGCGTCGAAAAACGCGCCGAGGAACAGCGTCAGGAAGAGCGAAACCGACATGTCATTCCCGGCCAGATGAACCAAGGCCGCCGCGGTCTCCGCGACGGCCCTGACTGTCTACAATTGCTACCGGGTTTTGTCCCGGTTTGTCCGAATTTGTCCAGATTTGTCCTATTTGAGGCGCGACAGGACACTGAACGGGCTGTCGGATGGCCTGGATTGATCCTTGGCCGGAGGCGTCCGGGACGCGGGCGCAGAGGCGGCCTTATCCGGCGCGCCGGAAGGGCGCTTGCCCCCCTGTTTCATGCTGAGTCCAATGCGCTTTCGGGCGACATCCACCTCCATCACGGTGACGCTCACAACCTGCCCTGTTTTCACGGCGTCATGAGGATCTTTGATGAAGGTGTCAGACATCTCCGAGATGTGGACCAGCCCGTCCTGGTGCACGCCGATATCCACGAAGGCACCGAAGGCGGTGACGTTGGTCACCACACCCTCAAGCCGCATGCCAGGCTTCAGGTCGGTCACCTTTTCGATGCCCTCCTGGAAGGTCGCCGTCTTGAACTCCGGGCGCGGGTCACGGCCGGGCTTTTCCAGCTCTTTGAGGATGTCCCTGATCGTCGGCACACCGAATGTCGCGTCGGCAAAATCTTCCGGTTTCAGCTTTGAAATGAAGGCTTTATCGCCAATGATCGTCTCGACCTTGCGGCCGGCCGTCTTGGCAATGCGCTCCACCACCAGATAGGCTTCGGGGTGAACCGCGGAGGTGTCGAGCGGGTTCTTGCCATTCATGATGCGCAGGAATCCGGCAGCCTGCTCGAAGGCTTTGGGCCCGAAACGCGGCACTTTCTTGAGCTCGGTACGTGCCTTGAACGGACCATTCTGCTCGCGATAGGCCACGATGTTGGCCGCAATCGTCGCGTTGAGACCCGCCACCCGCGCGAGCAGCGCCACAGAGGCGGTGTTCACGTCCACCCCCACCGCGTTCACGCAGTCTTCCACCACGCCGTCGAGCGAGCGGGCAAGGCCTGCCTGGTCCACATCATGCTGGTACTGGCCCACGCCAATCGCCTTGGGCTCGATCTTCACCAGCTCCGCCAGCGGGTCCTGCAGGCGCCGCGCAATCGAGACAGCGCCGCGCAAGCTGACGTCAAGTTCCGGGAATTCCTTCGCCGCCAGTTCAGAGGCTGAATAGACCGAGGCGCCCGCTTCGGACACCATGATCTTGGTGAGCTTCAGCTCAGGCAGCTTGGTGCCGAGATCCCCCACGAGCTTCTCGGTTTCGCGACCCGCCGTGCCGTTGCCGACACTGACCAGCTCTACCTTGTGACGCTTGCACAGCGTCGCCAGCGCCATCAGGGAGCCGGCCCAGTCTTTCTTCGGCTCATGCGGATAGATGGTCGCCGTTTCCAGGAGTTTCCCGGTCGCGTCCACGACCGCCACCTTGCAGCCCGTGCGGATACCGGGGTCGATCCCCATCACCACTTTCGGGCCAGCGGGCGCGGCCATCAGCAGGTCGTGCATGTTGCGCGAGAACACCTTGATGGCGTCGCGGTCGGCGCCCTCTTTCACGCGGCTGATCACATCGCGCGAGGAGGAGGGCTCCATCTTGCTTTTCCAGGCCGCTTCGGCGGTATCCATCAACCAGTCGTCGCCCGGACGGCCGTTCTTGGCGATGCCGAACTCGGTGCGGATTTCGCGCAGCGCCGGATGCTCGCGGCCCTGCTCCACCGGCACGGCGAGCTTCACTTTCAGCACGCCTTCCTTCTGGCCGCGCAGCACGGCGAGCGCGCGGTGGGACGGCATTTGTGTCACTGGTTCATCAAAGTCGAAATAGTCGGAAAACTTGGCGCCTTCCTGCTCCTTGCCTTTAACGAGGCTCGAACCGAGCTTTCCTTCTTTCCAGACAGTCTCGCGCACCTTGCCGACAAGGCGCGGCGTTTCGGCGATGCGTTCCACCAGAATGTCCCGCGCGCCTTCCAGCGCGGCGTCGAGATCCTTCACGCCCTTGCCGGACGCGATGAAGGCCTTGGCCTCATCGAACGGCGAAAGCGAGGGGTTGGCCAGCAGGCGCTCGGCCAGGGGCTCAAGGCCAGCCTCCTTGGCGATCGTCGCCTTGGTGCGGCGTTTCTGTTTGTAAGGAGCGTAGAGGTCTTCGAGCGCCACCTTGGTCATCGCCCAGTTGATCTCGCGCTCCAGCGCCGGGGTCAGCTTGCCCTGCTCCCGGATGGCGCTGAGCACCGTTTCGCGGCGCTTGGCGAGGTCAGTGAGATAGTCGAGGCGTTCGGCGAGGTTGCGCAGCTGCGTATCGTCCAGCCCGCCGGTGCGTTCCTTGCGGTAGCGCGCGATGAAGGGCACCGTGGCGCCCTCCTCCAGCAGCTCCATGACCGCCTGAACCTGACGCTCCTGAACGCCCAGCTCATCAGCAATGATGCGGGCAATGGAGGGAGGGGTGGGCTGGGAAGAAGAACGAACCTGTCCAGTCATGAAACGCGCGCCTTATGCAAACGTTGGAAACTCTTGCCCCCGCTGGAGCAAGCTTCCTCAATTGAAGACAAGACGTTTACACCTCGTTTACGCTCATGGCACGCGCTGTGAATCGCGCGGCTGCGTCAGGCTTTTTCAGGAATGGCTGACCGGAGATTGTCGCGCAGCGCGGAGATTGCGCGCTGCAGCTCGGTCAGCTGCTCCAAGGTCAGGCCGGTCGCTTCGAGGATCTGGCCGGGCACGCAGGACGCCTCCGCCAGAAGATGCCGGCCCTTATCGGTCAACGCGACGAGCACCTGGCGTTCATCGGACTTGCCGCGCGCGCGGCTGACGAAGCCCGCCGCTTCCAGGCGCTTGAGCAGCGGCGTCAGCGTGTTGGATTCGAGAAACAGGTGCTCACCCAGCTCGCTGACTGTCTGGCCTTCGGCTTTCCACAGCGCGACCATGACGAGATATTGCGGATAGGTTAGCCCGAGGGGCTCCAGGATCGGCTTGTACACACGGTTAAAGGCCAGCCCGGCCGAATAAACGGCAAAGCAAAGCGAATGATCCAGCACGGCCGGGCCAGACATCGGGGAACCATCGGCGGGGGTCTCGCGTTTTTTGG
>JBKBRT010000285.1:0-2332 GCA_046291585.1 Hyphomonas sp.
ACCTGGTGGCAGACCGAGACGGGCGGCACGCTCATCGTGCCGCTGCCGGGCACAACCGACATGAAGCCCGGCGCCGGCTCGCACCCCTTCTTCGGGGTCCAGCCGATCCTTGTTGACGCTGAAGGCAAGGAGCTGCACGGCGCGGCCGATGGAAATCTCCTGATCACTGACAGCTGGCCCGGCCAAATGCGCACCGTATACGGAGATCACCAACGCTTCGTGGAAACCTATTTCACGGCCTATCCGGGCATGTATTTCACCGGGGATGGCTGCCGCCGCGACGCCGATGGTTTTTACTGGATCACGGGCCGGGTAGATGACGTCATCAACGTGTCCGGTCACCGGATGGGCACTGCTGAAGTCGAAAGCGCGCTGGTCAGCCATGACGCGGTCGCCGAAGCCGCTGTGGTGGGCTATCCGCACGATATAAAAGGGCAGGGCATCTATGCTTATGTCACCCTGCGTGCGGGCTGTGAGGCCGATGATGCCCTGCGGAAAAATCTCGTTCAGCATGTGCGTAGCGAGATTGGCCCGATTGCTTCGCCCGATCTGATCCAGTTCGCGCCCGGCCTTCCCAAGACCCGGTCTGGCAAGATCATGCGCCGTATCCTGCGCAAGATCGCCGAGAACGAGTTCTCCAATCTGGGTGACACGTCCACCCTGGCTGAACCGGAAGTCGTGAAAGACCTGATCGACAACCGTCAGAACCGGTAAATCCTCGCGCGGCCATAAAAGCTTTATTATCTCTGATATGGGCATAAGCTCAGCGTTTATGCCTGCTGAGGGGAGCCTGCATGGCCGCGCCGAAGGTCTCCATTGTGATGCCCGCTTACAAGTCGGCCGATTTCATCGGTCTGGCGATTGCCAGCGTGCGCGCGCAGACTTTGCAGGACTGGGAACTGATCATCGTGGATGATTGTTCGCCCGATGATACTGCCGCTGCGGCCATGAAGGCGGCGGGCGGCGACCCGCGCATCAAGCTGGTGCGGGCCGAGCAGAATGGCGGCGTTGCCCGCGCGCGCAATCTTGGCAACAGCCACGCAACAGGCGAATGGATCGCCGTGCTGGATTCCGATGACGCGTTCGAGCCCGCGCGCCTCGAAACACTGGTCGCGGCGGGCGAAAAAGCGGGCCTAGACCTTGTCGCAGATGACATGCTGCTGGTGCCGTTTGAAGACCTTTTCGGAGGAGGCGCGGCCTATCTTGGTCACGGCGCCGAAACCCTGTCGGGCCTTGACTTGGCGGCCTGGCTCGATGGCAATCGCGCGGGCATCAGAACGCCGGTCCTCGGCTATCTGAAACCGATGGTGCGGCGGGCATTTCTGCTGCGCCAGAACGTCGCCTATCTTCCGGAATTGCGCGTTGCCGAAGACTGCTGGTTTGTGGCCGATCTTCTGGCGTCCGGCGCCCGGTTTGGGCTCCACCCCGCGCCGCTCTACCGCTATGCGATCCGGCCTGCCTCGCTCTCCCGAACGCGCGGGGACAATGTTTATAAGCTTCAGAGATCCGTTTACGCCCCATTTCTGACCCGTCATGATGGGCGCTTGTCTGAATCGGCCCTGCGCGCTTTGCGCCGTCATGAGGCTGCGCTCAAGACGGCCGAAGCGTTTGAAGGCTTCGCCATTGCCATGCGCGCGCGGGATTTTCCCAGGGCATTGGGCTGGCTTGCCGCGCGTCCACAGGCCGCTCTCCAGCTGACCCAGCCCATCGGCGCGCGCCTGGAGCGCCTGGCAAAACGTCTGGGATATCGCCCCCGCCTGCGCGTCGGCTAGATGGCCGGCAGGTCCACGGTGAACCGTGCGCCGCCGGAGGTCCGGTTCTCCGCCCAGACGTCGCCGCGATGGGTTGCCACAATCTGCTTGACGATGGACAGGCCAAGCCCGGAATTGTTGCCGAACGCCGTACCCTTGGGACGGTCTGTATAGAAACGATTGAAAATCGTCTCCACCTTGTCTTCGGGAATACCGGGCCCGAAATCTTCTACCAGGATACGCGCGATCGTGCGCGGCCCGTCATTGGTTTGCTCAAGGCGTACTTCCACTTTCGACCCGGGTGGAGAGAAAGAGCGCGCATTGTCGATCAGGTTACGCAACACCTGACCCAGCGGCCCCTCGCGGCCCCTTACCAGAAGCCGCGCGCCCAGCGTGGCATCGGTAAACGCCACATGCACCGCCTGCGCGTTGTCCGAGAGGCCTTCATAGGTATAGACGACATCGCGAACGAAGCGGGCAATATCAATTGTCTCGCTCGGCAGACGCGTCATCTCCGCTTCCAGGCGGGAAGCGTTTGAAATATCCGTAATCAGACGGTCCAGACGCTTCACATCCGATGC
>JBKBRT010000286.1:0-2329 GCA_046291585.1 Hyphomonas sp.
GGCGCAATCACGCAGGCGCAAGCAGAGCTGGCCAGCAAAGTGCCCGTCGCCGCCGACATCACCGCAGAATCCGATTCCGGCGGCCATACGGATAACCGCCCCGCTTTCACTTTGTTCAGCTCTCTCTGTGCCGCGCGATCGCGGGTCGCGCGCCGCCATGGTCTGCCTGAAAGCAGCATCCGCATCGGCCTCGCCGGCGGTATCGCCACGCCCCAATCGGTGGCCGCCGCTTTTCAGATGGGCGCCGCTTATGTGCTTACCGGCTCCATCAACCAAAGCGCCATCGAATCCGGCCTCGCCCCGGCGGGCCGGGCCCTTCTGGCAAAGGCGGGCCCCGCGGATGTGGCCATGACCCCGGCTGCCGACATGTTCGAACAGGGGGTTCAGGTTCAGGTTCTCAAGCGCGGCACGCTCTTTGCCATGCGCGGCAAGAAGTTCCACGCCTTCTATCGCAGCGGCGCATCTTATGAGACGCTACCGCCAGCAGATCAAAAATGGATCGATGATGTGCTCGGAGAGCCTTTCGAAGCGGCCTGGCAGGCAACGCGCGGATACACCCAGAAGGTCCATCCTGTCGAAGCCGCCCGTGCAGATGAGGACGGCAACAAGCGCCTTGCGCTGGTCGCCCGGCGCTACCTGTTCATGGGCGCACAATGGGCCCGCGAAGGCGAGCCAGGGCGCGTTGCGGACTATCAGATCTGGTGTGGCCCCGCGATGGGCGCTTTCAATGAATGGGTCGCCGGGAGTTTCCTGGAGCCTGTTGAGGCCCGCACTGTTCGCCAGATAGCGCTGAACCTTATGGAAGGGGCTGCGCGCGTCACAAGAGCCGGCCAGCTGCGATCCATAGGTTTGACCGTACCCGCCGAGCTGTTCTCCTACCGGCCTGTTCCCTTTGAGTGATGTCATGACCCGATCGCGTAAACCCGCCTCTTTTGATCCTGCCGCGCCCATCGCTGTCGTCGGTATGGGCGCCATCTTCCCGGGGCGCGGGGATACCACCGGCTTCTGGCGGGACATCTTCGAAGGCCGCGACCTCCTGAGTGATACGCCCGAAACGCACTGGCTGATCGATGACTATTACGACGCCAGCCCCCTCTCCCCGGACCGCACCTATGGACGTCGCGGAGGTTTCCTCTCGCCCGTCGCCTTCGATCCCATGGCGTTCGGCATTCCGCCTGCCGCGCTGCAGACAACCGACTCCGCCCAGCTCCTTGCCCTCATCGCCGCCAGGATGACGCTAGACGATGCCGAGCGCGACAGCGGCGGGAAGTTCGACCGCTCCCGCACCAGCGTCATCCTCGGCGTCGCCTCCGCCACAGAGCTCACAGCCCATATGGCCGGGCGTCTCCAGCGTCCCGCCTGGGTCAATGCGCTGCGCCAGGCGGGTCTGCCGGAAACTGACGTGCAGAACATCGCCCGGCGCATCCAAAACCATTATGCCGAATGGAAGGAAAGCACCTTCCCCGGCCTGCTCGGCAACGTCGTCGCCGGCCGCATCGCCAACCGGCTCGACCTCGGCGGCAGCAACTACGTCACCGACGCCGCCTGCGCCTCCAGCCTATCGGCCTTGCAGATTGCCCTGCATGAATTGCGCGCCGGCGACTCCGACATGGTGCTCACCGGCGGCGTGGATGCGCTCAACGACATCCTGATGTTCATGTGCTTCTCGAAGACACCGGCGCTATCTCCTACAGGTGATTGCCGCCCGTTCTCGAACGCCGCTGACGGCACCATGCTCGGCGAGGGTATCGGCATGATCGCCCTGCGCCGCCTCGATGACGCCGAGCGCGACGGCAACACCATCCACGCCGTCATTCGCGGCCTGGGCGGCGCGTCAGACGGCAAGGGTACCGCCATCTACACGCCCCTCCCCTCGGGACAGGCCCGCGCCCTGCGCCGCGCCTATGACCAGGCCGGCTATGGTCCCGAAGCGGTCGACCTCCTCGAAGCGCACGGCACCGGAACCAAGGCGGGCGACCGCGCCGAAATCGAAGGCCTCCACCTCGTCTTCGGCGAAAGAGCAACGGACGACGGTCCCTGGTGCGCGGTGGGTTCTGTCAAATCCCAGATTGGCCACACCAAGGCCGCTGCCGGTTCAGCCAGCCTCCTCAAAGCGGTTGAATCCCTCCGCCGCAAAATCCTTCCGCCCACGATCAAGATCGAAGAACCCGCCGACGCCATCCGCGACAGCGCCTGCTTTTACGTCAACACCGAAGCCCGTCCCTGGGTGAGCGCCGACACCCGCCCTCGCCGCGCCGCCGTCAGCTCCTTCGGCTTTGGTGGCAGCAACTTCCACGTCACGCTTGAAGAATACACCGGCCCCGCCGCC
>JBKBRT010000114.1:0-9682 GCA_046291585.1 Hyphomonas sp.
ACAATCTTGTGGTCGATATGCTGGCTATTCCTGAAATGAAGAAACTTGGCTGCCCCGTCACAATTGACGCAACCCATGCTGTCCAGCTGCCCGGCGCGGACCCCAGGACTGCCGGCGCCTCAACCGGCGGACGTCGGGACGGGGTTGCCATCATCGCAAAATCAGCCATTGCCGCAGGCGCCGACGGCGTGTTTCTGGAATTCCATACCGATCCGGACAAAGCACTTTGTGATGGGCCGAGCTGCCTGCCCCTCTCAGGGGCCAGCGACCTTCTCGCCACCCTCAAAGCCGTTCATATTGCCGTAAACGGATGAAATGGCCCACGGGCATATCGCCAATGGGAATCACGCCAGTATGAGCCGACCGAATATTTCTGTTGTCATCATCAACTTCAATGGCGGCGCCTTTCTTCAGGGGGCAGTCGATTCCCTACGCCAACAGACGTATCGGGATTTTGAGCTGATTCTGTTCGACAATGCATCGACAGACGGGTCTGTAGGCAACGTTGATTTTTCAGATCTTCCGGCCGCCAGACTTGTGCGAAACCCTGAAAACATAGGATTTGCCGCCGGTAATAACCGGTCCGCTGAACTCGCTGAAGGAAAATGGCTGGTCCTGCTGAATCCCGATACGGTCGCAGCGCCCGACTGGCTGGAAGGGATGGTCGCCGCCTCCTTGGCTTATCCCGAATGCAGGACATTCACCTCTGCTCAGCTTGATCTGACAGCGCCCGGCATCATGGACGGAGCAGGCGACGCTTACCTTGTGTTCGGCATCCCCTGGCGCGGCGGATTTGGGCGCCCCGCAAGTGAAATGCCGGAGACAGGATGGTGCTTCAGTGCGTGCGGCGCCGCCGCCATGTATGATCTCGCCCTGTTCCGCCAGATCGGCGGATTTGATGAGCGCTTCTTCTGCTATTGTGAGGATGTAGATCTCGGCTTCCGGCTGCAGCTTGCCGGGCATGACTGCCTGTTTGTCAGCGACGGCGTCGTCCATCATGCCGGAAGCGGGATCACCGGCCGAACAAGCGCGTTCTCGACCTATCACGGCACCCGAAACAGGATCTGGACATACGTAAAGAACATGCCGCCCGCGCTGTTGCTCGCAACGCTGCCAGGACATGTCCTTCTGACACTCTACATCCTCACAAGAAATGCCTTTACGCCGCGCTTCATACCGATGATCAGAGGACTGAAGGATGGCCTCAAGGGCATCCCGGAAATGAGACGCGCCTCTCCATGGAAGCTGTCGAACCGCCTGCCTTCAGCCTCGGGGCTTTCGTCGCGGATGGCCTGGAACCCCTGGCGGATGAGCTCCAGGAAGCCTCACATTCGTAAACTGGCGGACTGAAATCAGGTCAGTGGTCGCTGAGCAGCAAGCCGCGCAGATATTCGCCATACTCATTCTTGTAGCCAGCAGCGAGCTTCTCCAGCTGCTCGTCTCCGATGAACCCGCAGCGCCACGCCACTTCTTCAGGACACGCAACTTTGAGGCCCTGGCGTTTTTCCAGAGTCTGAACAAATTGCGACGCCTGGAGCAGGCCATCGAACGTCCCGGCATCGAGCCATGCCGTGCCACGCGGCAGGCGTTTTACCTTGAGTTGGCCTTTTTGCAGGTAGAAGTCATTGATTGACGTGATTTCCAGCTCTCCGCGAGCGGAAGGCTTCACTTCACGGGCGATGTCGACAACCTGCTTGTCGTAGAAGTAGAGCCCGGTAACCGCCCAGTTACTCTTGGGCTTGACGGGCTTTTCCTCGATGGACAGCGCAATGCCCGCCTTATCGATTTCGACGACTCCGAATTCTGATGGATTGGTCACCTGAAAGGCAAAAACCTCAGCGCCCTGATCAAGTTGACCTGCCTTTTGCAGATCCCCGCGCAAGCCTGCGCCATAGAACATATTGTCTCCCAGCGCGAGCGCGCTGGGGCTGCGACCGACGAAATCTGCGCCGATCAGGTAGGCCTCCGCCAGGCCGCGGGCTTCGGGCTGTTCCGCATAACTGAAATTCATACCCCAGTCCTCACCCGACCCCAGCAGCCGCTGATAGGCCGGAAGAGCCTCAGGCATGGAAATGATGAGCATATCCCGGATCCCTGCCATCATCAGGGTCGTGACAGGATGGAAGATCATCGGCTTGTCATAAACCGGCAACAGCTGTTTCGACACACCGCGCGTTATCGGATAAAGGCGCGTGCCCTTGCCCCCAGCAAGAATGATCCCCTTCATACGCTCCAACCTTTCGTTCTCACCAGTTCCTCGACGACACTGCGCGTGCTTTGCCGCCACTCCGGCAGCGAAATTCCGTAAACGGCCGCCAACCGGCTGCAGTCTAGTCTGGAATTTACCGGCCGCCGCGTAGGTGTCGGATACTCGGCAGTTGTGATCCTTTTAACACGGGCCAATGGGCCTCCGGCAGCGGCGCTGACCGCGAAGATCTCCTCGGCAAACTCGGCCCAGCTTGCCTCCCCGGCCGCTGTCAGATGAAAGACACCAGATACGAGGGACTCGCGATTATCCGCATATTTTCCCGCAATCTTCCAGAGCGCGGCAGCAATATTCTCAGCGCTGGTGGGGTTACCCCGCTGATCGTGCACAACCATCAGCTCTTCGCGGGTCTCTGCCGCGCGCAGCATGGTCTTTGCGAAGTTCTTGCCCCACGGGCTGTAGACCCAGGCAGTGCGCAAAATCACAGACTGCGGATTTGCCTCGGCGACGGCCTGCTCGCCCTCACGCTTTGATCTGCCGTACGCACCGAGCGGCGCCACGGGATCTGTTTCAATATAAGGCGAGGGCTTTTCGCCATTAAACACATAATCTGTGGAAAGATGAAGGATCGGCGCGCCACAATTGGCGGCCGCTTTCGCAAGTGCGCCTGCGCCAACCGCGTTCACAAGCCGGGCTTCGTCCTCTTCCGTCTCTGCCTGATCTACTGCGGTGTAGGCCGCAGCATTTATGACGAGGTCAGGTGAAACCGCTTCGACCGCGCGGGCTATACTGTCTGCGTCCCGGATATCCAGATCCGGCCGGCCGAGACATGTGGCATCCACGGACTCCGCCGGAAGGGTCGCAGCAAGCGCGCGCGCAACCTGCCCGCCCCTGCCCACTATGAGGACGTTCAATCTTGTCATTTCAAACTCTCAGGGGGGTACGCCAGACTGATTCAGGCACTCGCTTTTTCGGAAAGGCCCAGCCGTTGTCCGGAATAAACATCCTTGCGGAGCGGCGCCCACCAGGCCTCATTGTCAAGATACCAGGCAATTGTCTTGCGCAAACCGGTCTCGAAAGTCTCCTGAGCCCGCCAACCCAGCTCATTTTCCAATTTTGTCGCATCGATCGCATAGCGTTGATCATGTCCGGGACGATCGGCAACGAAAGTGATCAAATTACGGCGCGGCTCCGCGCCCGGACGCAGCCTGTCAAGTTCATCGCAGATGGCCTCAACGACCTGCAGGTTGGTTCGCTCATTGCGTCCGCCTACATTATAGGTTTCGCCAGGCCGGCCTTTCGACGCAATGAGTGCAAGCGCGCGGGCATGGTCCTCAACGAAAAGCCAATCTCGTACGTTGTCGCCCTTGCCATAGACCGGCAGCGGTTTGCCTTCGAGCGCGTTGAGCGTCACCAGCGGAATCAGCTTTTCCGGAAAATGGTAGGGACCATAATTATTTGAACAGTTCGACACGACCACCGGGAGGCCATAGGTCCGCTGCCAGGCTTTCGCCAGATGATCAGAGGCCGCCTTCGAGGCCGAATAGGGCGACGAAGGATCGTAGGGGGTCTGTTCTGTGAACAGCCCGTCTTCGCCCAGTGACCCGTAGACTTCATCCGTCGAGACGTGAAGGAAGCGGAACTCATCTTTGGACGCGCCGCTAAGCCCCGCCCAGTAGGCACGGGCGGCTTCGAGCATGCTGTATGTGCCAACAACATTCGTTTGCACAAAAGCCTGCGGGCCTGAAATTGACCGGTCGACATGGCTCTCGGCCGCAAGATGAAGGATCTGCGCCGGCTTTTCACGAGCAACGATCTCTACCATCAGTGGCTGATCACAAATATCAGCTACAATGAGCTTTACGCGGCCAGCACGCTCGGCGTCCGCGATACTGCCTCTTGTTGCGGCATAAGTCATCTTGTCGATGACGACCACTTGAGACTGAGCATCCGCAGAAAGATGCCGCGCAACAGCAGAGCCAATAAAACCGGCACCCCCAGTGACAATAACTTTCGGCATAAACTCGCCCCAATGTTTATCGTAGTCGTGCAGGCTCGAAACTGGATCGGAGGGATACTCAAGCAGAGGCTGAAAAGCAACATGAGACCACTGCCCACAAGCAGTCGTGTGCGCCACCAAAAAATCTCAATGTTGGGTTGCCTGCTTCAGGCAGAAAGGCACAGAATGACCTTGCTTTTCCATCTATCTTGTTTACCCGCTTACTCAAGTGAACAAGCCCGCCTGAGGGCTGCGGAGCAGTTGAACCATGCATTTAGAGAAGCGCATTCTGATTACGGGCGGGGCGGGATTTATCGGGTCTTATTTGAGCGAGCGGCTTCTGGAAGCGGGGGCGACGGTGCTGTGTGTGGACAATTTCTTCACCGGCACGCGGATGAATGTGGCCCATCTGATCGGCCATCCCCGGTTTGAGCTGATCCGCCATGATGTGTGCTTTCCCCTCTATGTCGAGGTCGACGAGATCTACAACATGGCCTGTCCGGCCAGCCCGATCCATTACCAGTTTGATCCGGTGCAGACGACCAAGACCAGCGTTCACGGCGCCATCAACATGCTGGGCCTGGCCAAACGGGTGAAGGCCAGGATCCTCCAGGCGTCGACCTCGGAAGTCTATGGCGACCCGGCCATCCATCCGCAGCCGGAAGAGTATTGGGGCAATGTGAACCCGATCGGCCCGCGCTCCTGCTATGATGAAGGCAAGCGCTGCGCCGAGACGCTGTTTTTCGATTATCACCGCCAGCATGCCCTGCGGATCAAGGTCGCGCGAATCTTCAACACCTATGGTCCGCGCATGCATCCCAATGACGGGCGGGTGGTTTCCAACTTCATCGTCCAGGCCCTCAAGGGCGAAGACATCACCCTCTATGGTGACGGCTCCCAGACCCGCAGCTTCTGCTATGTCGATGATCTGGTGCGCGGCCTCATCAGTCTGATGGCCACGCCCGACAGCGTCACCGGGCCGATCAATATCGGCAATCCGAACGAGTTCACCATCCGCCAACTCGCCGAGGCCGTCATCGACCTGACCGGCGCCCGGTCAAAGCTCGTCTTCCGCCCCCTGCCACAGGACGATCCGAAGCAGCGCCAGCCCGACATCACCAAGGCCCGCGAAACCCTGAACTGGGCGCCCGAAATCGAACTCCGCGACGGCCTCACCAAGACCATCGCCTATTTCGATGCTCTGCTCCGCGAGAAAGCGGCCATCTTATAAAGCCAGCAATCGCGCCGACGATACTATTGGATGTCATGGCTGGCCCACACAGTTGCCACTGTTTGCAAACAAGGAACCGAATTTCTGATGACCGAGACAAACGTCATTGGCTCTGAGCCTTGTTTACTTCCTTCTGTCCGGCGCCGGATCATCGAGATGGTTGCTGTTTCAGCCGCCCTCGGTGTCGCATTCCTTTTGGTAAATTATCTTCACTTTCAATATGTGCCGGTGTCCGTCATCCTCTATGCGTGCATTTTGGATTTGTTGATCGCCAATATTTTGATCCTTGTACCATACTGCTATTTTCGCCGCCGTTCGCCAAAGCTTCCAGCCACCGAACTGACCTTGACGGCGGCAGCATCAAATCTCCTGATTCTGCTTTACGCTGTCATGGGCCCCACGGTGATCGACCGGTCGCTGTCGATCTACATTGTACAGAAGATAGATCAGCGGGGCGGCGAGGTTCAGGAATCGGCGATGGGAGACATCTTTATAGAAGAATATATGCCCGAGATGCGCTTGATTGATGTTCGCCTGACTGAGCAGGTGACTTCGGGCACCGTTATAGCTGAAGAAGGCTGTCTCATTCTGACGCCGAAGGGCAAAGCACTCTCAACTTTTGCTGAGTTTTACCGCGCAACTTTCCTTCCCCAAAAGCGAATCCTGATGGATGAGCAAACAGACAGTCTGACCGACCCGTTCCGCAATTCTGTGCAGCAGGTGGATACTGCGTGCAATCGGTCCGGATGATGCCCCAGCCTCAGGAGCGCGACATCGGCTGCGCGCGAAATGTCCAAAAAGTGTGAAGCAAAAAACTCGCTGGCGGATAGAATAACGTACTCGCCAACAAAACTATACTTGGATCTATCCCTGCTTGGTCCAGTCACAAAACACCACTCGACTGGGTCGCGACAAGCAGGGCTGTGGCGACCGCAAACCGGGTCCCCATCTGCCGATGCTGGCCTCTGATTCCAAAGGTAAAGATTTTCTGGCCGAGATAGGACGCCGCCAGGCTGATCCCGCTCGCGACAGCATGCGCAAAGAATACCTGCACGCCGGAAAACTCTAGCCCGAATGCAAGGCTCGCATACAGCAGTGTGCCCGCAACGCCAACGATAGCAAAACGGACAACTCGAGATAAAAAAGCACGCCAGTCCTGCATCAGCGCATCTCAACCGTTTCAACCTTGACCCGTTCAAGTACGGAGACATCTTGGATCAGCGTATCGAGCAAATCGCTGGGCACTGCCGACGAAGATTCTCTGGTCGCCAGCAGAGACAGGATCAACAGGAAACCATTGAAAAGGCAGAGCGCCAGCACAGTGACCATGAACAGGATCACCGTGGTCGCGTAGCCGGGAACAAACACGCCGCCAAAGAACTTGAGATAAACGACAACGGAAATGCCGACCGCTGTTGCGGCAACGGCCAGGGTAAGAAGAGAAATGATCCGCCCAATGACAACATCCGTGAAAACGGAAATTGCACTGAACCCATGGATCATCAGCGAAGTCACGTTCATCTTCGAGGAGCCGTGATACCGCAGCCCCCGCTCGGTAGGCACAAACCGGATCGGCAGGCGCGACTTGAGCAGAGTTGCCGCAAAATTGTTCCAGATCCCCGAATTGTAGATAACGTTCGGCAAGCGATTTGCGGGGATCAGGGAGAAATTCCCGAATGAAATCGGCTTGCCGGTCAGATATCGGAAAGCAAACTTGTATACCTGATAACCCGCGCGGAAAATCAGGCCCTCCGAGCGCTTTTTTCTTTGAGCGACGATGATCGCTCCGGGATTTTGTGCAGATTCTGCAAGCAGCGCCGGAATAACCTCCGGGCGGTCCTCTCCATCACTGTCCATCACCACGATGCGATCAGGCGAAAGCTCCTTTTCGACATAAGCAAGCCCGAGCACGATTGCCCGCTGGTGGCCCTGATTGGCCTTGAGCTTGATGATGTGGATCTGCTCGACACAATCGGTGAGCATAGCTCGGGGCGGGGCCGCGATCTCGGTGGAACCGTCATCCACGGCGACGATGGTAACTGAAGCGCCCCGAAGCGCCTCAAGGCCCGCAATGTGCCGCACCAACTGGGAAAAGCTCTCCCAGTCATTTAAAACGGGGGTCACAATCGCAATGGAAGTAGGTTGCATGGAGTTATCTGATCCTATGAAAACAGAGGGCGCACTGCCGGTCATTACCTTTAAACAATCCTGCAGTCGAACGGGTGTTTTGCGCCCTTCTCCCAATATGCGCCGGCCCCGCACATGACACTTTCACACCTGTAGCGTCCGGATTTGGCTCTGTCATCTGTACTTCCGACCGTTGGCGCGACAACTCAAGCGCGCACCGGCCATCGGTTTCCTCAATTGCCCAATCTGCGGCAGACTGGTAACAAATTTCGCGAGGCATATGCTCAGGGGAGTAACTGTCGTGATCGATTACCGGAATCTGGCACGAGCATTCGCCAAGCCTGGAGAATTTTCTCCTGCGTGCGTGCCCTCCTATTATGGAGCGCTTTTTCCGGATCTGGCTCACATGTCGGATTCGCAACTGAAAAACCATTACACGCGCCACGGATGGGATGAAGGCCGGTCGGGCAGTCCGTGTGACTTGCGCAGTGTTTTTCTGTCTTGCTTGTCACCAGGTTTAAAGATCCTTGAAATCGGCCCGTTCACTGCGCCCAGCCTGCGCGGACCGAACATTAAATACTTTGATGTTCTGGATGCCGATGGTCTGCGTGACCGGGCCCGCCAACACGGCTATCCCATCATCGAGCCGGTTCGCATCGATTATGTTTCCCCAACAGGAACGCTGGCGGATGTCCCGGCAGGATTTGACGCAATCTACAGTTCGCATGCGCTGGAACATACGCCCGACTTCATCGGACACTAACTCGAAGCCAGCAGATTGTTGCGCACGGGAGGCAGATACTGCCTTACGCTGCCAGATATGCGCTTCACATTTGATCACTTTCGCACGCCCACCAAGTCTGAGGATGTAATTACGGCGCATAGAGAAAACCGGCGCGTACACCCTCGCGCTGCCGTGATCAGTTACTTCACCGAATCCACACATAACGATCCGGCGCTTCACTGGCACGGGGAACACGGCCCCTCACCCAGACCCGACATTGAAGAACGAGCCGCGCTTGCCGAGCGCGAACTCGCCGACAGCGCGGGGGGCTATGTCGATATCCATGCGTGGTTCTTCACACCAGATACGTTCCGCGCCCTGATTCAAAGTCTGACGGCAGCCAGGGAAATCCCTCTGGCTATAGATCATCTGTACAACACACCCCAAGGCAACAATGAGTTCAATGTCGTCCTCAGAAAGACCTGAGCCGAAAAACCGCAGCTTTCGTTGCTATCTCTCAGAACAGCGCTGGGTAACGTGTTCAGCGGGAAGTGATCGTCACGCTTTCGCAACGGCAAAGAACGGTGGGCGCAGGATATTGGTACGGCCTTGAAGGCTCCACTATTTGAAACCCTTTGCTCAGCAATTGCGTCTTGTTAGCCTCATCCGAAACAATCACGAACAGGTTTGGCGCTCCTGCAGTCGACACTGCTTCGAATTCGGGAGAGGAAATAGGCCCCTGTGAGATCATTTTTTTGTATGTGTACTGAGAATATACGTTCGCCGCTATCCCCCAGGGAATCAGACCCGGAATGTCTGGATCTATAATATGAATTGCCGAGTCTGTGTCAGCTATTCGATAGCCTGCAATAGTCTCTCCTATGAGTTCTATAGGCGCCCGAAAATAGGTCGTCCAATTGTCATCCTGCAAGCTCGCCAGATTGCTCCGCGCTGAGAACGAAAAGCCCAGACCAGCCGTCAAAAGCAGTGACGCAAACAAAACCTTTTCATCAGTACGCTGACTAATATTGCGTACAGTCGGAACGATCGTGGCTACGCAACCTGCCACAATCAGAACCAGCGGTGTGGCGACAAATCGGAGATAATCCTTATCCACAACAACAGGAGAAATCACCTCCAGCGTGACGAACGCAATCAAGCCGGAAATGAGGATCACGGATGGCAGTTTTGGGCTCCACCTCAATACAATCGCGCCGAGGCACAACAGAAACAGGAAGAACACGAAGTGCGCTCTGGTTAAATTGGAAATATATCCAAATATATTGTTCGGACTGCCCAGATTGAAGAGCGACGCAAAAGACTCGGTTGCGGGCGAGATGGTTTTCATGTGCCACCAGCCGATTGCCTTGATCTGAATCAATGAGTCGCCCAGTA
>JBKBRT010000115.1:0-9655 GCA_046291585.1 Hyphomonas sp.
CCGTGTTGAGGATGAAAGACTTCTCGGCGCCCACGCCGGTCGTCGTCATCTTGTCGAGATCATATTCCAGCCCGAGCAGTTTGTTATAGGGCGGACCGACCATGTTCTGGATCGTCGGCAGCTCGCTCTTTTCAGCGAAGGCCGCTAGGAAGGGAGGTTCGAAGGACTGGATGAATACCGGGATGCCGGCTTCTTCCAGGCCCTTGGCCTTGATGCCCTCAATGATCGGGTCAACCATGTCGAGGCCAACGGAGGCATAATATTCCGGCCATTTGGCTTCAACATGCAGGCCCACGATACGGCCTTCGCTGGCGGCGGCAAGCGCCACATCCATCACCTCGTCAAAGGTCACGATGTCCAGCTTGCCATCATGCTCCTTGGTCCGGGTCGGGAATTGCTGGCGCGCTTTCAGCGTCTTGATTTCGGCAAGCGTGAAATCATCCGCCCACCAGTCTTCCTTTTCGCCCATCGGCGTGGCGCGCTTCACCTTGCGATCGGAAAATTCCGGGTGATCGGCCACATTGGTGGTGTCGGAGAGGTAGGCATCATGGCGCGCGATCAGCACGCCATCCTTGGTCATCACCAGGTCTGGCTCGATGAAGTCCGCCCCTTGCGCGATGGCGGCTTCATAGCCGGGGACCGTATGCTCGGGGAAAAGGCCGCTCGCGCCGCGATGGGCGATGATGATCGGCTTTTCGCCCGAAAGCGTAGCGAAGGTGGCGGGAGTTCCGGCTGCGGAAGAGGTTGAGGCCTCCTCCGCTTCCGCAACCGGCCCGGTGACCGGAGCTGCGCCGCAGGCGGCCAGCATCAAGGCCGCGATGGCAACTGTATACTTCATGGCAAAGGTCTCCTCTTCGCCCGGATCAGAACTTGATGTATGCGCCGGCTTTCAGGATCTGCGGTCTGCCGCGGATGATGGTGTGCAGGCCAAATGCGCCGCCGGTGTTGCCCACATCGATCAGGTATTCTTTGTCCAGAAGGTTTTCACCCGAGGCAAACACGCCCCAACGATCGTCAGAGCTGTCGAAGGCGAGACGGAGATTGACGAGGCCGTAAGCGCCCTGTTCTTCCACCACCGGCGTACCGTCCGGATAGGTTTCGCGGACACGGTTGAAGCCACCGCTGCCATTGGCAACATAGTCAAAGCCGTTATCGTCCTCGAAATACTGCTGGTCTTTCCAGACATAGCTCGGCGTGATCGAGAGCGTGCCTGCGGTGGCAACATCAAGGGTGATGTCGGCGGCCAGCGAGAAGCTCTGCACAGGGCTCATCCGGAACCTGTTGCCTGCAAATTGCAGCGCGTTTCCGTTGCTGTCCTCGTCATCATATTCGGAGAAGTTGTAGGCATAGGTGCCCAGCAGGCGGACATTGTCATGCACCAGCGCCTGGCCGTCAAACTCGAAGCCATACTGCGTCGCGTTGCCTGAGTTTTCGACAACGAACACGCCGTTGATCGGGTCGAAGCGGCTGGTCTGGAAGTTTTCATACTGGCCGTAATAGACCGAGCTTGTCATCTGCAGGCGGTCGTCGAAGAAGCGGCCGAACATGCCGGCTTCCACATTGTCCAGCGTTTCGGCGTCGACCACCGAGACATTGGTGCCCGAGATCGACAGCGTTTCCGGGCGGCGGCCGCGGCCATAGGATACCCAGGTGTTGACGTTGTCGGAGACACGGTAAGCGGCATTGAGGCGCCAGGTGAACGCGCCGTCCGGCTCTGCCGAGGCGGTGACCTGGTTGCCGACCAGCGCGGAGTTGATCAAGAAGCCCGGCGCGAAGGTCACGGCGTTGCGCGTGCCGCCGAGGGCGGCGTTGCCGCGCAGCAACTCGCCGACGCTGGAAGCTTCCAGCTCGTTGACCGTGTAGCGCAGACCGCCGGTCAGCGAGAGCCGGTCGGTCAGATCATAAGTCAGGTCGCCGAAGAGGTCATAGCTCGTGCGGGCGTCTGTCGTTCTGGACTGTTCGGTGTGCGCCGGGTTCAGCGGGATCAGCGCGCCCTGCTGCAGCAGGCCGACCACCGAATACTGGAACGGGGTCGTGAAGCTGCCGATATTGGCCGCGCCGGGAACGCCCCGGCTCATCAGCAGGCCGCGGATCTGGGCAACGGTCAGGCCCGCGCCAGCCGCGATCTGCGGCAGGAACAGAGACTGCGCATATGCTTCGTCGGTCGAGAAGGTCAGCGAGTCGCGGGTTTCATAGTCGAAATAGTTGCCACCGAAGAAGCCCCGCAGGCGGCCGCCATTGTCATAGTTGAGGCGCAGTTCCTGGGTGAAGGCATCGCCTTCGCGGGCCTGATAGAATTGCAGCAGGTTGAATGCGGCGCCGTCGGAGTCCCAGGCCTCGTTGGAGGAGAGGTCGCGGTAATCGGTCAGCGAGGTCAGCGTCCAGGCATCGTTCAGCGAGAATTCAAGGTTTGCCGTGGTGGCGAAGATCTCGCGATCATTGCCCAGCTTATCACGGACCTGATCGGGGTTGATGTTCATCGCCGTCGGGCCATAGGGATCGATCCGGCCATTTACGGGGAAGAAGCCGGAGGTGAACTGCGTGCCGGTGGAGTCGTCTTCCTGATAGTTGACGAAAATGTCTGCAGTGATGGCGGGGGTTGGCTCCCAGTGGATCGTGCCGCGAACAGCGGTGGTGTCCTGACCCATCAGGTCCGGCGAGTTGGCCGTATTGGGAACATAGCCATCGACATTCTTGATCTGGCCGGCCACGCGAACAGCCAGCGTGTCGCTGAGGGCGAAGTTGTAGAAACCCTCGCCGCGCACAAAGCTGTAGTCGCCGCCTTCAATCAGGGCCTTGCCGAAATTGCCTTCTGTCGAGGCGCGGTTCTGGATGTAGTTGATACCGCCGATGAGAGCGCCCTGTCCGAAAAGGGTTGCCTGAGGGCCTTTCACCACTTCGACGCGCTCGATGTCGTGGATGGCGATGCTGGTCGCGTAGCCCGGCGTTCCGATAGAGATACCGTTCTGGAAGATCGCAACGCGCGGTGCACCGCCGTCTGCCACAACCCCGCGAAGCGAATAGGTCGGCGCATTGAGGCTCTGCGCCTGCACCTGCAGGCCGGGAATGAAGTTGGCGAGATCTTCGATATCGTCCGCTGCAAGTTTGTCGATCAGGTCCTGGCTGGCTACGGAGATGTTGATCGGAACATCAATCTGGGCCTGCTCGGTCTTCTGGGTCGTGACAGTCACGACTTCCAGGCGGCGCGAATCTGGTGCGTCAGGCGTTTCGGCGAATGCCGAAAGCTGGCCGGAGACGCCGAGGGCGGCAATGGCGGTAGCAGAGAGGATACGGAATTTCATGTCAGACCCCGGTGTTGCAGCGCACAAAGCGCCGGTTGCCGGGTCGTTAACGAGCGCCTCGCAGGCGTTCAAATCAAGGTTTTGCGAAACTAATGCGTTGAAAATGTTAAATTGTTACAAGACTTTGGCTGTTGCTGCCCGGCCACGCTCGCGGTCCTGGTTCCCCAGAAAGTTGGCGGTGGGCCGGGGCAGGGATCAAACTTATTTGATGAAAATCCAATAACATTCCAGCCGCTACGCCAACACAATGCGCGGCGGCAGGGGCTGCCAGGCAGGGCCAATACACGGGCCGTTTGAAACCCCGGGTCACCTCACCGGCGGGCGCCAGGCGCAGTCGGGCGGGGTGAGAAACATGTCGGTCCTGACACATAGTTCCTGAAACAGTGACGGCGATCTGGACCCGGCTGCGTGTCGCAGGCCGGCGGGTGTGTCCTCAAGCGGGCACCAAGTGTCCGGAATTGACCCATCCGTGTCCTGAAGTGTCCGCATTTGGCCGAAAGTGGCCAGCTTTTGTCCCCGGTTTGTCAGGCCCGGCCGGGGTGTTCCGGCGGCGTGTCCAACACCGCCGCGCCGGAAGCCGCGCGCGCTGTCCCCGCCGCGCGCTTCGCGCCCGCAGGGCATCCGTCCGGGCCTGTCCCCCGGATCGGGCCGCCCCCGCGCCCGCCCAATCCGGCTGACCCCTTGTTGAGGTATACTTCCCTCATGCCAGCCAAACCGTTTTCCAGATTTTCCGGCCCTAGAGCCCGATCTGCCAGACGCGGGCATGGCGCGCCGTGGCGCTTTCCAGCTCCAGCGTCGTGGCGATGTCGTACTCGGCCAGCAGCCCGGTCTCCTCCGCCGGCGCATAGGCCCGCCCCGGATCTCCGGCATAGACGGCAATGCCCCCCGCTGCCGCCTGTCGCAACCAGTCCAGAAAGCGCGCCGCCATCGTCATCTCGTAAAAGATGTCTCCCGCCAGGATGACCTCCACATCCGCCGGCGGAGCCTCCAGCAGGTTGCTCCCTCTCCAGCTGAGCGAGACGCCGTTCGCCTCGGCGTTCAGCGCAGCGGCCGCTTCACAGATCGGGTCAATATCATTGACCCAGACCGCGCTGGCCCCCGCCGCCGCAGCGGCAATGCCGACCATTCCGCTGCCACAGGCAATGTCGAGCACCCGCTTGCCGCGCACGATCTCCGGCCGCTCCAGGATCAGCCGGGCCACCGCCTGTCCCCCCGCCCAGGGGAACGCCCAGAAGGGCGGCTCGATACCCTGCCGGTCGAGGTCTTCCTCGGTCGCCGACCAGATCGGCGTGATCTCGTCGGCCTGCCATATCCGCAAGGGTTCAGGCTCGCCGCGATGCGTCAGCGTCAGCCCGTCTACCGGCGCCAGCCGCGTATTGGCCGCAATGAACGCCCGGTTGCGGGTAAGGGTGTCTGTGAGTGCCAAAGGGCCCGCCTGCCTGTGAAAGTGCCTAGCGCGGCGGCTGTACCAGCTTTGGCCGGGGCATCAAGGCAAGGGCGCCGAGCACCAGGATGAACCAGACAAAAATGAGGAAGAAACAATCCCGAAAGGCATAGATGCTCGCCTCCATCGCCACCTTCTGGCTGAACAGTCCGAATGCGGACTGGAACGCCTGCACCTGCGTCATGCCGCTCATCTCCAGCGTCTGCGCCTGAAGCGCATGCTGATACATCATCTCCGCATTCGTCTCATTGAGGCCCATCGAGAGATGCTCGCCATGAAAGATCGTCCGGCGCTGCAGTATGATGGCGAGGATGTTCACCCCGAACGCCCCGCCCACCTGCATCAGGAACGACACGCCCCCCGCCGCTGCCGCCAGCAGATGCGGCGGCACGGCCCGCACGGCCGTCGTATTGGCGGGTGTCATGCAGAAACTGATCCCGATCCGGCTCAGCACGATCCACCCGACCAGCACCCAGTAAGGTGTCATCGCCGAGACATGCGACATCAACCAGGCCGAAACCGCAAAGCTGATGATGCCAAAGCCCAGCAGCCAGCGCGGATCAATCCGGTCGGTCAGACGTCCGGCAATCGGAAAACCCACCATCATCGCCAGTCCCGCCGGGATCATCATCACCCCCGCCGCCGTTGGCGAATACCCCTGCACCAGCTGCACAAACAGCGGAATGAGATAGGTCGATCCATAGATCGCAATCCCGGTCGCCGAGACGATCAGGCCCGCAGACCAGAACTGGCGATAGGTGAACACCTTGGGGTTCAGCGCCGGGAAGGGATGGCGCAGCTCCCAGAAGAAGAAGGCGATAGCGGCCAAAATCGCGATGCCGAACCGCAGATAGGTGATGTCCGAATCCCACCCATCGCGGTTCCCGCCGGCAAAGGCCGCCAGCAGGCCGACCACGGCAATCGACAGCAGGCTGAGGCCCGGCCAGTCGAGCGGCGGGCGTTTCATGTCCCGGTTGCGGTCGCCCTTGGGCATCACGAAGGGGGCAATCCCGAGAGCCACCAGCGCCAGCGGCAGCGTCGCCACAAACACCAGCCGCCAGCTTGCAAGATCAACTGCAATGCCGCCGAGGGCCGGCCCGAAAGCGGGCGCCAGCACCACGCCGATAGAGAACACGCCCATCGCCATGCCGCGCTTGCTGTCGGGAAACGTCTGGAAGATCAGGAACATCGACATCGGCTGCAGCAGCCCCGCCGCAATCCCCTGCATGCCTCGGGAAAGGATCAGCAGTTCCAGCGTGGTGCTCACCGCGCCCAGCAGCGAGCCGAGGACGAACACGATCATGCCGAACGTGTAGGTCGCCCGCGGCCCGAAGGTGGTCATCGCCCAGGCATTTGCCAGCATCGCGATGGTGGAAGACGCCAGAAAGGCGGTCGACATCCACTGAGCCTGATCCTGCCCCAGGCCGAACGCGCCGATGATGGCGGGCAGGGCAACATTGACGGTCGTCGCCGCCAGCATCGTCCCCATCGAGCCTGTCAGCATGGTGAACAGCAATATCCAGCGATAGATGCTGCCAAAGCGCTCAAACTGCGCGCGCACCGAGGGCCCGGCCATTGCGGGAATCTCGTCAGCTGCCAAAGGGGCCCCAGCGCAGGCAGCGCCCGCAGGCGAAAGACCGGGCGCGCGGCTCACGCCGGCGCTCCGCTGGCCCCCGCGCTGCCATCGCCCTTCTTGATGCGCACACGCACCATCGTGCCGGGCCGCAGCTCAACCTCCGTCCGCTCCAGCTCGATGCGCACGCCCACCCTCTGGGTAATCTTGGTGAACACGCCATTGGCATTTGGGTTTGACATCATCGCCGCTTCGCCAAGCGTGGCGTCATGTATGCGCGCGACACGGCCGGCGATCACGCGCGAGGGATCACTATCCGCGCGCACCAGAACCTCTGCCGAGGGGCGCACATGGCGGATCTCCGTTTCCTTGATGTTGGCCGAAACCCAGACCGCGTCCGGATCATGCACCAGCGCCATCCGGTAACCGCGCAGAGAATGCTCGCCCATGTCGAAGAAAAGCTCATCCACCACCCCGTCGATCGGGCTGCGGATCGTGTGATGCTCAACCACCACGTTCTGCGCTTCCACGCGGGCCTCGGCCTGGTCGAGGGCGGCGCGCAGAACGGTGAGTTCATAGTCGATCAGGCGAACCTCCTGGCCCGTGATGCTGGCCGTGCGCTGGTCGGCAGCCGCCGTGTCCCGCTCAGCCTGCGCCCGCCGCAGCGCCTGGGCGCGCGTGTCGAGCACATTCCTCGCCTGGTCGAGATTGGACTGGGGCATCAGCCCCCGCTCGAACAGGTCTTTGGTGCGGTCATAATCGCGTTGCGCGATGGTGAGATCAGACCGGGCCGCTTCAACGCTGGCCGCCGCAGACAAGGTGCCCGCCCGCCGGGCCGCAACCTGGCTGCCGGCCTTGGAGGTCGCCAGCCCGGCGCGGGTCTCTTCGCGGGCCATTTCCGCGCGCAGCCGCGTGGCTTCTGCCTCGAGCTGGGCCAGCGTGAACACCGCTTCGCGGTCATCTATCGTGTAGAGCACGTCACCGGCGGAAACCCGGTCGCCTTCTTTCACCTGAACACTGGTGATGCGCCCCGAAATGTCGGTGGAAAGGGCGACCATCTCGGCCGCGATCCGCGCGTCAGACGTCGACACATACGCGCCCCGGTCCATCAGGAAGCGAACGCCCAGCCAGATCAGGATGAGCGCGGCAGCAGAGGCGATGATCATCCGCCCGCGCCGGGACTGCGCAAAAGCAGCGACACGCTGGCGGGCCGCCGGCGCCGTATCTGTGGCAAAGGTTTGTGAATCGCCTTCCATGGCCTGTGCCCGGCGCAGACACCGCCGGATTTCTCCTCCCTGGCGCGGTTGTTGCGCGGGGCGTTGACCGCCCTCATCCACCGCTGGTCCCATTTGAGCGAGACATAACGCTAAGGCAATCAAGCTCTATTATCGGCCCATAGGAGCCCTGATTGTGTTTCTGCGGAAGCAGCGGCAAAACGGCTCTGGCGGGCAGTGGGAATGAAAAGGGATTCGGGGCATGGGAAAGTTCAGCAATCTCGCGGCGGCGCTCACCGCAGGCCTGCTCACCGCATGCGCCAGCAGCCTGCCGGAACTACTGCCTGAATTGCCGGCACTGGCCATGCCTGCCATTCCCGGTTTTGCTGCGGGGCCGGTTGCGGGAGACCCGGCATGCGGGGGCAGCTGGCGACTGGAAGATGGCGGCGGCATTGCCTTAACCCCCACCGAAGAAGGCTTGCGCTGGCGCACCCTGGAGGGGGAAACCGGCCGGTTCGTGTTCGAGAAAGAAACCTGGCAGGCTTACAGCGGCTGGACGGACCAGCCCGAGACCCGCCAGATGGAGTTTACCTGCCAGACCGGCCTCTCGGTCTTTGAAGGCGCCGTGGCAACGGCCACAGAGGTCGTCACACAGGAAACCGTGTTTGCGGGCGCAAAAGGCACGCAGCTTGCCGGACGTCTGATCCTGCCAGCGGGTGACGGGCCGGTGCCGGTCGTCGTGCAGGTGCAGGGCTCCGGGCGCTATTCGGCGTTGCAGCATGATCCCTTCCAGCACCTGCTGCCACTGCAGGGCGTGGGTGTCTTCATCTATGACAAGCGCGGCACGGGCGTCTCAAAAGGCAGTTACACGCAGGACTTCGGCGTGCTGGCGACCGACGCGGCGGCGGCCGCTACAGAGGCGCGCCGTCTCGCCGGCGCGCGCCTTGGCCGGTTCGGACTGCACGGTGCCAGCCAGGGCGGCTGGGTGGCGCCGCTGGCCGCGCGAACCGTAAAGCCGGGCTTTGTTATCGTGTCCTACGGCCTGCTCGAAAGCCCGCTTGCCGAAAATCGCGCGCAGACGGTTCAGGATGTGGCTGAAGCGGGTTTTGGACCCTCCGCCCAGATGGCGGCAGGCATGCTGGCGGACGCGGCCGGCGCGATCATGGTATCGGATTTCAAGTCCGGCTATTTTGAACTCGAAGCCCTGAAGAACATCTACCGGAATGAACCCTGGTATCCTTACGTGAAGGGCGAGTTTACCGGAGAGATTCTCCAGCATTCCGATGTGGTCCTCCGGGTGGCCGGGCCCCTCCGGTCGGTGGGCACCAGCTGGCGGCATGAAGGTGAGCCTGTGCTGCTTGGCATCCATGCGCCGGTGCTGTGGATCCTGGCTGGCGAAGACCGCGACGCCCCGCCCGCTTATACGCGTTCCCGGCTGAAAACCCTGCAGTTTGAAGGCCGCCCGATCACGCTGGCAGAGTATCCGGGCTATGATCATGGCATGCGCGGGTTCGACATCCTGCCCGATGGCACACGCCAGTTCACCCATATCGCCCCCGGCTACGTCCGCATGGTGGCCGACTTTGCCTTGGAAACGCCCATTGCCCCGGGCTATTATGGGGAGGCGATGATCTCCGGGCCCGCTGAGCCGCGATGACCGTCTACTGCGCCTGTATGGATTCCAGATACACGACCAGCTGCTCCACCTGATCGGCTTCCAGCTGGAATTCGGGCATGTCTTCGTGACCCACCATGATGCCCTCGGCGAGGGCTTCTTCGAGAAAGCGGACGGGGTATTTCTCAGACAGGGTTCGGAAAGGCGGTGCGTCGGCGTGGGGGCTTTCGCCCTGCAGGCCGATGGCATGACAGCCGGCACAAAGACTGGTGGCAAGCCGCTCGCCCGCCTGCTGTGTGGTGGGCAATTCTGCGCTTGCCGATTCCGCATCCGATTGCACGGGCGGGGCAGGCGTTTCGGCCGTTTCCCGCGAGCAGGCCGGCAGGAATGCCAGCGCGCTGACAAGAAGCGCGATGCCGGCAAGGCGTGACTTTGCGACTGGGCCAGTCATGGCGGCGACTCCCTGATGTATCATGCGCGCAGGGTGGGTTGAGGCCCGCGCGGTGT
>JBKBRT010000116.1:0-9653 GCA_046291585.1 Hyphomonas sp.
TTTGGTGTCAATCCGGCGGGCAGCCTCCTCGCCGACAGCCCGGAATGGCTGTTCACGGGCGGCATCACCTGGGAGCCCACCGAATGGCTCGTCGCAAACATCTCCACCAAATATACCGGCGAACGCTACGCTGATTTTGCTGAGGGCGCCTTCCAGACCGGCAACGTCATGGAAAGCTACTTCCTCTGGAGCAGCTATGTGGATCTCGGTGGACCCAATAATTTCGGCCTGCCGGAGAATGTCAGCCTGCGGTTCAATATCGACAATATATTCGATGAAGACACCCTCGCCTTCACCTTCACCACAACCGGAACAGGCGCCGCTTCCTTCCGCCCCCTCAACCCGCGCACCGCACAGGTCACACTGACGGCGAGGTTCTGATGATGCGGCTGAAATCTTCACCCCGGTCAGCAAGGGTCTCTGTCTTATGATCCTCACGCCCGACACGCTGCTCTTCATCGCGGCCATGCTCGCCGCAGGAGCACTTGCAGGCTTTGTGGCAGGTCTGTTCGGCATCGGGGGCGGCTTTGTCGTCGTCCCCGCCCTCGCTTCGGTGCTTACGCTGCTCAGCGCCGGGTCTGAGGCGATGGCCAGCGACAAGATCATGCACGTGGCCATCGGCACATCGCTGGCGACAATTATCTTCACCTCCCTGCGATCGGTTCAGGCCCACGCAAAGCGGGGCGCCGTCGACTTCGAGATACTGAAAAGCTGGACACCCTGGGTCGTGATCGGTGTCGTGGTTGGCCTCCTGGTGGCGCAGTATCTAGACGGGCACGCGCTGAAGCTCACCTTCGGGATCGGCGTGTTCATCATGGCCTGGCATTTCCTTTTCCCGGTGCTTACTCAGCGGGGCCCGGTTTCAAGCGAGATGCCCAAAGGGTTCATGCGCGGCGGTCTGGGCAGCGTCCTTGGCGGCTATTGCACATTGCTCGGCATCGGTGGGGGCACGCCCGCCGTGCTCATCATGACGCTGAGCGGCCAGCCCATGCACCGCGCGGTCGCCACAGCCGCAGGCTTTGGCACGATCATCGCGGTGCCCGGCACCATCGGCAGCATCATCGCCGGTTTTGGCCAATCCGGCCTGCCATTCGGCTCGCTCGGCTATGTGAACCTCATCGCCGCCCTTGCCATCACATCCATGAGCATGATCACCGCCCCCTGGGGCGTGGCGCTCGCGCACAGTCTCAATGCCGCCCATCTACGCCGCGCCTTGGGGCTCTATCTGCTCGTCACCTCCAGCATCATGCTGGTCTCTGCGCTCACGCCGCCTGCACGCACCGCGCCGCTCCTGGCCGAGACTGCGCCTCCGGCACCCGTGACAACACTCAATGCCGACATATCCACACCCTATCAGGAGGAAGACCATGGGATATAGACTGACACGACGCGGCCTGTTTTCGGCCGGCGCAGGCGTTGCCGCAGTTGGCCTTGCTGGCTGCGCGACCACAACTTCGTCGACGGCTTCAGCCGCAGAAGCTATCGGCGCGTTCCCGGCAGAGCCATCGGGTCCCCCGCTTTTCGGTCCCCCGGCCGATCTCGCGCTCCTCTCGCGCAACGAGAACCCCTACGGCCCGGCGCCATCGGCGCTCAAAATGATCACCAAAGCCGCAGAAAAAGGCGCCTTCTACACAAATCAGGAAGCGATTGAGACCCTCGCCAAACAGATCGCAGATCGTCACGGCGTTTCCCCCGAGCAGATCGTGATCACAACAGGCTCGGGCGAGGCGCTGAGCGCGCTGGCTCTGATCTACGGCCCCAAGGGACCTATCGTCGCCCCACGCCTGTTCTGGGATACGACGGCGCTCTATGCGGCAAAGCTCAATATGGCAACCATCATTCGTGTTCCGCTTACGGAGGATATGGATATGGACCTCGCCGGCATTGACGCGGCCATCACCCCGGAAACCGGCATGGTCCAGCTGTGCAATCCCAACAACCCGACCGGCATTGCCATGCCAGGGTCTGTCATCCGCGCGGCTGTTTCGAAAATGGCGGAGAAGACGACCGTTGTCGTGGATGAAGCCTATATCGAACTCGTTGACGACGAAGCTTCAATGACCTGCGTGCCGCTGATCAAGGAAGGCAAGGATGTCATCGTCACCCGCACCTTCTCGAAAATCTACGGAATGGCCGGCATCCGCGTGGGCTATACCATCTCTTCGGCAGAGACCGCCGAGAAGATCCGCTACACACAGATGTCCTGGACACCGTGCACATCCATCGCCGCCGCCATTGGCTGCTATGACGACACCGCCTTCATCGATTACTCAAAGTCAAAGATCGTGGAAGCCCGCGACATGATCACCACGACGCTCGACACGCTGGGCCTCACATACCTCAAATCGCAGACGAACTTCGTTTACTTCCAGAGCGGTATGCCCGCCAACGATCTTCAGAAAGCGATGGCCGCCGAGAAGATCTCCATCCGCGGACAATACATGGACTATACGGCGTGGAACCGCGTTTCGACCGGAAAAATCGAAGATGTGGAGCGTTTCTGCAAGGCTCTGCCGCGCCTGATTAACGCTTAGCAGGCGGATTATCCCGCAACGGATTAAAATCCTGCCCGCAGAATTTAAAGAACGGGCAACCGGAAAATAAGTCCCAACACCCCGGATCGGTGAAATTTCATCGATCCGGGACCAACATTTATCAACCCTGACACTGCATAACGACGTGGTAACCAAAATGTCCGGGGGGACGTTTTTTCCATGCTCTCCTATCCGCCGCCGCGCTTTGAACAGCAGAAATCGGAAGTGCTTCAGCGCTACCGAATTCTGAAAAGCGAAATCATTCATGATGCGAGCCATATTGCTCGGACAGCGTCTCTGGCGCTCGGCGCGCCCATTGTTATTGCAGCGCTGAACGAGCGGTATCGCGCCTGGTATCGCGCGGCTCACGGCGTTTGCGAACGGGATTTCGAAAGCCTTCAGGAATTCTGCGCCTACGCCAATCTTTCAGATGAAGCCTTTGCCGTGTCCGATGCCCGCCTCGAGCCGTTTTTCGCCCGCGAGCCGGCCGTGATGACCGATCCCAACGTGGTCTTCTTCGCCGGCGCGCCGCTCAGTGATCCCGATGGCAAGCGCTTTGGCACGCTTTGTCTCATCGACAGCGCGCCGCGCACGCTATCGCCTGCGCAACTCGATCTTCTCAACAGCATGGCCCACATCGTCAGCCAGGATATCTGCGTGCACAGCGCCGGGCGGTATGCCGTACAGGATCTGATCAATGCCGAGGAAGACCGCTGCGCGCTCTATGATCTTGCCGTCACCGATCCGCTTACCAAGGCGCTGAACCGCCGCGCCTTCTTCCGTTTTGCCGAACGCGAAGTTCAGCGCGCCCACCGCCACGGTCATCCAGTCAGTGTCCTGATGTTCGATATCGACCACTTCAAGGCGGTCAACGACATATATGGCCATGCCGCTGGCGATGAGGTCATCGTGCGGCTGGCGCGCCTCGTGACCGAATGCGTACGGGAAGAAGACCTGCTCGGCCGCCTGGGCGGGGAAGAGTTCGGCCTGATCCTGCCCGAAACACCACTGGACGCCGCGATGACGCTCGCCAACCGCCTGCGCGAGGCCGTGAAAGATCTGCGCTTCCACAGCAGCGGGCGGTCGTTCAACGTCACCATCAGTCTGGGCGTCAGCCAGCTCGAGGAGATGGACACCGATATCCTCCCGGCGCTCGAGCAGGCCGACCAGGCCCTCTACCGCGCGAAGCGTTTCGGCCGTGACCGGGCCGAGCAGATGCCGCCCCGCCCCTCAGAGGGCGCCTGCATCATACACCTCTCCCTCAGGGCGAGCGACGCAGCCTGAAACTGGCCGCGCCCCATTGGGAACGATGTTCAGTCTTCAAAACCGCCTCCTCCTCCGGCCCGGCAATCATCGTCCCGCTTGCGGCGGAGTTCCTTACCCGACACCGGGTGAAATTTCAGCTCCAGGCAGTGTCCTGTCGCGGTGAGGCCAGTGATCTCGATCCGCCGGTCACCTGCGTCATATCCCACGACATCAAAGCCCTGCGCTGCGAGCGCCCGGGTGGCCTCGTCAAATCCCGCATGTTCACCGAGGCTGTATCTGGCGGGCGTTGCCACCGGGCGGGCTTCCGACAGCTCCTCCTGCAGCACCTCGGTCTGCGCATCACTGGTGCCGGCACCGAAACTGCTCGCCGCGATCATGCTCACGATAATCGCGCCAATCACATAAGGGGTGGATTGCATGGGGTCGTCCTTTCGCAAATTCATGGCCGGTCTGTGCGGCCCGGATTGCAATCTGGCGGACAGCGGCTGACAGCCCCCTGCTTTGATCTGTCAGGTTTCTGTCAGGGCGTGTCCGCGATAGGAACGTGCTAGGTTGCTGTAAGGAGCATTCTGTCCCGTGGTGTCCCGATTTGTCCCGAAATGGCTACTTGCCGGTTGCCTTCTGGCGGCCGCGACAGCCCCTGCTTTCGCCGATTGGGACGACGATGATGATGACGACGCGTATCGGCGCGACCAGGAAATCGTGTGGGACGCCCGCAAACGCGGCCAGATACTGCCCCTTGAGGTCATCCTCGGTTCTGTCCTGCAACGCTATCCCGGCGAACTTCTGAAGCTGGAACTGGACGACGATGACGGCTATCTCATTTACGAGCTGGAAGTCCTGACCCGCCGGGGAATTGTGCTGGAAATCGAAGTCGATGCGCGGACAGGACGGATTCTCGATGTCGAAGAGGATGACTGATGCGCGTACTCCTCGTTGAAGATGAAGCCCTGATTGCAGACGATATTTCCGCCGCCCTGAAGGATACCGGCTTTCGGGTCGACCATGCCCGTGACGGTGAAGACGCCTGGTTCAAGGGCGATACCGAGCCTTATGACGCCATCATTCTGGACCTCGGGCTGCCCCGTATGGATGGCCTGTCAGTGCTCAAACGCTGGCGGACGGCGGGCATGACCACACCCATTCTTATCCTTTCTGCGCGGGGCAGCTGGATGGAACGCGTTGATGGGATCGAAGCGGGCGCCGACGACTATTTGCCCAAACCCTTTGAAATGACAGAGCTTGTTGTCCGCCTGCGCGCCCTTATCCGCCGCGCTGCCGGGATGGCGCAGCCCGTCCTCCAGGCCGGCGAGCTGATGGTCGACACCCGCAGGATGACCATCGCGTATGCGGGCCAGCCGATCCGCGTCACGCCCCTGGAATTCCGCCTCGTGGACTATCTGGCCCACAACGTGAACCGCACCGTTTCCGCCGGCGAGCTCTCCGAACATCTGCACGGCGTGGAGGATACCGGCGACACTAACGCTATTGAGGCCATCGTCTCACGTTTGCGCCGCAAGCTTGGCCCCGGCGTCATCAACACCCGGCGCGGCTTCGGCTATGTGATTGAAGCCGAGGCGTGAAACCGCTGCGCTCCATCCGGCTTCGCCTGCTGGCCGGCGGCGCGCTGGCCATTGCGGCGGCGCTGCTGGTCTCTTGGTTCACGCTGGTCCTGCTGTTCGACAGCCATATCCGGCGCACCACGGAAGACGACCTGATCCGTCACGGCCGCGCCATCGTGAGCGCAATCACCTTCAAACCTGACGGCTTTTCCACCGAGGCCTACCAGCCTGCCGACCTGCGCTTCGACCGCCCCGCAAGCGGTCTGTACTGGCAGGTTTCCCGCGACGGCGAAGTCCAAAGATCCCGCTCGCTGTGGGACAACGCGCTGGAAGTTCCTCCCGATGTGGATGGTGCAGAGTGGCACCGCGACACTGCCACGGGTCCCTTCGGGCAGGATCTTGTCCGCGTCGCACGCCCCATTCGGGAAACCGAAGCCTCTGCGCCTGTGATGCTCATCATTGCCGCCGACCGCGCGAGCCTGAACGATGCCCGGGAAGAGTTTGCCCGCGAACTTGCAATTTTCCTCAGCCTCCTCTGGGCAACACTGAGCCTGGCTGCCTGGTTTCAGGTGACCATTGGCCTGCTGCCGTTGCGAGCGGTGCAGTCATCCATCAGCGAGCTGAAATCCTCGCCCGTTTCCCGCCTTGATGCAGGCCGGTTTGCAACGGAGGTGACCCCGCTGGTGGAGCAGATCAACGAACTCGCCGATGCCAGGGAGGCAGATGTACACGCCGCGCGCGACCGCGCTGCCAACCTGGCCCATGGGCTGAAAACGCCTCTCTCCGCTCTGCGCGCCGTCGCTCGCCGCGTCCGGGAAGCGGGCGAGGCTGACATGGCCGATGGTCTGGAACATTCCATCCGCGCTGCCTCGGATGCAGTGGATCGGGAACTGGCACGCGCCCGCACGGCCGCAAGCCTTGACCGGGGCCCCACAGAACCCGGCCCGCTGATCGAACGCCTGGCGGCCGTGCTGTCGCGTACGGAGCGGGGCGCACGTGTCGAGTTCGACATCGACTGCCCGCCGGGCGCTGCGCTGCCGGTTTCCGCCGATCAGCTGATGGAAATGGCAGGGCCTTTGATGGAGAACGCCGCGCGCTATGCGGTCGCCCGCGTCCGGATCTCATCGCACCTGCGCGAACTCGTGATTGAGGACGATGGCCCTGGCATCGGCACGGCAAGCCGCGAGCAGGTCATCCTGCGCGGCCAGCGCGCCGATGAACGCCCTGGCGGGCACGGGCTCGGGCTCTCGATTGCCAACGATCTTGCCGAAGCAACCGATGGCCGCCTGGAGCTAGGGACATCTGCGTTGGGCGGGCTGAAGGCCCGCCTGATCTGGTAACGCCTAAACCGGAAAAGGTCCAAACCGCATCATGTCCGCGTCAAGCCCCAGGAGCGCGAGGTTTTCGCGGATCGTGACGCCGGAAATCAGCTTTTCCGGCGCAATCTCCGTCAGCGGGGCCAGAACGAAGCTGCGCAGCAACATGCGCGGATGCGGCAGGATCAGCCGTTCATCGGCCATCTCCACATCGTCATAGTACAGAACATCCATGTCCAGCGTGCGCGGCCCCCAGCGCAGGCTGCGCTCGCGGCCATGGTCCCGTTCAATCGCAAGACAGGCATCAAGCACGGCGATTGGCGAAAGGGAGGTTTCAATCAGTACGCAGGCATTGAGAAAATGCGGCTGTTCCTCAATGCCCCAGGGCGGGGTTTCCCAGAGCGAAGATACCGCCGAAACGGCAATTCCTTCCCAAGCTCCGAGCGCGCACACGGCGCCGGCGAGGTGGGCCTGCCGGTCCCCCAGATTGGAGCCGAGACCAAGCGCAGCCTCAGCCATGGCGCTCCCGCTCAATGGCAATGCCGACATGGTTGACGATATGGCGGATGGGCGCGCGGGGCTTGCGGATCTCGACCCGGATCTTCCGGATTGGCGGGAAGGCCGCAAAGATCGCCGAGGCGATCCGCTCTGCCAGGGTTTCGATCAGGTTGAACACTTCATTCTCGGACACGCCGACGACGAGATCGCAGATCTCGCCATAGCAGACCGTGTCTTCCATCACATCGCGGGGCGGGACGTCGGTATGCATGTCGCAGGTGATGTCGACCTCGAAGATCTGACCGAGCGCTTTCTCTGCTTCCTTCAGCCCATGATAGCCGTGGATGCGGAGATTGCGGATGATGATCTCAGTTTTCATGCCCTGCCCCTTCGATCGCCTGATACAGGCGCAGCAAATCGGTGTGCTCAGCTACATCATGCACCCGAAGGACGCGAGCGCCCCGCTGCAGTGCCATCAGATGGGCGGTGAGCGTGCCAGCAAGGCGATCATTTACGGCCCGGCCAGTGACATGGCCGATAAAGCTCTTTCGGGAAAGCCCCACCAGAACAGGGCAGCCATACGCGGCGAGCGTGCCCAGCCCGGCAATCACGTCAAGGTTCTGCTGCGGCGTCTTGGCAAAGCCCACACCCGGGTCAAGCCAGATGCGCTCTTTCAGGATACCCACGCGAGCCACCGTCTCGAACGCGCGGTCAAAGAAGGCGCGCATATCGGCGATGGCATCCACGGCTTCGTCCACCTGCCCGCGATGGTAGGTGATTACGATGGCCGCGCCTGTCTCTGCTACCGTGGCGGCCATATCCGGGTCGCCCGTCATGCCGGTCACATCATTGATGATGACCGCCCCCGCCTCGACCGCCGCGCGGGCGACGGAGGCTTTCACCGTGTCGATGGAGATCGGCGCGCCGATCCGAGTGGCCAGATGCCGGATCACGGGGAGAACGCGGGTAAGCTCCTCCGCCGCCGAGACCGGCGCCGCGCCGGGACGTGTGGATTCTCCGCCGATGTCGATGATGCCAGCGCCTTCCGCCAGCATCCGCAGGGTCTGCGCCTCAGCCGCTTCCAGCGTCGTGTGCCGTCCGCCATCGGAGAAACTGTCAGGGGTCACATTGAGGATGCCCATGATGACAGGCTCCGCGCGCACGCGGGCGAGCGCCCTGTCCCTCCGGTCTGCATCAATCATCGAAGCCTCCTTCCAGGAGAGTCTGGCCAAGGCCAATGAGCGCTGCGGGCAGGTCTGTCTCGAAGGACCGGCCGGAAAATTCACGGACAGGCTGGAAGATGCGCAGGCTGTTGGTGAGGAAGATGCTGCCTGCCTCGGCAAGCCGCTCAGGCGTCAGGCTTTCCTGCGCGGTCTCAAGTCCAGCCTCTCGCGCGGCCGCCAGCAGCCAGCCGCGCACAACGCCGGGCAGGACGCCCTCAGATAGCGGGGGCGTGACAAGCAGATTTCCAAACAGCGCAAACACGTTCGCCGCCGAGGCGCAGGCGACCCGCCCCTCCGGCGAAAGCAGCAGGGCCTCATCATAGCCCATCGCCATCGCCTCACGCAGCGCCATGATATTGTCCGTATAGGACAGGGTTTTGTGGCGCGCAGAGGGGGATGTGGGGTTGCGGCGAATGTTGCTGATCCGCAGGGTTATGGGCGGCATCGGATAGGTCAGCTCAAGCGGCGAAAAACGCGCCATCACGGTCGGCGCGCCCGTAGTTTCACCAGAAAGGCCGCGCCCGCCGGGGCCGCGCGTGACCGTGAGACGCAAGGCCCCGTTGGCTTTTTCCCGAACCGCTTCCTGCGCCAGGACATCCAGCGCAGAAAGGTTCACCCCGATCCCGAGCGCGGCGGCGTCGCCCACCAGCCGCATCAGATGCGCACGCCTCTGAATAATCCGCCCACCAACCACGCGGGCGGTGTCAAATACGCCATCAGCGAGCAGCAGGCCACGGTCTGTGAGATCAAAAAGTTCTGTATTTTCTGGGACTGATCCAGGTTGTGTGATCCAGATCATGGGTGCCTCCAGGCGCGGGCGATGTTGAGGAAGTTCTGCAGCAGAGCCGGGCCGTGTTCAGTGAGAATGGATTCCGGATGGAACTGGATACCGTAGATGGGCTTCTGCGTGTGTGACAGGGCCATCACCTCGCCCGAGGGCGAGACGGCATCAACTACAAGCGCGCTCTGCGCCTCCGGCGGCACAGCGATGAGCGAATGATAGAGGCCCACGCCAAATCCGTCCGGCAGCCCCTGGAACAGGCGAAGCCCGGTATGCGTGACGCGCGCAGCGCGGCCATGGGCGGGCGAGCGGGCACGCGTCACCGGCCATCCATGCGCCGCCGCAATTGCCTGATGGCCCAGGCAGACGCCCAGGATTGGCAGGCGCGCGCCCAGCGCGTCAATCGCGGCGAGTGAGACGCCCGCTTCCACCGGCGTGCACGGGCCCGGCGAAATCACGAGCGCTTCGGGTGC
>JBKBRT010000117.1:0-9633 GCA_046291585.1 Hyphomonas sp.
TCGGCAAGGCGCTCGCCCACATCGCGGGCAACAAAGCGGGCGTCGAATCGCGCGACGTCATCGAAGCGACCGGCTTGCTGCTGCGCGCGCCTACGGTCGTTGCCGTCGTGTCCTCACCCGTTGATGATGGCAGAACGCCGGTCTGGGAACAGGAGCTCTCCGCCGGGGCGCTCTGCTACAATCTGCTCCTCGCCGCAAACGCCAGCGGCTGGGGCGGCGTATGGCTGTCGGAGTGGATCACCTTCAGCAAAGAGGTGGACGCCTTGCTGGGCCTTCGGGAAAATGAGCGTCTCGCGGGCTTCATCTACATCGGCACGGCAACCGCACAGCCCCAGGAAAGGATCCGTCCGGACCTGTCGGGAATGGTCACGGCATGGCCGCCAGCTGTCCCCGATTGACCGGATTTGTCCCTAAAGTGTCCGGATTTGTCCTGTATTTGGCCGCGCTCAGCCGCGCCCCCGATAGGACGCAACGCCCGTTTCAGGCACATAAAGCCCCTTGGGAACCTCACCTGACTGCCAGAATACGTCGATGGGTATCCCCCCTCTCGGATACCAGTATCCAGAGATCCTCAGCCAGGTTGGCTCGGTAAACTCGAATATCTTTTTTCCAATAGAAACAGTGCACTCCTCGTGGAATGCACCATGGTTCCGGAAGCTCGTCAGATACAGTTTCAAGCTCTTGGATTCGACCAGCCAGGGACCTGGTGCATAGTCGATCACGAGATGGGCAAAATCCGGCTGCCCGGTGACCGGACACAATGAGGTAAATTCCGGCGCCACAAAACGGGTAAGGTAAAGCGTGTCTGCATGCGGGTTCTGAACCCGGTCCAGCTGCGCCTCTTCGGGACTGACCGGCTGAGGCGTGTGTTGGCCGAGTTGGCCGAGGTTCTGATAGATTGGATTGTCAGCCATTGGGGAATATCGCCGGTACTGGAATGAGGTCGAATGTCAGGCCCATATAGAGCACATATCCGAGGAGCAAGACCGCACCTTCCCAGCGCGCGAGCTTCCGGCCAGTCAGAGCGAACAGGAACAATAGCGCGACCGACAGAACGAGGGCGCCAATATCCACTGAACTGATAAGGCTGACAGGCTCTCCTCCGGCCATTGCCTCCGCGCCTGCATCCCCCCTCACGCTGAAAGGCTGAACAAGGGCGGTAATTCCCAAAATACCCAATATATTGAATATGTTAGACCCGATGACATTACCAAGCGCCACATCCGCTTTCTTGCGGAATGCCGCAACGACGGACGTTGCCAGCTCCGGCAAACTTGTCCCCACCGCAACGATTGTCAGGCCAATAACAGTCTCACTGATGCCCACCATCCGGGCAAGGGTAACAGACCCTTCAACGAGCAGGTTGGCGCCCGCAACCACGCCCGCAAGACCGGCAATTGCGATCAGAATGCCCACCCCCAGTCCATACTGCGCGTCAACGACTTCTCCCTCTTCCTTGTGCATGACCGCGGCCGCACCCTGACGGCGCTGGTCCATGACCAGGGAATAGACCAGATAGCTGATCAGCAATGCCAGCATCAGGAAGCCGGACAGCCGGCTGAACTGATCAAACCAGATCAGGCCGCACAGCAGCGCAGTTGCGCAGACCATGAACAAGCCATCCCGCATGATGGCGCTGGGGTGCACGATGATGGGTGACAGAATCACCGCAATCGCCAGCACCAGCAACACGTTGGCGATGTTTGAACCCACGACATTGCCGATGGAAATGCCGACTGCCCCCTGCCCGACTGCCTGCAAACTTGTGACCAGTTCAGGCACAGATGTGCCGAATCCGACAAGCGTAAGGCCGATCACCAGCTCCGAAATGTTGAGCTTGCGCGCCACACTGACTGAGCCGCGCACCAGCGCTTCTCCCCCCACAAAGAGAAGGAACAGACCGGCCGCAATCATAAGATACATCATAAGAATTTAATCCCACTGAAATCCGGAGCTTATACGACACCCTATATACGCGTTACATGCGCATCAGATTATCGCCAATTAGGGTTCGTAAACCTTAGCTTCATGCTTCCTTTAGGATGAATGGGCCAGTTCTTGCAGGGGAATGAATCAGCAGAAAGCTGAATATTGGTAACCATGACACGCGGCGCACCAGAATCTGGATTTGCTCGACTTCGGCCGATCGCCGGCGCCTGCTTGCTGGGCGCCGTCACCGCCTGCGCGTCTTTCAATGGTACGCCCAGAGACGCAGAAGCTGCCAATGGGTCGGTCTCGCAAGGCCATTTTCATCTCCGAGGCACGCCGCCCGCTCTGGCGGCCCGCGCCAATGCGCTTCTGAACACTGACCAGCCCGCGCCGCGCAGTGTCCTTGAAAAGCGCAACCGCGCCCAATCCCTGGCGCGCAGCGTGGAAGATCTGCTCGCATCAGAAGGCTACCTTGCAGCAGAAGTCCGCCACGAAGACTTCACAACTCTCGACGCGAGCGCGGCCTTGACCGTCGATCCAGGCCCCCTGTTCAAAATCGCTTCGGTCAATCTCACAGGGGACGCCTCGCTTGACGCCGAAACGCGCAAGCTTATCGATCGACATCTGGCGGAATTGGCCGTTGGCTCAACTGCCCGAACATCAGATGTCGAACGGATCGAAGCGGAACTTATCACAACACTGCACGCGCGCGGCTTTGCGTTCGCCACAAGCCCTGGCATTGATGCTCTGGCTTCCAGAGAAGACGCGGATGTTGAAATCACCTACACGATCGAAACAGGCCCCTTGGTGCGTCTTGGAGAGCTTGTCAGCGACGAAACAGATCCTCGCTCTCAACAAGCCATTCAGGTTCTGAAAACCTGGCGCGAGGGCGCAACTTACAATCCCCGCACTATTGACCGGCTTCGGGGGCGCCTGCGTTCCAGCGGCCTGTATGAGGGGATCGGGGTGGTGGTGTCTCAGGAACCTGACCCTGGTGGATATCACACCGTTTCCCTCACCCTGGCTGAAGCTGCGCCGCGCTCTGTCAGCTTTGGCGTAACCGCATCCACGACTGAAGGCGTCGGCGCCGATGCCCTTTGGGAGAAGCGCAACATCACCGGCCGCGCAGACAAGGTAACTGTTCGCGCAGAGGCGGCCACACTCTCCCGAAGCCTCACCGCAGGATATGAGCGCCCGAATATCGGCCGCTTTGGCAGAACCCTGCTGACAGAAGCAGGCATCCGGCAGGAGGAAACACAAGCTTATGACCTGAATGGCGCCAAAGTCGCGGCAACTCTTGCTCAGCCATTTTCCCGCCAGCTGACATTGTCGGTTGGCGCGGCCGTGGACCTCACGCGCATCACTGATCAGAGAACGCGCATATACCTGGGCGAAAGAGAGCAGGTTACTTTCTCAATTCCCATAACAGCAACGTACACGGATGTAGGCGACCCCCTGGACCCGCAGGAAGGCATTCGCGCCTTCGCTGCCGTCGAAAACGGTGTGTCCCTCGGCGAGAGCACGCCCGGCTACACCCGTATGCAGATTTCCGGCGCGACATACCGGAAAATTGCAGATGATCTCGTCGCAGCCGTACGGGCAGAATACGGCGCATTCAGCGGATCAAACGCTGTGCCCACCGACCGCCTGTTCTTCGCCGGTGGTGGCGGCACGGTTCGCGGTTATGAATACCAATCCCTTTCGCCGACCGACGAATTCGGCGAGTTTCTCGGTGGACGCGGTCTGTTTTCGGCTTCTGCAGAACTGCGCTGGCGCCGGTCTGAGCGTTTTGGGTACGCTGCATTTGTAGATATCGGCGCCGCCAGCAATGACGCAGGCGCAGTCCTGGGCGATGCGAAAGCATCTGTCGGATTGGGCATCCGGTACTATCCCGGGTTTGGACCGATCCGCTTTGATGTCGCGGCGCCCCTCGACAAACGAGACGGCGATGCGCCCCTCCAGATTTATGTCTCTATTGGACAAGCGTTCTGATGAGAGTGCCCACCCTTCCCCTCAAGGATTGGCGTCGTCGCCATCCCTGGCTTACGGGCGCCCTCATTGCTGCCGCCGGTGGCTTCGCGGTGATCGGGTCGCTCCGTATATGGATCACCACCGATAGCGGCCGCAACTTCATCGTCTCACAGATCGATGGAATGGATGTTGCCGGGTATGGCAAACTTCATATTGAGGGTCTCCAGGGCGACCCCTTGTCTGATCTGAGGGTCGCGAAGATACAGGTGGTGAATGAAGGCGGGGTCTGGGCCGAGGCCCTTGATCTGCGGCTACGCTGGTCTCCGCTTTCTCTTCTCTCGCGGTCTGTGAACATTTCAGAGCTGGATGTTGAAACCCTATCAATTTTCGCGCGTCCGGAACGTGAGCCTCGGCCCCCTTCTGAAGGTGGCGGCAACTGGCGCGTAAACCTCAACTCTCTTGTCCTGGACAGGTTGGTGCTCACTGATGGGGTCGCCGGCCCCCAATCGGCGTCTGAAATAAGCGCCCGATTTGTGCAGCAATCGAATGGCGCGCTCGACGCCGCCCTTCGTCTGCGCCCTCTTGAAGGCCGCGGCGACAGGGTGGATCTTCTCATTGTGATGACGGCGGCCAACCGCTTCGACATCACGGTGATTGCGGACGCGCCCGCTGACGGCATGTTTGCGCATATGCTTGAGCTGGAGCCCGGTTCGGCAGCACGGCTGGAAGCAAATGGCGCCGGCGACCTTCTGAACGGTGTCGGCGAAGCGCGCTTTTCGATAGACCAGAACGACAAAGCCTACCTTTCCGGAAAGATGGAAGGCGGCAGGCTCAGCGCTTCCGCCAAACTGGACGCAACCGCTCTTCCGCTCCCGGACAATATCAAGTCGCTGCTTGGCAATACTGCCGAGGCGTCGCTGTCTGCCCGTCTTGACGGGAATGAAGCCCATTTCGAGTTTGACTCCCTGGTCGCTGAAGGGGAAATTCACCTTGCGGGTCTTGCAGACTTTGATACGCGCGAGCTGATCGGTCCCGCCCATCTCAGTGCAGATCTGGCGTCCCTGCGCCCGTTTTGGACAAACGGCGCAGGCATCTGGCTCGATGGCGAACTGACGTATGCTGACGGTGATGCCGGTTATTCCGGCGACGTGCGCCTCATCGCAGAAGAAGACTCGGTGCTCCCCTTTGAAGCTGCGCATGGACGGGTAAATGTGGGACTGTCAGGCAGTGAGATACCTTTCTCCGGCAGGTTGGAACTTCAGGGCCCCTTTCCGATCGGCGACCTTGCCGGATCTGCCATTGGAACCACACCGACAGCTGTATTGAACGGGAACTTCAACCTTGATTCCCGCATACTCCTGCTGGAAGGCACAGAAGTTCTTCATGACACTGGATCGCTCAACCTGACCGGTCAGGTAAATGTAATGGATCAGAGCCTGTCCTTGGCGGGCGGGCTGAACCAGTCCATTGTGCCATTTGTTCCTGGCTTCAGAGGTTCCGCAAACGGAATATTGAGTATCGAAGGCGCATTTTCGTCGATTGATGTTTCGACCAATCTATCGCTTCGAAATGTTGCCGGTCCAGAAACCGCAGCGCCTCTCCTGAACGGCACCGGCAGCGCCGCCGCATCCCTGCGCATTGAAACGGGAGACGTCACCGCACGGATGATCCGGCTTCGTTTGCCGGGCATCCATGCAGATGCCAGTGGATCTCTTGCCGGTGCGCGCGGGCTAAATCTTCAATTCACCGCAGAACAGACGACCGATCTGCTCGTCAGCGGCACAACACTGAATGTCGGCTCGCTTGATGGAACACTAAGACAGCCAGCTGAGAACCTCCTCATTTCCGCCAGCAGCGCCAATGGTCGGATCATCAATGGCTCAACCACCATCAGCGATATCGCCATATCAACATCGCTGGAACAGTCAGGCGGCAATCTCGATGGCCCGGTAAGACTGCTGGGCGCGTATGGGCAGGAGACAATCGAACTGTCTGCAATCCTGCAACGCCGCGATGGCAGCACACGGATTGAGGATGTCACCGGCTTCTTCGGCAAGCTCCAGATCTCTGGAGACGGCGAATTCAGCGACTCTGGCGACCTTGACGCCCGCGCCCGTGCTTCCGGAAGCGATTTCCAATTCAGCGGCGTAGATTTTGGGCGCATCGCAGTAGATGCCTCACTTCAGCAGCGGTCTGGCGATCCTCTGTCTATCGTCATGAACGCCGATATTCGCGATACGATCCTTTCTGAAGATATCCGCTTTGACCGCATCAGAGCGAACATCCTGACGACGCCAAGCGGCTATGAATTTTCAGCGCAACTTCAAGATCCCACAAGAGATCGCGAGACGGACATGGTTGTGTCCGGAACAGCCTCGCTCTCCGGCGACGCCCCGGAAGGAACACTCGCGCTTCGCGGCATGGTCTTTGGACAGAACGTTTCTACTCGGCGTGAGGCGCGCTGGCGGCTTGGGGACACGCCAGAAGTAGACGCCGATATCGGCATATTTGGCGGGAGTCTGGCCGTCTCCCTGGCGATGGCGGGCGCCTCGCCCCAGCTTAAGTTTGAGCTGAGTGACATTGACGCCGGGCCGGTGATGGCTTCATTTGGGGCGCCCGTGTCTGCCACACGGATAGATGGCACAGGGACATTCCGGCCGTATGGATTGTCACCCAGCGGCAGCTTCGACATTCGCACAAACAGCCCGGTTTCGGGGCTCGACGGGGCCATCGATCTCGACATGTCAGGCAAGCTGGATGCACGTATGCTGTCGATTGACGGAACCGCCAGATATGGACCGACGCTGGGCGGCAATTTTGCGATGGCCATACCCGTAATCGCGCGGGACGGCGAAATGGTGCGCCCCAATACGCAGGGCGCCCTGCTCGGACAGGCAACATTGGGCGGCGATCTTGAGGCGGTGCGCCAGATTGCGCTCGCATATGGCCATGATATCGGCGGCACCATCGACGCCAATCTGCGCGTCGCCGGAACACTGGAAACCCCTCAAATTGATGCGCGCGCCGATATTGCCAATGGCATCTATGAATATGGTGCGATGGGGTTCCGCATCATGCAGTTCGACATGAACGCCGCGCTGGAAAATGGCGCGCTTGCCGTGGATGCGACGGGTCAAGGACCGGACGGCGGTACTTTGAAAGCCTCAGGCCGTCTCGATGAATCCGGTCAAGGTCAGGTAGATATCACGCTCAATCGCCTGGCCGTCTATGACCGTAACTCCGACAATATGCGGCTCACCGGAAACGCGGCCCTGAAAGAGACGGCGACCGCCAGAGTCATTTCCGGGCGACTGAATGTCGATGAGGCCAACTTCTCACTGGATAACCTGCCCACCGCCGGCGCTCGCCGGCTGGATGTTCGTTGGCGGGAAGACCTGACCGAGGAGCCAACGGATCCGGTTCTTGAGAAACCCATCCGTTTTGATTTTTCAATTCATTCCGACCGCCGGATTTTCATTGATGGCCGGGGGCTCGACTCCGAGTGGGGCGTGAACGTCAATGTAACCGGCACCCCGTCCGCGCCACTCCTGAATGGCCGGGCAACCCTTGTGAGAGGCGAACTTGAACTCGCCCGCAGACCCTTTGTGTTTGATTCCGGCATCGTCACGTTTGATGGACCGCTGGATTCCGCCCGCGTCGCGATCGGCGCAGCGCGGGAAGTGGAAGGATTTACCGCCCGAATCGATGTGACCGGCTCTCCCACCAGCCCTGTCATCGAACTGACCAGCACACCGGATCTGCCACAGGACGAGATTCTTGCACGCATGCTCTTCGGCCGCTCCACAATGGATCTGTCAGCGCTTGAGGCGGCCGAGCTGGCAACATCCATTGCGCGACTCAGCGGCCAGGGAGGCGGACTTAATCCTTTGGGTCAGCTGCAAGCGGGCCTGGGCCTGGACCGCCTGCGCCTTGGTACAAGCGTCGAGGGCAACACCGAACTGGGAGTCGGGCAATACCTGGCTCCAGATGTCTATCTGGAGGTGACGACTGCAGGTGCGTCGGGCAATTCTGTTGAAGTTGAATGGCAACCGCGCCCGCAGATTTCCGTCACCTCCGAAGCGCGCTCGACGGGCGAATCTCGGGTTTCGGTGCGTTGGAAACGAGATTACTAGTATTTAAAGGTTATTCTCTGGGACGGTCGACTAGGATGAAATTTGATAACCAGCTCACTCGTTAAACCGAGGTCCCCAAGCGTTTCAGATATTTGGTAAGCGTTTCATAAATTTATGCACCGCTGAACTTGCTAGAACGCCTGTCACTTAGGAGACAGAATAAAACCTAAAGGTGGAAAATGATGCAAGAAGAAATTCGGGCCGCTGGTTCTCGCTCTCCCACAAAGGTTGACCAGCAGGTCGGCGAAAAAATTCGGGAACTTCGGATCTCTCAGAACTTCACCCTGTCCGAGCTTGGTCAGGAACTGGGTATCAGTCATCAACAGCTTCAGAAGTATGAGACGGGCACCAACCGCCTCAGCGCTGGCATGTTGTCGAGCGTAGCCCGGGCTCTCAGAGTGCCGATTTCGGAGCTGTTCCAGACGTCAGATGCTTCCTCTCAAGAAACGAGAGATCCGGTGAGCGAATCCCGCGCGCGGTGCCATGCTCTTATTGATCGCACCAGCTCGGTGGGCAAACTTGAGACGATGGCAAAGGTTCTCCGTGCCCTTTCTACAGATTGAGACGGCATTCCAGAATTCAAAAAAAGCCGGAGCATTTCTGCTCCGGCTTTTTCTTTAAGTCTCCGAGAAGCCGGACTTGAGCCGTTTCCAGTCAGTTGACCCTGACATAGGGCCCGCGAAGGGTATACACATCGGTACCCATCGCGACATCAAGATCGAGATATCCCTCAACCGGCCGCCCGCGTGCATCGCGAATGCGTTCCCCTGCCCCTCGGAGCAGAGTTGCGCCGGCTTCATCACTGACCGACCAGCTGATCTGCCTCATTCCCGGCGCGGTGAAATCTGCTCGCAAGCTGTCGGCTGCGCTGGGGTTCACCGGCAACGGCCGTTCCAATTGCCCCTCTACGCGTGCCAGCAACTGGACGACATACAACCGCCCATCGCGTTCGGCCGCACCCACGCCGACATGATCAAACCCTGACCGCAAAACGTTTTGTGCATTTGCAGGATCGGTCATGAGGGAAGCTAGGACAGATTCGGCGTCGGTCGCCGCATCGACGATGACGATCGCCGAGCCGAAGGCGCTGTAAATCGACTGCCTATCCGCCTGTCGCACGAAGTCCATCAGGGTCAGACCTTCTGGCGAAACGTCCGCCGCATAATTTCGGCGCGCCATATCGTCGGCATGCATTTTGGCGACAAGGGACAACGTTTCATGCTCGGCCAGCGGCGACAATCCCGCCTTCCGGCGCTCCGCCGCCACTGCGCTGAGGAAAGAATCACCGAAACTTGACGCTTCCGCAAAGGGGGCCGCTGGGCGCGCTTCATTGGGAGACATTCGCGCCATCGATCCGGGCTCTGAAAGGGCCACTCCTGGCGCCGCAATCGCCAGAGCGAGGAGTGACAATACTGCGTATCTCTTATGTAACATAACTGTCACACTATATTTTTTACAGTTTTGCGTCAATCACGTCCATTTTCTTGTATCTTCCGTGTAACGCGCTTTTCGTCTGTGGTCGGCATTCTTTTTTTGCGTCATTTGATCGTCACATCCCCGCACTATTTAGGTCACAAGGATGGTGCTGCGATGACGACAA
>JBKBRT010000118.1:0-9569 GCA_046291585.1 Hyphomonas sp.
CCCCGGAGCCTTGAAGAGATCACCGGGCATGCTCTGATCGGCTTCGATCAGGAAACCCTCAGCGTTCAGACCCTGCGCGAGATGGGCCTGACGCTCGGGCGCGCAGATTTTGCCTGGCGGACGGACAGCGATATTGCCCAGACCAATCTCATTCGCGCCGGCGCGGGCATCGGCGTCTGCCAGGCAGGCCTCGCCCGGCGCCATGGCGCGCTGGTCCGGTTGCTGCCGGAGGCATTCTCGTTCCCGATGGAAACCTGGGTGACCATGCATCAGGAGCTCAAAGGCGTCACCCGCATGAAGGCGGTGTTCGACCATCTCTGCGAAACCATGACCGCCTATATCCGCAGCCAGGAAGGCTCAGATTGAGGGATTCACCCGGACCTGGAGGCGCCCGTGCCGTCTCCGCTTGCTGGAATCTGCTGAAAGCTGTATGGCGCCCGGCTAGTGACAAGTGGAATAAAAAGCGGCGCGGTCGCCGCAGCCCCAGATCTGGATAGAGAATGTCAAAAGAAGAACTGATTGAATTTGAAGGCACAGTCGTCGAACTGCTGCCCAATGCGACGTTCCGGGTGAAGCTCGAGAACGACCATGAGATCATCGCCCACACCGCCGGCAAGATGCGCAAGAACCGCATCCGCGTGCTCACCGGCGACAAGGTCATGGTTGAAATGACCCCTTACGACCTGACCAAGGGCCGTATCACCTACCGCTTCAAGTAATCGCCATGCCGGGCAGCGCGCCGCTCATTCTCGCCAGCGCGAGCCCCCGGCGTCTCGAACTCCTGGCCCAGATCGGCATTGTGCCGGATCGGGTCGCCCCCACCGACATCGACGAGACCCGCCGCAAGGGCGAATCGCCCCGCGAGCTGGCCCTGCGGCTGGCGCGTGAGAAAGCGGCTGCGTGCGCGGCAGAGGGCGCGTATGTCCTCGCCGCTGACACGGTGGTCGCGCTCGGCCAGCGCAACCTTGAGAAGGCCGCTGACGAGGCCGAAGCCGCCGCCTTCCTGTGGCTTCTCTCCGGCCGCGCGCATCAATGCGTTACAGGCGTCGCCGTGCGCGCGCCGGATGGGCAGATTGCCTCGCGCGCTGTGCTCGCCCGCGTGAAGATGAAACGCCTCACCGAGGCTGAAATCGCCGCCTATGTCGCCAGCGGCGACTGGAAGGGCAAGGCAGGCGGTTATGGCATCCAGGGCGCGGCGGGCGGCTTTGTCACCGCCATCAATGGCAGCTATACCGCCATCGTCGGCCTGCCGCTTTACGAGACGAAATCTCTGCTGGAAGGCCTCGGCTACCGCGGCTGACCGGGCGTTTGCCCAGATTTCGCCACAAGCCTGTCTCCAGATTAATGTCTCGGTTCCGGAACCATTTCCGCTCCCCGGTATTTATTCTGCAATTGAGCAATCCTGCTCTTGTAGATGGAGCCCCTCATGAAAAAGCTTCTCGCCAGTGTCGCCGTTGTCGCTCTCTTGGCATCGCCCGCAATTGCCCAATCCACCATCGATCCTGCCACGCCTGACTCGATCCCCACCGAGCCGACGACGCCGCAGGCAGAAAATCCGATGAACGATTTCATGCCGCAGACGGAAGCTCTGCCTGAGGAACTTCCGCCAGAGCCGGAAATGGCCGAGGAAGTGCCCGCGCCTACGCCGGACGCTGAGCCAACAATGAAGGCAGAAGTCGAGCCGGAAGAAGACTATCTGGCTGAAACCGAGGATGACGCGACTTTCGCTGAAACCGAAGACAACTTCGCTGTGGCCGAGGCAGAAGCCGAAGCGGAAACCACAATGACCGCTGACGTCGTGGCCCCTGATGTGGCTCTTGAAGCATCGGTCAGCGAAACTGATCTGCCGGAAGAGTATTCCACCGACGATCTCAACGCCCGGATGCTGGCTGCCGTCAACACGCTCGGCACCGAGATCTCCGAGCTGGACGCTCAGGCCGACGTTTGGGTCACCGCTGACGGTTCGCCCGTCGACCCGACCTACGCGCCTGAAGGCCAGGGTGATCTGGAAGTGATGTCTGAAGACGCTCCGGCTACGGACAGCATGGACTACATGAATACGGAAACCGAAACGCTGAACGATAACAGCTGGAATTCGGAAGACCCGGTCGACATGGAAGATCCTGCCACCACCGAATACTGATCTGAAGCCAGATCAAAAATAAAGAGGCCGGCTTTTCGGAGCCGGCCTTCTTTTTTGGGGGACACGCGGAAGTGGGCGCGCCGGCGCCTCAGGCGCGTTCGCTCATCGAGACTGCGGCCATAGACAGGGCTGCGCCCAGAATGATGGCCAGCCACATCGGATTGCTGGCTGCCGCCTGGCTGATCTGCGTCCTCGCAACATCGAGCGCCGAGGTCACGGTATGGTCCACGCCGACGAATGCCGACAGAAGCTCGGGCAGCTGCAGCAGCGCAATCACCGCCCCGAAACATCCGAACGCGCCAACCGTCAGTCGCCGGATCGTGGCCTGGCGGCGCACACGTTTCATCACGCCAGCGGTGAAGGGGGCGGCCTCCAGCGCGCTGTCTTCCGCGGCGAACAGTCGGGCGAGATCGCCATAAGTTTCATCGTCACGCATCGTCATCTCTCCATTATGCCACTTCGGCATTGGCAAGGCACGTCCTGAGTTGGGCGACCCCGCGCAGGACATGGGATTTCACAGTGCCCAGCGGCCAGCCGGTGGCCTGGGCCGCTTCGCGGTGGCTGAGGCCGGCGGCGACACACAGCACGACGCAGACCCGCTGGGCGTCGGTCAGGCTGTCCAGCGCACGGGCAAGGTCCATCCGGGTTTCGGTGTCGGCGGCCGAGCGATCTGCCGCCCGGTCGAACGGGATGATCTCGGCGGTTTCATCAAATTCGATCTCCATTTTCTGGCGGCGGCGCCATTGCAGGAATTCCCGCCAGCAGATGGTGCAGATCCAGGCGCTGAAGGTGCCCCCGGCATAGGTGGCAATCTTCTGCCAGGCGGCCAGGAACGTCATCTGCGCGATGTCGTCGCCCTGGGCGGACGAGCCGGTCAGGCGACGGGCCATGCCGCGCACCCGTGCCTGATGCCGTCGGACAAGTTCGGCGAACGCCTCTTCGCTGCCCTTGGCCGCCGCATGGGCCAGATCGGGGTCTGAGCGCATGTCCCGTCCTCCGGACGCCACCAGCCTGAGATTATTCAGCGGCCGGTTTTTCACGGCCGAACGCCCAGAGACCAATGTAGGCGATGCCGATGAAGATCGGGAAGCAGGCCACGCCGAGCATCGGGGTGAGGGCTTCTGATTCTTCGGCGCTGATCAGGCCGCCGAGCACCGCAAAGGCGGCGCCGAAAGCCAGGAACAGCACGCCCCGGCGAAGGTCGGCGCGCACCGGGTCGGTCAGAAGGGACATCTTGTCCAGCATTTCCGGGGAGAGCACCTGGCCCTTGTCGATGGCAAGGCGCAGGGTCTCGTGCACCGTGTGGCGCTTGCGGGCGTTGAAGTGGCTGACGATCCACACGATCAGCGCGGGGGAGAGAAAGAGAACGATAGGAACGAGAACACTTTCCAGGTCCATTTGAGGAGGCTCCGAAGGGGTCAGTTTGAAAGGGCGCCGGCGTGTTTGCCTGCGTCTATGCCCGTTAGATGCCGCCAGCGCGGTGTTTGGATGCGGCAGATGTGAAAAAAAGTGCAGGTTGAGCCCATTACCCCCATCTCTTGCCCGAAAGGGCGGCGCGGCCTAAGCGCGGAGAGCAATGGTCAAGATCACACCCAAACATATGCGTCGGCCTCATGTGGCCGCTGATCTGGCAACCGCCGAAGGGCGCGCCCGGGCAAAGCGGGAGCTGTATCTGGGCGATCACGGCTTCCTGCGTCTGAGATTCTCAAACCTCCATCAGATCTCGCCCGAGATGTGGCGGGCAAACCAGCCCTCGCCAAAACAGGTGCTCGCCCATGCGAAGGAACGGGGCATCAAGACGATCCTCAACCTGCGTGGGCCCACCCCCAAGGGCTTCTACCTCCTTGAAAAGGAGGCCTGCGAAGAGGCGGGCATTGATCTCATCGATTTCCAGATGTTCTCGCGCGAGCCGCCCACAGTGGAGAAGGTCTTTGCCGCGCGCGACCTCTTCGAGCGCATTCGCTATCCGGCCCTGATGCACTGCAAATCCGGCGCAGACCGGGCCGGGATCATGGCCGTGCTCTACAAGCTGCTGCGCGAAAAACTGCCCTATGAAGAGGCCATCGAGCAGCTTTCCGGGCGCTATCTCCACATCCGCCACGGCAAGACCGGCGTGCTCGACGCGTTCTTCGAAGCCTATGCCAGCTACAATGCCGGCCGGCCGCGCGATCAGTGGAAGCCGTTTCTGGATTGGGTGGCTGAGGATTACGATAGGGTCGCAGTTAAGACAGCGTTCCTCCAGAAACTCGGCAAGGGCCCGAAACTCGATCAGATCATTGGCCGGGAATAGCGCTTTTCAGCGCCCGGGATTCATGCCAGCACATCGCGCTGAGGCTTGCGGGAGTGCCGGTTCATGAAAGCAGGATTTGTTACGGTCATTCTGGCGCTCGGGCTGACGGCTTGCGGGCTGGGCGGCCCGAGTGATCATAAGGTGCTGGTGGACGCCTGCGTCGCCGATGGCGAAACCGAGGCGACCTGTGTCTGCATCACCGATGCGATGGAGAAAAATCTCTCCCCCGAACTGTACGGCAAAACCGCTCAGGCGATCGGCCGCGACGGGAAGGACATGATGACCTTCGTGGGCGAGCTGACCGTGCAGGAGCAGCTGTCGTTTTCGTCGGTACTCGGTGACATGTTTGCCTGCTCCCTGACCGGGGAGCCGGCTGAATAAGGCATTGCTGCGCGTCCGGCTTGCTTCCGGTTGCGGGGCAGCGGAGGGTGGCAGGCGCTGGTTAAGGTGACGCGACGGCGCGATCAGCCTAGAATGGGACTGAACAAGGAAGGGGATGTCCATGAAGTTCATCATTATCAACAGCTTCAGAACGATGGTGTATGTTGCCTACATCTCGATCATCATCGGGGGTATTGCGCTCGGCATTTACCAAAAGGGTGAATTTACCGGCGAGCTGCTGGGCCTGACAGGGGGACTGTCCCAACTGGCAGACTTTGCTGTGTTCGCGTTCGGAGGCTGGGTGGCCGCGAGCCTGATCTGCGGCCTGATCGTCACGCTGCTGGACATCCGCGACGACATCAACGACCGCCTGCCGGACGCGCGCCGGGATATGTAGGGACAATTCTGGTCAGATCCGGCCAGATTTGAGAATTCATGCCGTCAGGGGACCATCGCCTGGCGGCATTTTCATAAGTGCACCAGCACATTCGGGAGGAATACGGGCTCATGACCCCCATCGCCGCAGCCGCCGTCTATACCGGCGTCAACATTCTCATTCTCTTCTTCCTGTCCTTTCGGGTGGTCGGCCGCCGCCGCGCGGCGCAGGTCTCCCTCGGCACGGGCGGGGACACCGAGCTCGAAACCCGGGTGCGGGCCCACGGCAATGCGGTCGAATACATACCGGCCACGATGCTGGGCCTTTTCGTGGCCGCCAGCCTCGGCGCGCCAATCTGGGCGGTGCATGCCATCGGCGGAGCGTTCACCCTCGGCCGGGTGCTTCACGGGATCGGACTGTCGGGCGGAATCATGGCGCCGCGCGCGCTCGGAATGGTCCTGACCTGGCTGGGCATGCTGGGGGCCGGCGTGGCCGCCATCTGGCTCGGCCTTTCCTGATTCTGGCCCGGTGTTGGCCTGATCTGTCCGCTTTTGTCCGGAATTGGCCGGGTTTGTCACCGCATGGGTGGCACTGAACCTGTTGCGTGGAGACGCGGCGGGGTCCATTTACCGGGGATGGCTGATTCACAGATTTCCCCCGAAACGACCCTCTCTGACCTGCTCGACCAGTGCCGCAAGGCCGGGGCCGACGCTGCCGACGCCCGCCTCGGAATCGCCGATGGCGTCAGCGTTTCGGTGCGGGACGGCAAGCTCGAAAGCATCGAACGCGAGGAGAGCGCCAGCATCGCCCTGCGCTGCCTCTTCGGGAAGCGCCAGGCCAGCGTCTCGGGCGCCGATCTCAGCCGGGAAGGCCTCAAAGCCCTCGCCGAACGCTGCGTTGCCATGGCCAAAGCTGTCCCTGAAGACACGTTCTGCGGACTGGCAGATCCGGCCGAACTGATCGCCGGACCGGCTGATCTCGACCTTTCCGGGGAGCGGGAAATCTCCGCCGAAACCCTCGAACACGAAGCCCTTGCGGCAGAAGCCGCCGCCCTGGCCGTATACGGCGTCAAGACGGTGGCCGGATGCGGCACGTCCTGGAACCGCTCCACCCGCTGGGTGGCAGCCACCAATGGCTTCCAGGCCCACAAGACCGGCACCTCGACCAGCCTCGGCCTTGCTGCAGTGGCCGAGAAAAACGGTCAGATGGAACGCGATTACGACAGCTGGTCGGTGCGCTTCATCAAGGATCGCCCCTCTGCCGAGGAGGTCGGCCGCACTGCTGGCGAGCGCACCATCGCCCGCCTCGGCGCCCGCAAGATCGCCACCCAGAAAGCCCCTGTGATCTTTGACCGGCGGGTATCCGACAGCCTGATCGGCGCGCTGCTGGGCGCCATCTCCGGGCCATCGATCGCCCGGGGTGTCAGCTTCCTCAAGGACCGGATGGGGGATCAGGTGTTTGCCAACGGCATCTACATCACCGACGATCCGTTCCGCCCGCTGGGCATGGGCAGCCGGGTGCATGATGGCGAGGGCCTGCCCGTCGCCGAAACGCACCTGATCGAAGACGGCAAGCTGACCACCTGGCTGCTGAACCTGCCCTCCGCGCGCCAGCTGGGCCTCAAATCCAACGGCTTTGCCTCGCTTGGCTTTGGCGACCCGCCGGGTGTGTCCACGTCCAACGTCTATCTGCGCCCCGGCAAGGACAGTCCTGGCCAGCTTGCCAAACAGATCGGCAAGGGCCTTCTGGTGACGGACATGTTCGGCCCGTCGATCAATCCGAATACGGGGGATTATTCAGTGGGTGTCGCCGGTTTCTGGATTGAGGGCGGCGAGATTGCCTGGCCTGTCTCGGAGGTGACCGTGGCGGGGGATCTGCCGTCGATGTTTGCCCGGATGGTGCCTGCCAATGACCTGGAACTGCGCTCCACGCGCGACGCCCCCTCGATCCTCATTGAGGACATGAACCTTGCAGGCAGCTGAACGGACCCTCGCACAGGATCTGGAACTGATGCTGGCGCTGGCCCAGGAGGCCGGCGACCTGGCCCTCTCCTTTACGCTGAAAGGCGGGGCCGAAGCCTGGAATAAGACCGGTGGCAAGGGCCCCGTCACCGAAGCCGATCTCGCGGTCAACCGGCTTTGCCTGAAACAGCTCCAGACTGCGCGGCCTGACTATGGCTGGCTCTCTGAAGAGACGCTGGACGAACCTTCGGCGCGGGCGAAGTCGCGCGTCTGGGTGGTCGACCCCATTGATGGCACGCGCGCCTATATCAGCGGCGATCCGCACTGGTGCATAGCGCTCGCCATCGTGGAGGAGGGCGAGGCAGTGGCGTCGGTGCTGTATGCGCCCGCCCTTGGCCGCATGTATTCAGCCCGCAAGGGCGCCGGCGCCTTCCTCAATGGCCGCGCCATCCGGGTGTCTCTCCGCGCTGCCGAAGAGGGGCTGCGCCTGATTACCAATGAGGGCCTGGTGACCCATCCCTCCTGGCCGGAACCCTGGCCGAGCGTGGAGATTGCCCGGCCCAAACCGAATGCGACCCTTCTGCGGATGGCCCATGTAGCGACCGGCGAATGGGACGCCGCGCTGGTGCTGGCGGAAAAATCCGACTGGGATCTTGCCGCCGGGACGGTGCTCGTTCAGGAAGCGGGCGGGCAGGCAACGACCCATCTGGGCGAGCCTTTTGTGTTCAATCAGGCTGTGCCGGCCCAGCGCAGTGTCCTCGCCTCTGGAAACGCGCTGCATCCTTTGTTACTGCGCCGCCTTGAGGTGGTGAAGATTCCTGACCCTCAGGCGCGAGCCCCTCAACCCATGCCTGTCCAAATGGAGCCCAAACGGATGACTGAGAGCACTAAAACCGGCAAACAGCTGCTGCATATCGTCTTCGGCGGCGAGCTGAAGGACGTGACCGGCGTTGAATTTCAAGACCTGTCGCGGATGGATTTCATTGGCGCCTTCCCCAACTATCAGGAAGCCTATGACGCCTGGAAATCGGCGGCGCAGCGCACGGTAGACCAGGCCGAGATGCGCTATTTCATCCTGCATGCTCACAGGCTGCTGGACCCCGCAACCGGTGACCACCATAACGTCTGAGCTCCCTCCCGCGCCAAAGGAAAAGGCCCAGCGCTCGCTGCTGCGGCTGTTCAGGGCGCATTTCTGGCCTCAGAAATCATGGTTCATTGGCGGTATGCTGATGGCGATCCTCACGGCAGGGTTCAGCATCGGCTATGTCGCCGTGCTTGATTATATCGGCAATGGCCTGCAGCGGGATATCGAACAGGCGGCGGCGGGCGTGGCGGCGCCAATTGACTGGATATGGGCGGGCATCGTGGCCATCGTGCTGCTCACGATCGGGCGTGCCCTGACGATGTATGCCATGAACCTGCTCAACAATACGGGTGTTCAGCGCGGGCTCGTGGGCGTTCAGTCAGTTCAATATGATGCGCTTACGGATGGCGACTTCGCGCGCATTTCGGGCGATGCTTCGGGCGGCTTCGTCGCGCGGTTCATCAATGATGTTGTGGCGATCCGCGAGGCAATGTTGCGCTTTGCCAACAATTTCCCAAAAAGCTCGGCCACCGTCATCGGTGTGTTGATCTGGCTGTTCTGGAAAGACTGGCAGCTGGCTCTCATTATTGCAGTGGTTTATCCTCTTGCCCTGGGGCCGGTTGTGTCGCTTGGAAACTCCGTGCGCAAACGATCAAAACGAGCCCAGCAGCAGACCGGCGAAGTGACGTCTCTGTTGACCGAAGGCTTTCAGGCGGCGCGAGTCGTCAAGGCTTATGGCCTTGAAGACTGGCAGAAGGCGCGAGCGGCCAGAGGCTTTACCGAGCGCTCGCAGCTGTTCTTGAAAGTGTTGACGAAGCGCGCGGGCGTGGACCCCGTTCTGGAAGTTTTTGGCGGCTTTGCGCTGGCCGTATTACTTGGCTTTGTTGCCTGGCGGATCGCGCATGGTGAGAGCACGTTGGGCGACTTCCTCGGCTTTATCGCGGCTGTTGGTATCGCAGCACCCGAAGTGCGCTCGCTCGGCGCGATTGGCGCCGTGGCACAGGAGGGCGCGGCGGCGGCCGACCGGGTGTTCGAGATTGTCGATCGGCCTGCGCAGGTGGCTGACAAGCCCGGCGCCCGACGGCTTGAAACCGTTCGGGGCGAGATCGAATTCCAGAATGTGCACTTTGCCTATCCCGATGGCACGCAGGCGCTCAAGGGCCTCAGCTTCACGGCGCGGCCGGGTGAAACGGTTGCCATCGTGGGTGCGTCAGGCGCCGGCAAATCCACGGTCTTCAATCTTCTGATGCGGCTCTACGACCCATCGGTGGGCGCTGTGATGGTTGACCGCCAGGATGTGCGCGAGGTGACGGGCGGGAGCCTGCGCCTGCAGA
>JBKBRT010000287.1:0-2291 GCA_046291585.1 Hyphomonas sp.
AGGGTCAGCTTGCCGTCTTCCTGGTTGAGGGTCACGCCGCGCTGGACGAGGTCGCTGCGCAGGCGGTTCTCGTCGCCCGCATAGGCAAACGATACCAGCGCGCCCTCGCGGGCGACCGCTTTGGTGCGGAAATCCGACACCAGCGGCGACCGGGCAAGTGCGCCGCGCAGCGTATTCCACTCAGCCAGCGAGGTGTAACGCACTGACGCGTCCACATTGGTGCGGCTGCCATCGCGCACGATCGAGGCCTGTTTCCAGGTCTCATCAAGCAGACTCGTCACCGCTTTCACCGCGTCATCCAGCGTCGCCACCGGCGGCGTGGCGCCGACAGGCTCATTGCCTGCCGCCGTGACGGAGGAAACCACTACCCGCCAGGCGCCTTCCCGGCCCTGAAGGTCGGCGATCAGGGCGCGGCGGGCGTTCAGCGGAACCGCCTCAGCCGAGATTTCGGTCCACGCGCTGTAGGCGCTGTAGAAATTGCCCGAGGCGGTCACATAGGGTGCCAGCGCGCCATTGTTGCGCTCGCCAAATGCCTGACGCCACGGGTCGGCGACCGAAGCGGTCGCCGTTACCGGGACCATCAGCGCCAGCGGCGCCTGGCTGTCGAGATAGGGCACACGCAGACTGTTGAGATGCGCGCGGACCATCTGAGGATTGAGGACGACCGCGAGCTTGCCGCGATACCGCCCCGCACCGGACGTTTCTTCCTGCACATCCACCGCTGCTGTGAAGCGCGATGCCAGCGCGGCATCAATGGGGATCCCGCCCGCAGCGCTGCGGTCTGCTGCCAGGGTGATCTTGTTGATCAGCGCTCGCGCGCCGGCAACCCGGGCCGAGGCCATCGCCGCTTCGCGCGCCTGGAGCAGCGTAGACGCCTGCTGATCCACCTCAATGTCGCGGATCGTGTAGACATCGCGTGTGTCGGCCAAAGCCAGCGGCGCTGCACCGAAAATCAGGAACGCGGCGGCCAGTATCCATCGAATCATCGGGGTAGAACTCCTTGTCGATCTCTCTTCTATCAACCCTGCCCCAATACGGGAACCGGCTGCTTCACTTCCGATCCTTCACTGGAACTTGCGCCATCGTCATGCTAACGCGCCGATTCAGGTAAACTGAGGGGCCAGAATCCAAGATGAACACGCCGTCCAAGACGCCTCTCTCTTATCGTGACGCTGGTGTCGATATTGAGGCAGGCGAGCGTCTCGTTGATGCCATCTCTCCCATGGCCAAGGCCACCTCCCGCGCCGGGGTGATGGGCGGCCTCGGCGGCTTTGGCGCCCTCTTCGATCTCAAGGCCGCCGGCTTCACCGATCCCATTCTCGTCTCGGGCACAGATGGCGTCGGCACGAAGCTGATGCTGGCCTTCGAGACCGGCATTCACAACACCGTCGGCATCGATCTGGTCGCCATGTGCGCCAATGACGTGCTGGCCCAGGGCGCAGAGCCCCTGTTTTTCCTCGACTATTTCGCCACCGGCAAGCTCGAAGGCGGCATTGCAGAGGCCGTTATCGCCGGCATCGCCGAAGGCTGCCGCCGCTCGGGATGCGCCCTTGTGGGCGGCGAAACCGCCGAAATGCCCGGCATGTACCCGCCCGGCCATTATGATCTGGCAGGCTTCGTCGTCGGCGCTGTGGACCGCGAGAAGGTTCTCCCCCGCATGGGCGACATGAAGCCCGGCGACGTGCTGATCGGCATCGCCTCCTCCGGCCCTCATTCCAACGGCTACTCGCTGATCCGCCGCATCGTGGAGCGTGAAGGCCTCTTCTATGGCGGCCCCTCGCCCTTCTCGAATTCCGAGACGCTGGGCGAAGCCCTGCTGACGCCCACGCGCCTCTACGCGCCGCTCGTCATGCCGCTGATCCGGTCGGGCCGCATCAAGGGCCTCGCCCACATCACCGGCGGCGGCATCACCGAGAACACACCCCGCATGTGTCCCGATGAGCTCGTGCCCCGCATCGACCGCGCCGCCTGGACCCCGCCCCCGGTGTTTCAGTGGCTGCAGGACGCCGGACAGGTTGACCTCGAAGAGATGCACCGCACCTTCAACATGGGCATCGGCCTTGTCCTCGCGGTGGCGCCCGAAGAGGCAGACGCGGTGATGGCAGACCTCCAGGCCGCTGGCGAAGACCCGCGCGTTCTCGGTGAGCTTGCCAGCGCATGACGCGCCTCAATCTGGCGATCCTGATTTCAGGGCGCGGCTCCAATATGGAGGCGCTGCTGAGCGCGGCGGAAGACCCCGCCTATCCGGCAAAGCCCGTGCTGGTTGCCTCCAATCGCCCCGACGCCAAAGG
>JBKBRT010000002.1:0-55439 GCA_046291585.1 Hyphomonas sp.
GTGAAAATGGATGTCGAGCTGATCAACCCGATCGCCATGGACAAGGGCCTGCGCTTCGCCATCCGCGAAGGCGGCCGCACCGTCGGCGCCGGCGTCGTGTCCGAAATCAAGAAGTAAGCTTATCGCTCCGGCGAAAAGTGATGCGGGCGGCAGGCAACTGCCGCCCGTTTTCTTTGGGGGTCATTTGCGATCAATAATCGCCGTGCCCTTGGGCCCGCCCTCTTCGATGTCCACGCCGAAGGTTTCGAGGAACCGGCAGACCATCATGTAATAACCGATCAGCAGGACGAGTTCCTCAAGCCCCGCGAGGCCGAAATGGGCCCTGGCCGCCTCCACCTGCGCGTCAGAGGGGTGGGGATGGGCCACGAGATGATCGGTGAAGCTGAGCGCAATGCGCTGTTCCTCGCTCAGCCCTTTGGCGCCGGGGCCTTCCTTTACCGCTGCGATCAGCTCAGGCGTCATGCCGACAGCGAGGCCGATGGCCTCATGCTGCGTCGTTTCGTAGATTGCGCCTGAGAGATACCCGACGCGAAGCACCACGCATTCGCGCGTCACCGGGTCCATCTTGCCCTGAATGAGGAAAGCCGTACCCATCGAGACAAAGGGTTTCAGCATGTGCGGCGCATGCGCCAGCATCTTGAATACGTTCAGCGGGGCGAGATTACTGAGGACTTTGTCGCCGCCGGGGGCGAACATGCTGAGGTCTTCCGGATAGGGCAGGCGAGGCATTGCGTGAAATCTCCCTTGTGACTTTATCAGGCACAGGCTTGCAGCAATCCCAGAGTTGGGGCAAATGCCTTCCAGCCTTAGGGGTATAGCTCAGTTGGTAGAGCGGCGGTCTCCAAAACCGCAGGCCGTGGGTTCGAGTCCCTCTGCCCCTGCCAGGACTAATTTCAGAAATTTCAAGAGGGTCGCCTGGTGCGTTTCTGCGCCTGCGCCCTCTTGTCATTCACATCGCAGCGGATGAGACCTTGAGCGAGGCAATCTGCGGAGTTTCCCATGATCCCTGAGACGCAACCCTGGTGGCGTGGCGCCGTCATTTATCAGATCTATCCGCGCTCATATCAGGATTCCAACGGCGACGGCGTGGGCGACCTGCCAGGAATCACCCGCCGGCTGGATCACATCGCCGCGCTCGGCGTCTCGGCAATCTGGATATCTCCGTTCTTTCGCTCGCCGATGAAGGACTTTGGCTATGACGTATCGGACTATTGCGATGTCGATCCGGTGTTCGGCACGCTCGCCGATTTCGACGCGCTCATGGAACGGGCCCATAGCCTCGGCCTGAAAGTCATCATTGATCAGGTGTATGCCCACACCTCTGACGAGCATGACTGGTTCTCTGAAAGCCGGGCTTCGCGGGCAAATCCAAAAGCTGATTGGTTTGTCTGGCGGGACGCAAAGCCAGACGGCACGCCGCCAAACAACTGGCAGTCTGTCTTCGGCGGCCCCGCCTGGACCTGGGACGCGCGCCGCGGCCAGTATTTCATGCACAATTTTCTCGCCAGCCAGCCCCAGCTCAATGTTCACAACCCAGAAGTTCAGGACGCGCTGCTCGCGGTAGCCAAGTTCTGGCTGGACCGCAGAGTGGACGGCTTTCGGCTGGATGCGATCAATTTTGCGATGTTTGATCCGGAATTCCGGGACAATCCGCCCTGGCCAGCCGAGGGCCGGACGATCACGCGTCCGTTTGACTTGCAGCATCACATTCACAACCAATCCCACCCCGATATTCCCAAATTCATGGAGCGGGTAAGGGCGCTGGCCGACACCTATGGCGATATCTACACAGTGGCTGAAGTGCCGGGGCCTGATCCGATTCCGGAAATGCGCGCCTTCACTGCCGAGGGGCGGCTCAGCTCAGCCTACAGCTTCGACTTTCTCTATGCGCAATCGCTCTCACCCCGCCGGGTGAAGGCCTCACAGATGAACTGGGCGGGACCTTTCAGCGATGGTTGGGCGGCGTGGGCTTTCTCCAATCACGACGCGCCGCGCTGTATCAGCCGATGGTGTCCGTCGGGGGGTGATCTGGATGCCTTCGCAAAGCTGACGAATGCGCTGCTGCTATGCCTGCGTGGCAATCCGATACTGTATCAGGGCGAGGAGCTCGGTCTTACCCAGGCGGAAATCGCGTTTGAAGACCTTCAAGACCCCGAAGCCATAGCGAATTGGCCTCTTACGCTAGGCCGAGATGGTGCACGTACACCCATGCCCTGGACCAACGACAATCGCTTTGCCGGGTTTTCTGAAACAAAGCCCTGGCTGCCAATCGGTGAAGGGCACTCCCTGCGCGCTGCCGCGGCGCAATATGGTCAGCCATTCTCGGTGCTGGAGTTTACACGGCGCGTCATTGCCCTGCGCGCCCAGTCAGAAGCGCTCAAGCTGGGGGACGTGAGTTTCCCCGATTCGGAGGGAAACCTTATGGCAATTACGCGTTACTGGAAGGATGAAAGCATTCTCTGCCTCTTCAATCTGGGCGCCAGCGCTGCGACGCTGGACATGACCTTCGTGAACCAAGCGACCACGCTACTGTCCTCCACGGGAGATATGCGGCTACCGGAAACCCTTTCCGGATTCGGCGTGTGGATTGGAAGTCGAACCGAATCTTTGAATGACTAACGTTGTCAATTTCGAGCGAAGCTGCTTATAAGGCCTGAAATCGCTTCGGATATCCGTCCGAGCCCCTGAAAAAGGATGCGCCTCACGTGGCAAAGTTCGTACCTGTCGAAGCTTTCGATATCGTCATCTTCGGCGGCACCGGCGATCTCTCCCGCCGGAAGCTGTTGCCGGCGCTCTATCACCGCTGGGCGGATGGACAGATCCCGGAGAATTCAACCATCGTCGGTACGGCGCGCTCTGATATGGACACGCCTGCCTATCGCAATCTGGCCCGTGAAGCGTGTGAGAAAGCGTCTGGCAAATCTTGGGACGCTGACGCCTGGGAGAAGTTCCAGCAGATCCTCCACTATGTACCCATTGATGCCACGGACCCCGATGGCGATTGGGAAGGCCTAAAGAACAAGCTGAAGGCGGAGGACGGGCGTCCCAGGATCTTTTATCTGGCGACTTCCCCGCACCTGTACGTCGACATTTCGCGCGCGCTTGGCACGGTGGGTTTGGTGGACGCCACATCGCGGGTGGTGTTGGAGAAACCGATCGGAACAGATCTTGCCTCTGCTCAGGCCATCAATGACGGCGTGGGAGAGGTGTTTGCCGAGCGGCAAGTGTTCCGGATTGACCATTATCTCGGCAAGGAAACCGTGCAGAACCTGATGGTGCTGCGCTTTGCGAATATCCTGTTCGAGCCGCTCTGGTCACAGAACTATATTGATCACGTCCAGATCACCGTTGCCGAGGATCTCGGCCTGGAGGGACGCGCAGACTATTATGATCGCTCTGGCGCGCTGCGCGACATGGTTCAGAACCACTTGTTGCAGCTCCTGTGTCTGACGGCGATGGAGCCGCCCAATGATATGGACGACGACGACATTCGCACGGAGAAGATCAAGGTGCTAAAGGCCCTGCGTGCTGTGACGGCGCAGGATGCCAAGCGTCTCACCGTGCGTGGCCAGTACGCTGCAGGCATGCATGCCGGAAAACCGGTCAAAGGTTATGTTGAGGAACTTTCCGAGCCAAAGGGGAGTGAAACTGAAACCTTCGTCGCCCTCAAGGCAGAGATCAATAACTGGCGCTGGACCGGCGTGCCGTTCTACCTGCGCACGGGCAAGCGGATGTCATTGCGGCATTCGGATATCGTGATCCAGTTCAAAGAAGCGCCACATAATCTGTTTGGCGAGCAATCGGGCAATGTAAACAAGCTTGTAATCCGTCTGCAACCGGATGAAGCGGTCCGCCTCTATGTGCAGATCAAGGAACCAGGGCCGGGAGGCTTGCGTGTCAAATCGCTGCCGTTGAACCTCTCCTATGCAGAGAGTTTCACGCTACGCTATCCCGACGCCTATGAGCGCCTGCTGATGGATGTTGTGAGGGGGAACCTCTCCCTTTTTATGCGCCGCGACGAGGTTGAAGCCGCATGGCGCTGGGTTGATGGGCTCATCGAGGCGTGGGACACAAGTGGATACAAGCCCGAAGCCTATCCGGCAGGATCTGATGGTCCCATGTCAGCCGCCATGCTGATGGACCGCGACAACCGCAGTTGGTGGAAAGAAAGCTGAAACCATGGAATCTCGCCTGATAGTTCTGGACGACCGGGAAGCCGCGTCGGCGCTGGCCTCCGAGCTGGCCGCTCTTCATCTTTCGCGCGCGATAGCAAAAGATGGTCATGCCAGTTTTATGGTTTCAGGCGGAACGTCACCGACCCGAATGCTCACTTTGCTGTCTCAGGAAGCGCTCGACTGGGGCAATGTCACTGTCGGGCTGGTGGATGAGCGCTGGGTAGATCCCAATCATCCGGGGTCAAACGAAAAAGGCGTGCGCGAAAAGTTGCTGAAAGGACCAGCCGCTGCCGCGTCCTTCATTCCGATGAAGACCTCCGACGCTGATCCCGCCAGCGCAGTTGCCGGGAGGGCAGCTGCGTATGCGCCGCATCTCTCGCCGATCTCCTGCGTTCTCCTCGGTATTGGGCCGGATGCGCACACCGCAAGCTGGTATCCCGGCTCCATTGGTATCGAACAGGCTCTGTATCCTGAAGAGGGTGCCTTACTCGCTGCAATTGATGCGGGGAACACGCCAGTCTCAGGAGAATTCCATCAACGCATGACCCTGACGGCCGAACCGATCTGCAATGCGGCCTCCGGCATCCTTTTGATGTTCGGAGAAGATAAGAGAACCGCTCTCGAACAATCTCTCAAAGGAGATGAGAAACAGTTTCCGGTACGCCGGGCCATCGAGGGGCTCGGCAGCCGCCTCTCCATCATTTGGGCGCCGTAAGCCATGACCCAACTTCATCCCGTAATTGTAGAAGTGACCCGGCGCATAGAAGCGCGTTCCAAAGACTCGCGCGCCGCCTATCTGGAGATGATCCGCGCGCGCAGGCCAAAGACATTTGCGCGTACACGTCTGCATGAAGGTAACATCGCTCATGCATCTGCAGGCTGCGCGATCATTGAAAAATCCCAGATCCTCGGCGCGGGCTGGCCGGTTATAGGCATCATCACCTCTTATAACGACATGCTTTCTGCCCATGCGCCGTTCGAGAGCTACCCGCAGATCATTCGCGACGCGGCGCGTGAGGTGAACGCGGTGGCGCAGGTTGCTGGCGGTGTTCCGGCCATGTGCGACGGCGTCACGCAGGGCCAGGAGGGAATGGAACTCTCGCTTTTCTCGCGCGACATTATCGCCATGGCTTCAGCCATCGGCCTCTCGCACGACTCTTTCGACGCAGCTCTGCATCTTGGCGTCTGCGACAAGATCGTGCCCGGCCTTGTCATCGCCGCTCTGCGCTTTGGCTGGCTGCCGTCGATCTTCGTTCCTGCGGGACCCATGCCGTCAGGTCTGCCCAATCCTGAGAAAGTCCGTATCCGGCAATTGTTCGCCGAAGGAAAGGTAGATCGCAGCGCCCTGCTCAAAGCTGAAGCAGAAAGCTACCACTCTCCAGGCACCTGCACATTCTATGGCACGGCAAATTCCAATCAGATGATGATGGAGGTCATGGGTCTGCATCTCCCGGGCGCGGCGTTCACAAACCCGGGCACCCCCTTGCGGGCCGCGCTCACCCGCGCCGCCACGCAGCGCGCTGCAGCGATCACTGCGCAGGGGGATGATTACCGGCCCGTCGGCGAAATGATTGATGCCCGCTCCATCGTCAACGCAATCGTCGGTCTTATGGCCACGGGGGGATCAACCAATCACGCCCTGCATATCCCTGCGATGGCCGCTGCGGCGGGCCTTGATGTAACGCTCGAAGACTTTGCCGATGTCTCGCATGTTACGCCGCTGCTCGCCCGGATCTATCCCAATGGCGGAGCGGACGTGAACCATTTCCATGCAGCGGGCGGCATGGGGTTTCTCATCCGGGAGCTTCTGAGCGTGGGTCTGTTGCATGGCGATGCCCCGGCGGTGACGGGCACGATTTCCGGATATGGCCAGGAGCCATTCCTGATGAACGGCGCGCTGGCCTGGCGGCCGGCGCCTGAAGTCAGCGGTGATCTCGACGTATTGCGCCCGGCGAGCGATCCGTTTTCCGCTGATGGCGGCCTGCGGCTTATGGATGGCCCCCTCGGGCGTGGCGTTTCCAAAGTATCGGCCGTCAAGCCGGAAAACCGGATCGTCGAAGCGCCGGCGATCGTGTTCGATACGCAGGAAGCCCTGCGGGAAGCCTTCGATGCGGGCCGTCTCGACCGGGATTTTGTCGCCGTTGTGCGGTTTCAGGGACCAGCGGCGAACGGTATGCCCGAATTACACGGTATGTCGCCCGTTCTTGGGGTGCTCCAGGACCGCGGTTACAAAGTTGCGCTGGTGACCGATGGACGTATGTCCGGCGCCAGCGGCAAAATAGCTGCCGCTATCCACGTTGCGCCCGAAGCGGCGCGTGGAGGGCCCATAGCGCGGGTTCAGGATGGCGACATCATCCGGGTAGACGGTGAACTGGGGCGTCTCGAAATCAACGTGGATCCGTCCGAGTTTGCAGCTCGGGCGCCCGCTGAATTCCGGCCTAACCGGCCCTCGATGGGGCTGGGCCGAGAGATGTTCGATCTCTTTCGCCAATTCGCAAGCGCAGCCGATAGCGGTGCGAGCCCGTTCCGCTTCCTCGGCCAGGACGCCTGAGGGATGGGCGGGCCAATCCTTGTCGGCGATGTCGGCGGCACCAATGTACGCTTCGCGTTGGCGGCGCGCCGCAACGGCGTCATGGAGATCGAGCAGTTTCAGAAGCTTCCTGGCGGCTCCAGCGATTCGTTTGAGGATGCATTGCGGCGCTATCTGGATGAGTCAGGGGCACGGCCTGCTTCGGCGTGCTTTGCGCTGGCAGGTCCGATAGAGAATCAGGAAGTGACCCTGACCAATCGCCAATGGAATGTATCAGCGGCGGCAGTGAAGGCGCAGTTCGGCCTGGAAGACGTGCGTCTCATCAATGATTTTCATGCAATGGCCCGGGCTGTGCCAGAATATGAAGTTACGTCCTTTGACGAGATAGTGTCCGGAACACCCAAGCCCGGTGCGCCAAAGCTGGTTGCGGGTCCAGGCACGGGCTTTGGTGTGGCGACCCTGCTGCCTGGGCGCAGTGCCGGCGAGTGGCACGTGGTGTCGGGGGAGGGGGGGCATATGGCCTACGCCCCCCGAACCGCCATTGAACTGGAATTGACACGGCTTCTGGCGCGCGATCATGGCTATGTCTCCAATGAACTTGTGGCCTCTGGCAGCGGCCTTGAGGAAGTCCATCGCGCATTTTGTGAGATTTTTGACCGGGAGTGTCTCGAATTGTCGCCGCAAGAAATGCGCCAGCTGGCAGATGATGGAGATGAGATGTTTCGCTCTCTCATCGAAGTCCGGGCGCTGACCGTTATGGGCGCAGTAGGAGACCTTGTTCTGGCAAACGGTGCTCTGGGCGGAGTTGTTCTTGCGGGCGGGGTTACCGAGCGAATCTCGGATTTTCTCAAAACCCCGTTGGCGAGGGCGAGTTTTGTGTCCCGGGGGCCAATGAGCGGCTACCTTGAAGCGTGCCCAATATGGCTGATGCACGATGCAGCTGCGCCACTCATCGGGGCGGCGGCGAACTTTGAGCAGACCCACAATCTTTGTTGAGAGGGGTTCGCAATTTCAAAGAGGTGTTGCCTGGTCCGTGACCGACCGCCGCAGCAGGTGACCCGTGAAATAGCGTTTCAGCAGGATATACTGCGAGTCGCTGCGATTACAGAAGAGCGTCAGTTGCGCCGGGTGGGAAACCGTCCTAATCGGGCGGCAACGCAATGGGAGCAAATGCGCTATGACGGATGTTGAACGGCTCGCCCTCGACTATCTACCGGTCATCATCTTTCTGGTGATCGGTGCCGCGATTTCCGGTCTTTTCGTGCTCGGAAACGTGCTCTTGGCCCCCTCGCGGCCAGACCCTGAAAAGAATTCGGCTTATGAGTGCGGTTTCCCGGCATTCGACGACGCGCGCATGAAGTTCGACGTACGATTCTATCTCGTTGCCATCCTTTTCATCATTTTCGACCTTGAAGTTGCTTTCCTGTTCCCTTGGGCCGTCAGCCTCGGGGAAATCGGTATTCTCGGTTTCTGGTCGATGGTGGGCTTCCTGGGTGTTCTGACAGTCGGCTTTATCTATGAGTGGCGCCGCGGCGCGCTGGAGTGGGAATAATGTCTGACAATTTCTACAAGCCCTATGCGCTCGGCGCAGCGCGGGCAGGGGTCGATGGCGGGTTCAAGCCCGGTAGTGACGATCCGTTTTATTCGGGTCTGTCCGATCAACTGGCCGACAAAGGATATTTCACCGCTGCGGCAGACGATCTGATCAGCTGGGCGCGCACCGGTTCTCTCATGTGGATGACTTTTGGTCTCGCCTGCTGCGCCGTTGAAATGATGCATGCGGGGAACCCGCGTTACGACCTTGAGCGATTCGGAATGGCCCCGCGCGGGTCGCCCCGCCAGTCGGATGTGATGATCGTTGCAGGTACGCTCACCAACAAGATGGCGCCCGCGCTCCGCAAGGTCTACGACCAGATGCCCGAGCCGCGTTACGTCATCTCGATGGGCAGCTGCGCCAATGGCGGGGGCTACTATCACTACAGCTACAGCGTAGTTCGCGGCTGTGATCGCATCGTTCCTGTGGATATCTACATTCCGGGCTGCCCACCTACGGCTGAGGCTCTCGTCTACGGCTTCCTGCAGCTGCAGAAGAAGATCCGCCGCGAAGGCTCGATCGAGCGCTGATGGTAACGATGATGGATACTCAAGCGCTTTCCGATCTTGCCTCCCATATCGAAGGGCGCATGCCCGACGGCGTGCGCAGCTGGCAGATTCACTTGGGTGAACTCACCCTGCTGGCTGAGCGGGATCATATTGTTCCCTTGCTGCGCTTCCTGCGCGATGATCAGCAATGCAATTTCGAAAGCTTCATCGATCTGTGCGGCGTGGATTATCCCGAACGGTCTGAGCGCTTTGAGGTGGTCTACCACCTTCTGTCGATGCGAATGAATCACCGCATCCGCGTGCGCATCCGCACCGATGAGGAAACGGCGGTTCCAAGTGCCGTGCCGCTCTGGCCGGCTGCCAACTGGTTCGAGCGCGAAGCGTTCGACATGTATGGCATCCAGTTCGCGGATCATCCCGACCTGCGCCGCATCCTCACGGATTACGGATTCGAAGGTTGGCCGCTCCGCAAGGACTTCCCGCTCACCGGGCATTACGAGGTCCGCTATGACGACCTCGAAAAGCGCGTGGTTTACGAACCTGTGAAGCTCGCTCAGGAATACCGCAATTTCGATTTCCTCTCGCCTTGGGAGGGCATGACAAGCGTCATTCCCGGCGACGAGAAAGCGAAGGAAGGCTTATAAGATGGCCGACACCGCGCACATCGCAGATATGGACGACCGCAAGTTCACGCTGAACTTCGGCCCCCAGCACCCCGCCGCCCATGGCGTCCTCCGTATGATCCTCGATCTCGATGGCGAGATCGTCACCCGCGTGGACAGCCATATCGGCCTTCTCCATCGCGGCACGGAAAAGCTGCTCGAATACAAGACCTACCTGCAGGGCATGCCGTATTTCGACCGCCTCGATTATTGCGCGCCGATGAACCAGGAGCATGCCTGGTGCCTCGCCATCGAGAAACTTCTCGGTGTCGAAGTGCCTCGCCGCGCCAGTATCATCCGCGTCATGTATTCGGAAATCGGCCGGATCATGTCCCACCTTCTCAACGTTGGCACCGGCGTCATGGATGTTGGCGCCCTGACGCCCATCACCTGGTGCTTCGAGGAGCGCGAGAAGCTCTGCGTGTTCTACGAGCGGGCCTCGGGCAGCCGGATGCACGCAGCCTATTTCCGTCCCGGCGGCGTCCACCAGGACCTCCCGCAGCGCCTGATCGACGATATTGCCACCTGGTGTGACCAGTTCCCAGGCAAGCTCGACCAGATCGAAGGTCTCGTCACAGAGAACCGCATCTTCAAACAGCGCAACGTCGACATCGGCGTTGTCGACCAGCGCACGATCCTCGACTGGGGTTTCAGTGGCGTGATGGTGCGTGGCTCGGGTCTCGCGTGGGATCTGCGCCGGTCACAGCCTTACGAGTGCTACAGCGAACTCGATTTCAAAGTCCCCGTCGGCCGCCACGGCGACAATTACGACCGCTATGTCTGCCGTATGGAAGAAATGCGCGAGTCGGTGAAGATCATCCTCCAGTGCATCGACCTGATGGCGAAAGACGGCCCCGGGCCGGTTCTCCTGGCTGGCTCGAAGCTTTCCCCGCCGCGTCGCGGGGAAATGAAGAACTCGATGGAAGCGCTCATCCACCACTTCAAGCTGTATACGGAAGGCTTCCACGTTCCGGAAGGCGAATGCTACGCCGCTATCGAAGCCCCCAAGGGTGAATTCGGCGTATATCTCGTTGCAGACGGCACAAATCGTCCCTACCGCGCCAAGATCCGTGCGCCAGGCTATCCCCACCTTCAGGCGATGGATCACCTCTGCAAAGGCCACCAGCTGGCCGACGTATCTGCGGTTCTTGGAACGCTCGATATCGTGTTTGGGGAGATCGACCGTTGACCGCTTCGTCCGACCTCATCCAGCGCCAGCTAGACGCCTATAACGCTCAGGATATCGCGTCTTTCCTCGCCTGCTACGCAGACGACGCAGACCTCGCGAACCTCAATGGCGGCGTGAACCAGAAGGGCCTTGATGCCATCCGCAAGCGTCACGAGGATCTCTTCGCGCAGTTCCCCAAAAATCGCGCAAAGCTCGTCAACCGCATAGATCTGGGCACGACCGTGATCGACCATGAAGCCGTGGAGCGTTCGCCTGGCGGCGAAACCTTCGAGGTGGCCGCTATCTATACCATCCGCGACGCAAAGATCGTCCGCGTCGACTTTGCGAGGGCAGTGGCGGTCTGATGGGCGTTCTTCCGGAGCAGCGTGTATCGGTCATCACCGTCGGGGTCCGCGACCTTGCCGGCATGATCCGTTTTTATACGGAGGTTCTGGGTTTCGAAGATCGCGGTGTTAAGGGCGAAGTAGCGTTCTTCAATGCAGGCGGTTTCGTCATCGGCCTATGGGATGAAACCAAGCTTGCCGCCGACGCAGGCGCCGCCGATGACCGCCGGGGTACATTCAAGGGCTTCGCGATGGCATTCAATGCCCGGTCCGTGGATGAAGTGAACGAGATTTTTGAACGGCTCGAGCGCGCCGGCGCGCGCATTTCCAAGCCGCCACACAAGACATACTGGGGCGGATATTCCGGCTACTTCGCAGACCCTGAGGGGAACGCTTGGGAAGTGGCTCATAATCCGTTCTGGCCAATAGACGAAGCGGGCCGCGTCAGCATCCCGCTTGCGAAGGAGCAGTAGATGGCATTGCGCCGGTTTGATCTCGAGGCGGGAGGCGACAGCTTCTCGTTCAAGCCTGAGACGGAAGACAAAATTGCTTTCTGGCGGGGGAAATACCCGGCAGACAAGCAGCGTTCGGCCGTTATTCCGATGCTGTGGCTCGCGCAGAAAGACAATAGTGGTTGGCTGTCGGAGCCGGCAATGCGCGAAGTCGCTGACCGGCTCGAAATGCCGTATATGCGCGTTTATGAAGTCGCGACCTTCTACACGATGTTCCGCCTGCAGCCGGTCGGAAAATTCCATGTCCAGCTCTGCGGCACGACGCCCTGTCAGTTGCGCGGCGCAGAAGGCCTGAAAGAAGTCTGTACACGCGAAATCGGCAAGCAGATGTATGTGACCGATGACAAGCGTCTGTCCTGGGAAGAAGTTGAGTGCCTCGGTGCCTGCGTGAATGCGCCGATGGTCCAGATCAATGACGATTATTACGAAGATCTGACGCCGGAATCCCTTGGTCAGATCATCGGCCGTCTGAAGAATGGCGTGGAAGTGACTCCCGGCCCGCAAATCGATCGCGTGAACAGCGCGCCCGAAGGCGGTAACGCCACGCTGACAGAGCCAGCTCTATTTGACGGCAGCCGCAATTCCGTCAGCACGCTACCCAATCTCCCGGAGCCGCCAGCGGCGCCGGAGCCCGCGCCCAAGCCAGAGGCGACACCTGAGGCGACCGGCCAGCCGGACAAGGCGGCTCCGACGAATACGGACCGCGAAGAGCCCTCCAGCAAGGACATCAAGGAATAGGCCATGTTGCAGGACAAGGACCGCATTTTTACAAATCTTTACGGGCTCCATTCGCCAGATCTCGACGCGGCGAAGAAGCGTGGAGCTTGGCATCTTACGCGTGAGATGCTCGCGCAGGGGCCGGACTGGATCTGCAACCAGATCAAGGCGTCGGGTCTTCGCGGCCGGGGCGGCGCAGGCTTCCCCACGGGCCTGAAATGGACCTTCATGCCCAAGGAAGTGCGCGATCGCCCGCACTATCTGGTTGTGAACGCAGACGAGTCCGAGCCCGGCACGTGCAAAGACCGCGAGATCCTCCGCCACGATCCCCATCTCCTGATTGAAGGCTGTATGGTCGCCAGCCGCGCCATGCGCGCGCACATCTGTTATGTCTACATCCGGGGCGAATACATCAACGAGCGCCACGCGCTCGAAAAGGCCGTCAAGGAAGCCTATGAGGCAAAGCTGATCGGCAAGGACAATGTGAATGGCTGGGATTTTGATCTCTACGTTCATCACGGCGCTGGTGCCTATATCTGCGGTGAAGAAACTGCGCTGCTCGAAAGCCTTGAGGGCAAGAAGGGCCAGCCGCGCCTGAAGCCGCCATTCCCAGCCAATGCCGGCCTTTATGGCTGCCCGACGACTGTGAATAATGTCGAGTCCATTGCGGTTGCGCCCACTATCCTGCGCCGTGGCGCTCAATGGTTTGCCGGCTTTGGCCGCCCGAACAATGCCGGCACCAAACTGTTCTGCATTTCCGGCCATGTGAACACGCCGTGCAATGTTGAAGAAGAAATGTCGATCACATTCCGTGATCTTATCGAAACCCATTGCGGCGGGATCCGCGGCGGTTGGGAAAATCTCAAAGCTGTAATCCCGGGTGGCTCTTCCGTGCCCATGGTCCCGGCTGAGCAGATCATGGACGCGTATATGGACTTCGACACCCTCCGTGACATGAAGTCTGGTCTCGGTACGGCGGCAGTCATCGTCATGGACAAGCAAACGGACCTAATTCGCGCGATTGCCCGCCTCGCTTACTTCTACAAGCATGAGAGCTGCGGCCAGTGCACGCCCTGCCGCGAAGGCACCGGCTGGATGTGGCGCGTATTGGAGCGGATGGCGCGCGGCGAAGCCGATCATGACGAGATCGATACGCTGCTCGACGTGACCAAGCAGGTTGAGGGGCACACGATCTGCGCGCTGGGCGACGCTGCCGCTTGGCCGATCCAGGGGCTGATCCGTCACTTCCGCCACGAAATTGAAGACCGCATCACCCAATACCGTCTGCCGCGCGCGATGGTACAGGGCGCTGTGGTTACGGCAGCAGAGTAGGGAAAACGGCAAGTGAGCCTCACCCGCGCCATCCTGATCGTGTCCTGGTGCCTTTCGCTGGCGACCATTCATGCGGTCGTGGCCTTTATTCTGGGGTATCTGATGCCCCGGAATGGCGGGATTGACGAGCACCAGCGTGTCTATGTGATGATCGTTGCCGCTGCATCAGCGCTGTCTGCTGTTCTCGCCCTCCTTGCGATCGTTTACGTGAAAGCGCTCTGGAGCGTCATGGCGCTCTCTTTCGTCAGCGCTGGCCTGTTCCTCTATGGAATGTTGGAATACGCCGTCCCGTTAAACCTGCTGGTTTTGGGCGTTCTTGCCGGCCAGTTCCTGTTCTCTCGCTTCGCCATTGGCCTCAACGCCATCGACAATCCCGGCAAGCCTCGCATCAATCCTTCCGAAGAGTTCTGAAGTCCCATGTCCGACACATTCAAGCTGAACATCGACGGCCAGGAAATCGAAGTGCCCAAGCACTACACGCTTATGCAGGCGTGTGAGGAAGCGGGCGCCGAGATCCCGCGCTTCTGCTATCACGAACGCCTGTCGGTGGCGGGTAACTGCCGCATGTGCCTCGTTGAATGGCAAGGGGCGCCCAAGCCGATCGCCTCCTGCGCGCAGATCGTCGGCGATATGCGTCCGAATCAGGATGGGTCTGCGCCGATCGTACGCACCGGCGGCGCATATGTGGAGAAGGCCCGCAATGGCGTTATGGAGTTTCTCCTGATCAACCACCCGCTCGATTGCCCGATCTGTGATCAGGGTGGCGAGTGTGATCTTCAGGATCAGGCGGTCGCCTACGGTCGTTCAAGCTCGCGCTATGAAGAAAACAAGCGCGCGGTTGAAGACAAATACATGGGGCCGCTCGTCAAGACGATCATGACGCGGTGTATCCAGTGCACGCGCTGTGTTCGTTTCGTGGCGGAAGTCGCCGGCGTAGAAGAGATGGGCATGATCAGCCGCGGCGAGAATGCCGAGATTACGACCTATCTGGAAAAAGCGCTGACCTCCGAGCTTTCGGGCAACGTGATCGACCTCTGCCCTGTTGGGGCCCTGACTTCCAAACCATACGCGTTCAATGCGCGCCCGTGGGAGTTGCGCAAGACCTCATCTATTGATGTCATGGACGCTATGGGCGCGGCGATCCGGATAGACGCCAAGGGTGACGCGGTCATGCGCATCTTGCCCGAGCTGAACGAAGAGGTGAACGAGGAGTGGCTGTCAGACAAGTCGCGCTTTGTCTGGGACGGCCTTGGCCGCCAGCGTCTTGATCGGCCCTATATCCGCGAAAACGGCAAGCTCCGTGCCGCGACTTGGGGCGAAGCGTTTGACGCCGTAAAAGCGGCGCTCGACGTTGGTCCTGACAAAATCGGCGTGGTCGCTGGTGACCTGATCGAAGTCGAGCAGGCGAAAGCCGCTTTGGACCTCTTCCGCAACCTCTGCGTCAAGAATACCGACTGCCGTCCCGCTGGCGCTGGCTACGGCACCACGGGCGTACGCGAGCATTACATCCTCAATCCCACCCTGATGGGCGTGGAAGAGGCCGATGCGCTCCTACTGATAGGCACAAATCCGCGTGTCGAAGCGGCCGTCTGGAACGCCCGCATCCGCAAAGCCTGGCTATGGGGTGATCTCAAGGTGGGCGTCATTGGAGACGCCGTTGATTTGACCTATCCCTACGAGCATCTGGGCACAGGTGCATCGGACCTCGAAAAGCTCGCCAAGAGCGACTTCTACCAGGTTCTCAAAGACGCCAAACGGCCGATGATCGTGGTCGGCGAGAGCGCGCTTTGTCGCGAAGATTGTCTCAAACTGTCCCAAAGTGTCCTGAAATTGGCTCAGGATGTCGGCGCTGTGGTCGAAGGATGGGCGGGTTTTGGCGTCCTGCATACAGCGGCTGGCCGGGTTGGCGCCTTGGATGTCGGCTTCGTACCGGCCGACGGCGGTCTTGACACTGCCGACATTCTGGGTGGCAGCCTCTCCACAGTTTTTCTGCTGGGCGCGGATGAGGTTGATCTCTCAAAGCTCGGAAATTCCAAGGTTGTTTATGTCGGATCGCATGGGGACGCTGGCGCTAGCCGCGCAGATATCGTCCTGCCCAGCGCCGCCTACACAGAAATGACGGCGACTTACGTGAATACCGAAGGCCGGGTTCAGATGACCACCCGCGCCACCCAGCCAAAGGGCGAGGCCCGCGAAGGTTGGGCAATTTTCCGTGCCATTTCAGCAGTCTGCGGAAAACCGCTTCCTTATGACACAGCGGACCAGTTGCGTGCGCTCCTGCGTGGCAAAGAAGGGGAAAACACCATCTTCTCAGGCCGTGGGTATGCGCCCGGCGCGCGCGGTGTCGCGGCGCTCTCACAGCCTATCCCAGAGGTTTCCGGCACTTTCGCAAGCGGTGCGTTGGCAACCCAGGTTGTGGATTTCTATCTCACCAACCCGATTGCACGGGCATCCAAGACAATGGCCGAGTGTTCTGCGCTAGCAAGCCGCCTAGACACTTCGGTAGCGGCAGAGTAGGGCGGCGCCATGAGCAACGCGATCGAGTCTCTTGGCAGCCTCTGGGGGCCGCTGCTGGTGCTGGGCCAGATTGGCCTGTTCACACTGGTGCTCCTGCTGTCGATTGCCTTCTTGCTGCTGTTCGACCGGAAGGTCTGGGCAGGCGTTATGATGCGGAAAGGCCCGAACGTTGTCGGCCCGTTCGGTCTATTCCAGTCCTTTGCGGACTTCGGCAAATTCCTTCTGAAGGAAATCGTCATCCCTGCCGGCGCCAACAAGGCGGTGTTTCTGATTGCGCCGATCCTGACCTGTACGCTGGCCTTTGTAACATGGGCGGCCATTCCTGTAGCGCCCGGCACTGAAACCGGGACGAGCTGGGTCATCGCGAACCTCAATGTGGGTGTCCTTTACCTTTTTGCGATCTCTTCGCTCGGCGTCTACGGCATCATCATGGGTGGCTGGGCATCAAACTCGAAATACCCGTTCCTGGGCGCGCTGCGCTCAGCGGCGCAGATGGTGTCCTATGAGGTGTCGATCGGCTTCATAATTGTCACCGTCATCCTGCTTGCCGGCTCAATGAACCTCACCACAATCGTCAACAACCAGGATGGCGGCATCCAGAACTGGCATGTGTTCAGCTTCCAGTATTTCCCGCTGGTTGTTGTCATGGTGCCAATGTTCGTGATCTTCTTCATTTCGGCGCTGGCGGAAACAAACCGGCCGCCATTCGACCTGCCGGAAGCTGAATCCGAACTCGTGGCTGGCTATCAGGTTGAGTATGGCTCGACGCCTTATCTCCTCTTCATGCTCGGAGAGTATCTCAACATCGTGCTGATGTGCGCGATGATGACGATCCTCTTCCTAGGCGGATGGCATGGCCCGATTGCGCTCGGGGCTGAATTGACGGCCAATCTGCCGCCTCTGCTGCTGAGCCTTTCTGGGCTTGCCTGGTTCATGGCCAAGGTACTGTTTTGCTTTTTTCTGTTCGCGTTGGTGAAGGCCGTTGTGCCTCGCTATCGCTACGATCAGTTGATGCGCCTCGGCTGGAAAATCTTCCTGCCAACCTCGCTGGCGGCCGTGATCATTGTGGCAGGGTATGTGACATTCGTGGGAGGTCTCTCATGAGCCTTGCGCAAACGCTTCGTGGCGCGCTGTTGACCGATTTTCTCGGCGCTTCCTGGATCGCTGTGCGGGAGATGTTCCGGCGCAAAGCGACTGTGAACTACCCGTTCGAGAAAAACCCGCTTTCGCCGCGTTTTCGTGGAGAGCACGTGTTGCGCCGCTATCCCAGTGGCGAAGAACGCTGCATCGCGTGTAAGCTCTGTGAGGCGATTTGTCCTGCACAGGCGATTACCATTGAGGCTGAGCCACGCGAAGACGGCGCCCGCCGTACAACGCGTTACGACATTGACATGGTGAAGTGCATCTATTGCGGCTTCTGTCAGGAGGCGTGCCCCGTCGACGCCATCGTCGAAGGTCCAAACTTTGAGTTTGCAACAGAAACGCGCGAGGAGCTGTTCTACGACAAAGAACGCCTACTCGCGAATGGTGACCGCTGGGAACGGCTGATTGCCAAGAATCTGGAATTGGATGCGCCGTACCGCTGAGTACGGAGCTGGTTTTAAACAAGGCCGGACCGATCGCGGGCTGGCATTTATCAGGAAGGGGCGAACAGGCCGTGGCGTTGATCGCTTTCTCGTTGATTGCAGCGGTTGTTGTGCTTGCGGCGATGTTCGTCATCGCCGCGCGCAATCCCGTGCATTCTGTTCTCTGGCTTATCCTGACATTTTTTTCGGCGGCTGGTCTCTTGGTGCTCATCGGAGCAGAGTTCCTCGCGATGTTGCTGGTTGTTGTCTATGTCGGCGCGGTCGCGGTGCTCTTCCTCTTCGTTGTTATGATGCTGGACGTTGATTTTGTGGAGCTCAAGCAAGGCACGCTCCGTTATTGGCCTTTTGCGCTTTTGGTCGGGGTAATTTTGCTGGCAGAACTGGTGCTGGTCTCGGTGGCTGGCGGTTCTATTCCAACCGGCAACATGAACGCCTCACCAGGCGCGCCCACCAACGCGGAAGCTATAGGGCTGGTGATGTACACAGACTACATTTTGCTGTTCCAGCTGTCCGGCATCATTCTGCTCATTTCGATGGTAGGTGCCATCGTTCTGACTCTGCGCCATCGCCCTCACATCAAGCGACAGGACATTGCCAAGCAAACTGCCCGGCGCCGCGTGGATGCTGTTGAACTCAAAGACCCGACACCCGGGCAGGGGATCTGACAGATGGAACTCGGACTTCCTCATTATCTTGCCGTCTCGGCTGCACTATTCACGATTGGTGTCGTCGGCATCTTCGTGAACCGCAAGAACATCATCGTCATCCTCATGGCGATCGAGTTGATCCTGCTGTCAGTGAACATAAACCTTGTTGCGTTCTCTGTTTTCAGCGGAACCATCGAGGGACAGATTTTCGCAATGCTGGTGCTGACCGTTGCGGCTGCCGAAGCTGCCGTCGGCCTTGCCATTCTGGTCGTTTATTTCCGCAACCGTCGCGACATCTCTGTTGAGAATGTCGACCTGATGAAGGGCTGATAAGGGCATGCTTCCTGATAGCCTTCTAATATTTATTGTCCTGGCCCCGGGTATCGCGGCGCTCTTTGGCCTGTTCCACAAAGTCATTGGCGATCGCATTGTTATGCTCGTCACTACCGGAACCGTACTGACTGCGGGCGCCCTGTCGATTTTTCAGTTGTTTGCTTATGTTGCAGGGCTTGGCCAAGTTGGCGCGGTTGATGCGCACACTGCAGTCGATGCTTATCTGACTGCTGGTGCAGCCCATGGCACGCAGGAGCTAAAGCAGCATATTATTACGCTCATGCCGTGGATTGAGGTCGGCAACTTCAAGGCCAACTGGGCAATACGTGTCGATGCCCTGTCGATCGTGATGATGGCTGTAATCACCGGCGTCTCCGGTCTCGTCCATCTTTATTCCTGGGGTTACATGAGCGAGGAGCCGCACAAGTCGCGCTTCTTCGCCTACCTCTCACTCTTCACCTTCATGATGCTCATGCTGGTGGTCGCCGACAACTTCATCCAGCTTTTCTTTGGCTGGGAAGGCGTCGGTCTCGCTTCCTACTTGCTGATCGGCTTCTGGTACACAAAGAAGGCGCCCAACGACGCGTCCATCAAGGCATTCGTGACCAACCGTGTCGGCGATTTCGGTCTGGCCCTCGGTATCATGGCTGTCTTCTTCGTGTTTGGCAGCGTGGAATTCGGGCCGGTGCTGGATGCGATCCGCACCAACGCAATCGTCACACCTGTAGCCTTCGCTGAAGCCGCGCCAGCGCGCGAGGCGGTGATCATGTTCCTCGGTCATCGCGTCTATGCGCTGGAGCTGATTGGCATCCTGCTGTTTATCGGGGCGATGGGTAAATCAGCCCAGTTCTTCCTTCACGTCTGGCTTCCTGACGCCATGGAAGGCCCCACGCCGGTTTCGGCGCTGATCCACGCTGCGACGATGGTCACGGCGGGTGTATACCTCGTCTGCCTGGTATCGCCGATCTATGAATACACGTTCTATGCGTCCGGCATGATCGCGCTGGTGGGGGCCGTGACGGCGCTCTACGCCGCCACTGTCGGTATGGCGCAAAATGACATCAAGCGCGTCATTGCCTATTCGACATGTTCTCAGCTCGGCTACATGTTCTTTGCGGCAGGTATTGGCGCGTATGAAGCGGCGATGTTTCACCTGTTCACGCACGCCTTTTTCAAAGCGCTGCTGTTCCTTGGGGCCGGATCCGTCATTCACGGCATGCACCATGAGCAGGACATGCGCCGTATGGGTGGGCTCGCGAAGTTCATGCCGCTGACCTATGCGGCAATGATGATCGGCACGATTGCCATTATCGGACTTGGTATTCCGCACACGAAGCTTGGTTTCTCCGGTTTCTTCTCTAAAGATGCGATCCTGGAAAGCACATATGCGGCCGGGAGCGTTGAGGTCATGTTTGGCCAGATGGCGTTCTGGTTCGGCCTGCTGGCAGCGTTCCTGACGAGCTTCTATTCTTGGCGGCTTATCTACATGACCTTCCATGGTCCGATGACCTCGCATGGCGAGCACCATGACCATGGGCATCATGACACCCACGAAGCCGAAGACGTGAAAGGCGAAGAGCAACCTGCAGAGGATGATCATGCGCACGCCCACACGCCGCATGAGAGTCCCCTCGTGATGCTCATCCCTCTGGGGCTTCTGAGCCTTGGCGCTGTTTTCGCGGGCTTCTATTTCTACGATGCCTTTGTCGAAGCCAACAACGAGGCCTTCTGGGCCGGTGCCATCTATCGTGCGGCTGAGAATACGGTGCTGCACGACCGCCACTATGTGCCGGAGTGGGTCCTTTGGGCGCCGCTGGTTGTCACGATTGCAGGGTTTGCTCTCGCCACAATGACGTACTTCTTCAATCGCGGCGTAGGTGCGCGGGTCGCCGCCAGTGGCGGGCCGCTACATGCTCTGTTCTCGAACAAATGGTATTTTGACGAGATTTATCAGGCGACCCTCGTTCGCGGCTCAGCGTTCTTGGGAAATATCTTCTGGAAAGCTGACAAGAAGATCATTGATGGCGCAGGCCCAGATGGTATGGCCCGTCTCGCAGGCTTCAGCGCACGGCGTCTCGCAAAACTTCATACGGGTTATCTTTATCACTATGCCTTCGTGATTATCGGAGCCGCCATCGTCTTTGGCGCGGCCCTGTGGTTGCGGGCAGGAGGGGCCAACTGATGGGCGGTTTCCCCATTCTAACTGTAATGACGTTCCTGCCGCTGATCGGCGCGCTTCTGATTGTGCTTGTCCGCGCAGCAACGGCTGGCAGCCGGGTCGCAGCCAATGATAGCCGGCAAAACCGTGCTATTCTTATGGCGTCGCTGATCATTTCTGCGGCAACCTTTGTTCTGTCAGTTGCAGCGTTCCTGTCGTTTGACGCGTCTGCGCCTGGCTATCAGCTGGTCGAGCAGCATGCCTGGTATGGGCCTATCAGCTACAAGTTGGGCATTGATGGCCTGTCTATTTCACTGATCCTGCTGACGACCTTCCTCACACCGATCTGCCTGTTGGCGAGCTGGAACTCGATCAATACACGCGTGACGGAATACGTCGTGGCCTTCCTCGTGCTCGAAACATTCATGATTGGCGTGTTTACGGCGCTGGATCTGGTGCTGTTCTACATTTTCTTCGAGGCGGGCCTGATCCCGATGTTCCTGATCATCGGTATATGGGGCGGGAAGGAGCGGATCTATGCTTCCTTCAAGTTCTTCCTGTATACTCTGATCGGTTCACTGCTGCTGCTGGTCGCGGCGATCTATATGATCCAGGCTGCGGGTTCAGCAGATTTTGAAGTTCTCGAACAGTATGCGTTTGATCCGGGTGTGCAGACATGGCTCTGGCTCGCATTCCTGGCGTCATTCGCCGTAAAACTGCCCATGTGGCCGGTCCATACTTGGCTGCCTGATGCCCACGTTCAGGCGCCCACCGCAGGGTCTGTGGTGCTTGCGGGTGTTCTGCTGAAAATGGGCGGCTATGGCATGCTGCGTTTCTCGCTGCCGATGTTCCCGGATGCGAGCGCCTTTTTCCAGCCGATGATGTTTGCTCTGGCGGTTGTCGCCATCATCTACACTTCCCTCGTTGCCTGGCGGCAAACGGATATGAAGAAGCTGATTGCCTATTCATCGGTCGCGCATATGGGCTTTGTCACATTGGGCATATTTGCGTTCAACGAGACGGGCATCCAGGGCGCCATCTTCCAAATGCTGAGCCACGGCCTGATTTCTGGCGCGCTCTTCCTGATCGTTGGCGTGGTGTATGATCGAATGCACACCCGTGAGATTGCCGCTTATGGCGGTCTTGTGGGTCGAATGCCGATCTATGCCGGCTTCTTCATGTTGTTTACCATGGCCAATGTTGGCCTGCCCGGCACAAGCGGATTCGTCGGCGAGATTCTGACAATGGTCGGCGGTTTTCAGGCCGCAACCTGGGCAGCCGTTGGAGCTGCGTTCGGTGTGATCTTCTCGGCCGTCTACATGCTCACGCTGTATCGTCGCACAGTCTTTGGTGAGATCACCAACCCGCATCTTGTAGACATCAAGGATATGAATCGAATCGAATGGGCCTGCATCGCTCCATTGGCGGCGCTTACAGTCCTGTTCGGTATCGCCCCCAACCTCATTTTCGCCGTCACCAGTGGTGCTACGGGGCGTATAATTGCGCTCATGGCGGGAGGCCAATAGCCGATGCTAGATACTCAATCCATCGTACAAGCAATTGCGCCAGAGCTATGGCTCGCGGCATCCAGCATAATGCTGGTCCTGGTCGGCGCAGTTGTGGGAGAGCGCTTCAATAGCCTGTCCTATAAAGTTGGTGCGCTGATCATGTTTGCGGCCGCGGCTCTTTCCGCGATGCACATGCAGGGCGGCGAGGCTTTCAATGGCCTCGTCAAGACCACTAGTTTCACGAACTTCGCGAAAGTGATCAGTTTCACCCTTGCTGGTGTGGCAATCTTCCTTTCTGAGGGTTTTCTGCGGCGGCATGAGATCAGTCGGTATGAGTATCCATTGCTGATGGTGCTCGCATCACTCGGCATGGGAATAACCTTGTCGGCCAACAACCTCATGACACTCTATATGGGTATCGAAACGCTTAGCCTGTCCTCTTATGTGTTGGCGGCCTTCCATCGCGATTCAGCGCGTTCGTCCGAAGCCGGTCTTAAGTATTTCGTCTTGGGGGCGTTGGCCTCGGGCATGCTGCTCTATGGCGCGTCTCTTGTTTATGGCTTCACTGGGACGACGTCGTTCGATGGCCTTACCCTGGCTGGAGAGTCGGTAGGCGCCATGTTTGGCATGGTCCTCATGATTGTTGGTCTTGCGTTCAAGATTTCTGCGGCACCGATGCACGTCTGGACGCCCGATGTATATGAAGGCGCTCCTACACCGGTGGTCGCTTTCTTCGCATCCGCCCCGAAATTTGCATCACTGGTGGTGTTCGCAAATGTGATGTTTACGCTCTTCGGCAGTGTCATGGATCAATGGCAGTTGATCGTCGCCATTGTTGCAGGTCTGTCGATGATTGTAGGCTCGCTGGGCGGTCTTACCCAAAATAATATCAAACGGCTTCTGGCGTACTCCTCTATCGCAAACGTTGGATATGCCTTGGTGGCTGTTGCTGCAGGCCAGGTGCTGGGAGCGGCAGCACTGCTTACATTCTCGACCATCTATGTGATTTCTTCTCTGGGCTTGTTTGCCGGGGTGCTCGCGATGCGCCGCCGCGGCGGTATGGTCGAAAACATTCAGGAGCTTGGCGGCCTTGCCCGTCGCCAGCCAATCTTTGCCATTGCAATGACAGTGCTCGTACTTTCCGTCGCAGGTCTGCCACCGTTCGGTGGGTTTTTCGGGAAGTATGAGGTTCTGCGCGCAGGCGTGGATGCTGATCTCATCCCGTTGGCAATCGTCCTCGTGATCGCATCAGTAGTGTCCCTTGGATACTATCTCAGACTGCTTAAAGTCATGTGGTTTGATGAACCCAAAGAGGCGTTCGAGCGGGTAGATGTGACTGTCTTGGGAACAGTCATAGCATGCGCTTTCGTTGCAGGTGTGGTGTTGATGATTTTCATCGGTGAGCTCGGAACGGGTGGTTGGGCAAGCTATGCCGCCGCAGGACTTCTCCCTTGAGCATTTCTTGGCCGGTTTATCGGTTTGAAGAAATTGACAGCACCAATACTGAAGCGAAACGCCGCGCTGCGGCTGGTGCGTTTGAGGACCAATGGATCGTTGCGGGGACGCAAACTGCGGGGAGGGGCCGCCAGGATCGCGCCTGGTCTTCACCTCAAGGAAACGTCTTCACCACTGCTCTCTTCAGCGAGCCGGGAGGAATTTCGGCCGCGCTGCATGTGCCATTTGTGGCGGCATTGGCAGTTGTTGATGTCGTACTGAAGATCGCACCGGATGTTTTGGTGCGCGTAAAGTGGCCAAATGATGTGAGAGTGGATCGCCAGAAAGTCTCCGGGATCCTCGTGGAAACGGGCGGTACCGGAACCGGGCTTTGGATTGCAGCGGGTACAGGTATCAATGTTTCCTATGCACCAGACAATGTCGGCCAAGGCGCAACCTGCCTCAATCAGTTGAGCGGTCAGGTTCTTGAATTAAAAGAAGTATTACATTGTTACCATTCGGCTTTCGAAGCGCGGTTGGCTCAGGCTAGGGCAGGTTTTGAAGCGGTGCGTCAGGATTGGCTGAAATATGCTGAGGGCCGCAACGAAATGGTGTCCGTACGGGTCGGGGATACCTACGAAGAAGGCGTTTTCGAGGACCTCGAAGTCGATGGCGCCCTGCGACTCCGGTTGCCGGATGGCACCGCGCGCATCATAAGGGCGGGCGAAGTAAACCTCATCGGACGAGCGTAACGCATGCTTCTGGTAATCGACGTTGGAAACACCAATACCGTTTTTGCCCTTCATGATGGAGAGCAGTGGGTCAATCAGTGGCGGAGTGCGACCGATTCTACCAAGACGGCCGATGATCACGCCTCATGGCTTTGGCGCCTCGCCGACATGCAGGGCGTGGATCTATCACGCGTTAAAGGATGTGTGGTTTCGTCCGTTGTGCCCCATGCACAGTTCAACTTTCGGAACCTGGCGCGTCGCTACCTGAACGTCGAACCGCTGTTTATCGGCGAGCCTGGACTGAAAACCGGTATGGCCGTCAGAGTGCGCCATCCAGAGCAGGTCGGCGCAGACAGGATCGTCAGCGCTCTGGGGGCTCATGTGGCGTATCCGGGTGATCTCATCGTTATCGACAGCGGAACTGCCACCACGTTCGACATTGTATCAGCGGATGGTGCGTTTGAAGGTGGTATCATCTCTCCGGGCATCTATCTCTCAATGAGAGCACTGCACGATGCTGCTGCACAGTTGCCGCGGGTTGCGATTCAGAAGCCTGCGCAGGTTATTGGCAAAGATACCGTCTCGGCGATGCAGTCGGGTGTTTTTCTTGGATATATCGAACTCATAGACGGTCTGGTTCGCCGCATAAAAGACGAATGGAAACGTCCTATGACTGTTATTGCTACTGGGGGTGTTGCCTCTCTTTTTGAGGGGGCCAGCGAAACCATAGACCACTACGATCAGGATATTCTCATCCGAGGACTGTTGGAAGTCTGGAAACGGAACCGTTGACACGCATAGCTACAAATTTCGATCAGTCCAAGGACGAGCTCGTATTTCTGCCCCTAGGCGGTTGTGGCGAGATCGGGATGAACCTGAATGCGTATGGTTACGGGCCACCGAACGCGCGACGATGGATCATTGTAGATATTGGAGTGACGTTCGGAAATTCTGAGACACCTGGAATTGATCTTATCTGCGCTGACCCGGGCTATCTGGTTGGAGAGCACATCGACGCAGTCTTCCTGACGCATGCTCACGAAGACCATATTGGCGCTGTAGGGCTCCTCTATCCATTGCTCAGGACAAAAGCACCGATCTACGCGACACCTTTCACTTGCGAGCTCGTCCGCTCAAAAATGGATGAGCGCGGCGTTGATCAAAGGTGGCTCAAGACGATTTCCATGGGCGGAACCGTGAAGGCGGGACCGTTTGAAGTTACTTATGTAACGCTTACCCATTCGATCCCGGAACCAAATGCCTTGGCAATCCGGACCCCTGCAGGCGTCATTCTTCACACGGGTGATTGGAAGATCGACCCTCAACCGCAGATCGGTTCAAGCACCGACATTGCTGGTCTTACCGCCCTGGGAGACGAGGGCGTGCTGGCGATGGTCTGCGATTCAACCAACGTGTTCGAAGATGGCGAGGCGGGATCTGAGGAGACGGTTCGCCAAGGCCTCATTGAACTTATCGCCGAGCAGAAGCAGGCTGTGGCGGTTACGACCTTTGCCTCCAACGTCGCGCGCGTGAAATCTATTATTGATGCGGCGAACCAGGCAGGGCGCAGTGTTTGCCTGGTCGGACGCAGCATGCACCGCGTGACCGCGGCAGCCAAAGCTGTCGGGATACTTCCGGCCCGGCTTGATTTCGTGGATGAGGCTGAAGCTGGCTTCCTGCCGTCTGAAAACATTCTCTATCTATGTACCGGCAGCCAGGGTGAGGCAAATGCGGCCCTCTCCCGGATTGCGCGGGGGGACCACCGGCACATCGCTTTGCGGGAAGGGGACAGCGTGATCTTCTCTTCCCGTCTCATTCCCGGAAACGAGAGCAGTGTTTACAGCCTGCAGAATACATTGGCTGAGCAGGGCATACAGGTGATCAATCCTCGGATGGTTCCTCAGACGATCCATGTGTCTGGACACCCATGCCGAGACGAACTCCGCCGTATGTATCAATGGGTTCGCCCGCAAATTTCTATACCAGTTCACGGCGAGCGGCGACACATCCTGGAACACGCGACGTATGCGCGATCTTTGCAGGTGCCTCATGCGGTAGCGCCGAGGAACGGCAGCCTCATCCGGCTGGCCCCCGGGCCGGCGGAAGTCGTTGATGAAGTGCCCTCTGGCCGTCTGTTTCTCGATGGTAGTCGCCTCGTGCCCGAAGCGGCGCAGGGACTAATTGAACGGAAACGCCTTCACAACAGCGGTGTAATCTTTGCCACAGTAAGCCTCGATGCAGCTGGCCGTCTTGTTGACGGGCCGGTTATCGTCGCGAAGGGCTTGTCTGAGACGGATGGTCGGATTGCCGAAGAAAGCCTGGAGTTTCTGGATATTGCGGCCGAAGCTGCTGTCTCCGGGCTGTCCCGGAAAGATCGCGCTGACGACGAGGCGATTGAGCGCATCATGGGGCGCGCGCTCCGGAAAGCGTGTGATACAAATTTCGGCTTGAAGCCGATGATTGAAGTCGTTGTGCTGAGGAGCTGAGTGTTTATGAGCAAGTTTAAGATCGGTCCCCTGAACCATGTTGGTGTTGCTGTTCCCAACATTGAGCAGGCATGCGATACGTACCGCACGCTTTATGGCGCCACTGATATCACCATCCCCTTCGACATGCCTGAACAAGGCGTCAAAGTGTGTTTTGTAAATTTGCCGAATAGCCAGATCGAATTGATCGAGCCCCTCAGCGATGCCTCGCCCATCGCGAATTTCCTCAAGAAAAATCCTGCAGGTGGTCAACATCATGTTTGTTTCGAGGTGGCCGACATCAATGAGGCCGTTGTCGAAATGGAGCAACGCGGCGCCACCGTTCTCGGAAAACCGCGGATTGGGGCCCACGGAACGATGATCATCTTCGTGCACCCGAAGAACTCTAATGGCGTTCTCGTCGAACTCATGGAAACACCCAAAGGCCACCACTGATGGGAATTGCGGGCGCAACGATCGTGTTTGTTCTGGGATGGTGGATCACGTTCTTTGCGGTTCTGCCAATTGGCGTGAAGGGGCAATGGGAAGACAATTCCACGGTGCCGGGAACCGAGGAGGGCGCCCCCAGGAACCCCATGCTCCTGAAAAAGGCGCTTTGGGCAACGATAGGTGCTGTCGGGATTACTGCCGTTGCTGCTGTGGTGGTTCCGCTCCTGCTTGCCGAATAGCCCTTGCCGGGGCTAGTGAGCATGAAAGAATTCCCTAAATGTCTGGATGATTCATGCGCCTGTCGAAGTTTTTCCTGCCTGTCTCCAAAGAAGCCCCGGCAGACGCCGCGATTGTTTCTCATCAGTTGATGTTGCGTACCGGCATGATCCGGCAAAATGGTGCCGGTATTTATTCTTGGCTGCCTTTGGGATTTCGTGTTCTCAAGCGGATCGAACAGATCGTGCGCGAGGAGATGAACCGGGCTGGGGCCATCGAGATGCTCATGCCGACCCTGCAACAGGCAGACCTCTGGCGGGAATCCGGCCGGTACGATGATTATGGCAAGGAGATGCTACGCATAAAGGACCGCCATGAGCGGGACATGCTGTTCGGGCCGACGAACGAAGAGCTCATCACGGATGTCTTTCGGACTTATGTGAAGAGCTACAAACAGCTACCGCTGAACCTCTATCACCAGCAATGGAAGTTCCGCGACGAAGTGCGCCCTAGATTTGGCGTGATGCGCGGCCGTGAGTTCCTCATGAAGGATGCCTATTCGTTCGATTTGACGGAAGATGATGCCCGGGCCTCCTATCGCAAGATGTTCTGCGCTTATCTCAACGCATTTGACCGGATGGGGCTAACAGCGATCCCGATGCGCGCGGATACGGGGCCGATCGGGGGCGACTTGAGCCACGAATTCATCATTCTGGCGGACACGGGCGAGAGCGCGGTATTTTGCGACAAGACGCTTCTCGACCTGCCGGCACCCGGCTTGGATCTCGACTTCAGTTCTGACCTCACTCCGATTGTAGAAGAACGCACCCGCTTTTACGCGGCCACTGAAGAGATGCACGACCAAGCTGCCTTCGACGCATTGCCGGATGAGCGCCGCGTTTCTGCGCGGGGTATTGAGGTCGGCCACATCTTCTATTTTGGCACCAAATATTCCAAGCCCATGAATGCGGTGGTGCAGGGGCCTGATGGCCAGATGGTGCCGGTACAGATGGGCAGTTATGGGATTGGCGTGTCACGCCTTCTCGGCGCGATCATTGAGGCCTGCCATGACGAGAATGGTATCGTCTGGCCGGAATCAGTTGCGCCTTTTGATGTCGGTTTGATCAACATGCGCCCCGGCGATGAAGCCTGCGACGCAGCCTGTGAGACGCTGTATACGGCGATGACAGCCGCTGGCCGCGAAGTCCTGTACGACGATACCGATGATCGGGCGGGCGCTAAGTTCGCACGGATGGACCTGATCGGTTTGCCTTGGCAAACGACCGTGGGGCCTCGCGGGCTTGCAGACGGAAAGGTTGAAGTCAAAAATCGCAAGACAGGTGAGAAGCATGAAGTCAGAATCGATGATATGTTGGCTCAGATGAAGGGCTCCTGATGAGCGCGACGCCTATTGCTGCGCCTTTTGGAAAATTGGAGCGAACGCTGGCGTGGCGTTATCTAAGGGCGCGCCGGGAACATGGCGGCGCGAGCCTTATTGCCGTGATTTCCTTTGTCGGGATTTTCTTTGCGGTGGCGGCGCTGATCATCACCATGTCGATCATGAGCGGCTTTCGCGCGACACTTCTGGACGCGCTTCTGGGCGGCGAACCCCATATCTCTGCAGCAGTGGATGGAATACCGCAGGATGAGGCGCTAGCGCTGGCACGGGTGATTGCAAATACTCAGGATGTTGTCAGCGCATCCCCCTACATCGAACAGTTTGTTTTGATTTCGGCCAATGGGGTGCGGACGGGGGGTGTTGTACGCGCCGTTCCGCCCGAAGATCTCAAAACCATGCCCATTCTTAAGGATGGAGGCGCGGCGGCTTTGGCGGCGGGTTTTGGCCAGGGCCGGAATGGTGGCAATGTCATCATGATCGGCCAATATCTGGCGGCTAATCTCGGGCTCGAGCCGGGGGACAATGTAGAGGTCGTGACGTCGCAGATGCGGTCTGGTCCGATTGGGCAAACACCGATCAGCAAGTCATACATTGTCGGCGACATATTCCGGACCGGCTCTGCGCAACTTGATAACGTTTACGTTTTCATGCCGATGGAGCAGGCGCAGATCCTGTTCCAATCCAAGGGGCGTTATCAGTATCTTGATATCCGGGTAAAAAATCCTGATACGACAGAAATCGTCATGCAGCGGATCGCAGAGACGACAGGCTACAGCCTGCTGTTGCGCGACTGGAAAACCAAGAACCGTACATATCTGGGGGCGCTGAGGACTGAGCGGGTAATGGTCAGGCTGCTGGTGACCATTATCATGATGATCGCTACACTGAACATTATTGTTGGCGTCGTGATGCTCGTAAAAAATAAGACGCGTGACGTTGCTATCCTCCGGACTATTGGGCTCAGCCGAGGCGGCGTGTTGCGGGTGTTCTTAATGGTTGGAACTGTTCTCGGCTCACTGGGCGCCCTTCTCGGCATGGTTGTAGGCGTTCTATTCATTCTCAATATCGGACCGATTGAGTCACTCATCAATTTTGCCATTGATGGGGAAGTGTTCCCGGCTGAGCAGTATGGGCTCGATCACCTGCCCGCTGTTCTTGATTGGGGGGAGGTTGCCAGCACCGGGGCATACGCCCTGATTATGTCGATGGTCGTATCCCTGATCCCGGCAATCTGGGCTTCGTCGCAAGACCCTGTCAAAGCGTTGAGGTTCGAATGACACCGCCAGTCCTTGAGCTTCTGGGCATTGACCGCACGTACCGCACGGCGGCAGGCGCATTGAAGGTCCTGCAGGGCACGGACCTGCGCGTATCGCCCGGGGAATTGGTCGGGCTTGTCGGCCCCTCGGGGTCTGGCAAATCCACGCTTCTTCATACCGCCGGCCTGCTGGAGCGGCCTGAGGGCGGGTCGATTTTCCTGGATGGGATCGACTGCCTGAAATTGAACGATAATGGCCGCACGGGCATCCGCCGCAGGAAGATCGGCTTCGTTTATCAGTTCCACCATCTGCTGCCCGAGTTCAACGCCATCGATAATATCGCCATGCCGCTGATGATTGCTGGCGTGAAAAAGTCTAAAGCGCGGGAGAAGGCTTCAAGACTTCTTGGTGAAATGGGACTTGAAGAGCGAGCGTTTCACCAGCCCGGCCAATTGTCGGGCGGTGAGCAGCAGCGCGTCGCGATTGCCAGAGCCCTGGCAAATGACCCCAAACTTGTGATCGCGGACGAGCCGACCGGAAACCTTGACCCAGTTACGACTGAGCGCGTTTTTGGAACGCTGATCAAGATGGTGCGGGAGGAGGGCGCGGGCGTATTGGTTGCCACACACAACTTCGCGCTTACCCGCCATATGGATCGCATCCTGACTCTCAAAGACGGGAAGCTCATCGACTACGTTGAGTGATCGTTTGTGGACTACTGGCGGCAGGTGCTTCCGGCTGGGCTGATTCGGTGAGATTATCCGCGCGGAAGAGGATTTCTGCGTGACAAAGCCCATTTTCATACATCTTGCCGTTCGGTCCAGCTATTCCCTGTTGGAGAGTATGATTACGCCGTCAGATTTGGCGAAGTGGTGCAAACAATACAGCATGCCTGCTATTGCGGTTACCGACAGAAACTGCCTCTTCGGCGCGCTGGAACTCTCTTTGAAACTGTCTGACTACGGCATCCAGCCAATCATGGCATGCTGTTTTGACGTTACCGATGGATCGCCAAAGGCCGAGCTTTTTCGACTTACGGTGTATGCGCAGGATGAAGCCGGCTACAAGCGCCTGATGTTTTTGTCCTCAGCTGCTCATCTTGAGGCGGAAGACGGGGTGGCGCGCCTCCACAAGAAATACCTTCTGGAGAACACGGACGGGCTTATTCTTCTTACCGGCGGCGCGGAGGGCGAAGTTGCGCGTCATGTTCTAAAAGGGCGTATAGCTGATGCCCGCACCGAACTGTCAACGCTTGCGGCAGCCTATCCGGGGCGCTGCTATGTCGAAATAACGCGGCACGGCACCCAGGAGGAAATAAAGTCCGAAACGGGCCTCGTCGAGCTGGCCTATGAGCTCGGGCTTCCACTGGTGGCTACCCATGACGCCCGCTTCCTTAAGTCAGAGGACGTGACCGCCCACGATGCCATGATGTGCATCGCCAACGGACAATATCTCGGACAAGACGACCGCAAACGGGTCGAGCCTGACCAGTACCTGAAGTCTCCCGAAGAGATGGCGGTACTTTTTGAAGATCTTCCCGAAGCGATCGCAAATACCTCTGAAATCGCGATGCGCTGCTCCGTGCGCGCTGAAACCCGCAAACCGATCTTGCCGAGCTTTAGCAAAGAAGGACGTTCCGAAGGTGAGGAGTTGGCGCTTCAGGCGCGCCAAGGCCTCGAAGACCGGTTGGCAGAAGCGGACCGTCTTTATGCGGATCGTGACAAGTATTCCGAACGGCTTGAGTATGAACTGGGCATTATCGACCGGATGGGTTTTCCCGGTTATTTTCTCATCGTCTCCGACTTCATCAAGTGGGCAAAGGCGAACGGCATTCCCGTCGGTCCGGGCAGGGGGTCGGGGGCCGGTTCGCTGGTTGCCTGGGTTCTTCTGATTACAGATCTTGATCCTCTGCGATTTGACCTTCTGTTCGAGCGCTTCCTGAATCCCGAACGCGTTTCGATGCCCGACTTCGACGTGGACTTCTGTCAGGAGCGCCGAGGAGAGGTGATCCGCTACGTTCGAGAGAAATATGGCGCTGACAGCGTCGCTATGATCATTACATTCGGAACACTTCAGGCAAAGGCTGTGGTCCGCGATGTGGGCCGGGTCATGCAGATGCCCTATGGTCAGGTTGACCGGCTTGCAAAGCTGATCCCGTTTAATCCGGCAAAGCCGCCAACGCTGGACGAAGCAATTGCTGCTGAGCCGAAATTCGACGAGGAGATTGCCGCCGACGCGCGTGTTGGAGAATTGATCGATACCGCGCGCGCGCTGGAGGGGATGTACCGGAACGCAGGGACGCACGCAGCGGGTGTGGTTATCGCCGACCGCCCGCTCGTAGAACTTGTACCGCTTTACAATGATCCGAGAGCGGATCTCCCCGCCACACAATACAATATGAAATATGCCGAGATGGCGGGTCTCGTAAAGTTTGACTTCCTTGGTCTTAAGACTCTCACCGTTATCGATCGCGCGCTGAATTTCATCCGGCGTGATGGAGGCGATGTCGGTCCCGCATGGCGGAGCATGGATGATCCGGCGACTTATGAGCTGATGGCGAGCGGCGAAACACTTGGCGTATTCCAGCTTGAGGGCGCGGGCATGCGTGACACGCTTCGCCGTGTGCGCCCAAACAATATTGAAGACCTGATCGCTATTATCTCTCTCTATCGACCGGGGCCGATGGAGAACATTCCGGTTTATGTTCAGGGGAAGGAAGATCCGGCGTCTGTTCGCTACCAACATCCGGACCTGAAGCCGGTGCTTGAAGCCACGTATGGCGTTCCGGTTTATCAGGAGCAGGTCATGCGGATGGCGCAGGAGATTGCCGGCTATTCACTCGGTGAGGCCGACCTGCTCCGACGCGCGATGGGCAAGAAAAAGCTGGAAGAGATGATTGCGCAGCGAAGGCGTTTTGTGGAGGGCGCTGCGTCCAATAAGGGCATGAAGGATTCCCTCGCGAACGAGATCTTCGACACGATGGAGAAATTCGCCGGATACGGGTTCAACAAGTCGCACGCTGCTGCCTATGCGCTCATCGGGTACCACACAGGATTCCTCAAATGTCACTATCCGAAGGAGTTTCTGGCAGCTTCCATGAGCCTTGATATAGGCAACACTGACAAGCTTGCTGCCTTCTTTCAGGAGGCTAAACGGTTGCGTCTGCGGGTCCTCGCGCCGGACATAAACTCATCCCAACCGGATTTCGACGTGAACGCGGATGGAATTGTGTACGCGCTCGGGGCCATTAAAGGCGTTGGCGTTGAGGCAATGAAACACGTCGTTGCGATCCGAGACGGGAGCGGGCCGTTCAAGGATCTTTATGATTTTGCAGAACGCGTTGATCCAAGGCAGGTCAACAAGAAAGCCATGGAGTCACTGGCAAGATCGGGCGCGTTGGATAGCCTTGAAGGAAACAGGGCGCGCGTATTCGCGGCGGTACCTCTGCTGGCGCAATATTGCGCGAGTCACGCGGAAGATCGGCACGGAGGGCAGGGCGGTTTGTTCGGGGAGGCGGAACCTGCGCTACGCCCTGAATTCTCGCCCTCTCGGCCCTGGACAGCTCAGCAGAAGCTGGATGAAGAATTCAAGTCCATCGGATTTTACTTTTCGGGGCACCCGTTAGACGATGTTCTATCATCAATTGACAGGGATCGTGTCACGCTCGCTATGGAAGTCCACGAGCGGGCCGGTGATGGAAAACCCATAGAAATGATCGGGATCATTCGGACCCGAAACGACAAGCCGAGCAAACGTGGCGGAAAGTTCGCTTTTCTGACGATTTCCGACCCCACCGGTGAACTTGAGATGATGGTCTTCAATGAGGGCCTCCAGCAGTACGGTGACCTCCTCCAGCCCGGAAAGGCGGTTGCGATTACGGTCACAGCCAAGTTGAACGGGGAAGAACTGCGTTTAAATCTAGACCGGGCGATTGAGCTTGAGGCGGCGCGGCTATCTAAGCCATCAGGATCTTTGATGGTGCGCTTAGGGCCTGATGCGGATCCGGAAGACCTGGCGAGTGTCGTCCGGCGGTTGGAGCAGATTTCTGACGGGGACAGAGGCGCCATTGTTGTTGAACTGATCCTCAGGGATGGGCGTATCGTGACGATGAAACTTCCCCAAACTTACACAATCGGGCTCCGGGCGCAGCGAGCGCTCAAGGAAGTACCGGGCGTCGAAAAAGTGGACCCGCGCCAAGCCGCTTGAAACTACCGCGTTTGGGGGCTTGTTGTTTTCCCCGGATTGGGTATACGGCGCGCATTCTAAACCATGTCGCGGGTGCATCCGGTGCGACGGGATTATCCCGTAGTTCCACCCTGCGACGGCCAACCGGATGGAGAAAATCGATGGCCCTTCCTGACTTCTCAATGCGTCAGCTGCTTGAGGCTGGTGTTCACTTTGGTCACCAGACCCACCGCTGGAACCCGCGCATGAAGCCGTACATCTACGGTGAGCGTTCCGGCATCCACATCATGGATCTTTCGCGCACTGTGCCAGCACTGCACCAGTCGCTGGTTTTTGTTCGTGATACGGTCGCAAAAGGCGGACGCATATTGTTTGTGGGTACGAAGCGCCAAGCTCAGGATCCTGTGGCCGAGGCAGCGCAGCGTTGCGCGCAGTATTACATGAACCACCGTTGGCTCGGCGGCACGTTGACCAACTGGTCGACGGTTTCCAACTCGATCAAGCAGTTGCGCGAACTGAATGCCATGTTCGAAAGCGGTGGCGGTTCAGGCCTCACCAAGAAAGAGCTTCTGGATCTGCAGCGCCGCCGCGACAAACTTCAGAAATCACTGGGTGGTATTGCAGACATGGGCGGTCTGCCGGCAGCTATCGTCGTTATCGACACCAACAAGGAAGCTATTGCGGTTCAAGAAGCTCGCAAGCTGGGTATTCCGGTTGTTGCGGTTCTTGATACGAATTGCGACCCCTCGGACGCCGACTTCGGCTTCCCAGGAAATGACGATGCGGCGCGCGCCATCTCGCTTTATTGCAACCTCTTTGCCGACGCTGTCCTTGATGGTCTTGCAGAATCTACGGCAGGCCTTGGTGTTGATCTCGGCGCGTCTGAAGATATCGCGTCGCTCGCCGATGCGGACGTCAAACTGGCTGATGAACAAGCTGCAGGGGAAGCTTAACAGCTTTCACTGCCAACCCAAGATGAAGGAAAAATCTCATGGCTGAGATTACAGCTGCTCTTGTGAAAGAACTGCGCGAGAAAACGGGCGCAGGCATGATGGACGCTAAGAAAGCGCTCGTCGAGAACGACGGGGATCAGGCAGCCGCGATCGAATGGCTTCGTGCAAAAGGCCTGTCAAAGGCCGCGAAGAAGTCGGATCGCGCGGCGGCTGAAGGACTCGTTGCTGTGAAACTGTCCGACGACGGCAAGTCCGGCGCAATTGTCGAACTGAACGCGGAAACCGATTTCGTTGCTCGCAACGAGATTTTCCAGAAGTCACTTGACGGGATTGCCAAAGCTGCTCTGCAAGTAGAAGGCGGGGTAGACGCGGTGTCGGCTGCTTCATCGCCCGATGGTGAAGGATCAGTGGATGATCTCATCAAACGGATGATCGCGACTATTGGCGAAAACATGACTTTGCGCCGCGTGGCTAAGCTTTCTGCCGGCGGGCGTGTATCCGCTTACACCCACAATGCGGTTGTACCGGGCATGGGCAAAGTCGGTGTTCTTGTGGCACTTGAGGGCAATGGCGATCTCGAAGATGCCGGCCGCAAGGTTGCCATGCACATCGCCGCAACGTCTCCTGCTGCCGCGACAACTGAAGAGCTTGATCCGGCTCTGATCGAATCAGAAAAGCGTGTTCTAACCGAGCAGGCTCGGGAGAGTGGCAAACCTGACGCCGTTATCGAAAAAATGATCGTCGGCCGGATGCAGAAGTTCTACAAGGAAGTGGTCCTTCTCGAGCAGCCTTTCATCATGGATACTGACAAAACCGTCGGGGAATTCTTGAAAGAGCAGGGCGCTACCCTCAAAGGATTCGTTCACTTCAAGCTCGGCGAAGGCGTTGAGAAAGCTGCGGATAACTTCGCAGATGAAGTTGCGGCGCTTACAAAAGGCGCCTGACCGGGCTTGCCTTTGCGCCCATGAGGGGCTTTGAACAATCCCGGCTGCACCGTTAAGGCGCGGCCGGGATTATTTTATCTACAGCTCAGGATACAAGGGATTGGGGTCTAAATATGCAGTCCGGCGAATCTGAAACCAGCAAACTGAAATATCGCCGTGTTCTTCTAAAGCTTTCTGGCGAAGCGCTGATGGGCGGAGGGCAGTTCGGAATTGACATTCCGACCTGTGAGCAGTTTGCCCGAGCTATTGCCGAGGCGCGTGAAGCAGGCGCAGAGATCTGCCTGGTTATTGGCGGAGGCAACATTTTCCGCGGAGTTGCAGGTGCCGCGAAAGGTATGGAACGCGCGCAGGCGGATTCGATGGGCATGCTGGCAACGGTGATGAATGCACTGGCCATGCAAAGCGTGTTGGAGAACATCGGGGTTCCAACACGAGTTCAATCCGCACTGAACATGGACGCTATCTGTGAGCCGTATATTCGCCGTCGTGCGCATCGGCATATGGAAAAAGGTCGTGTGGTGATTTTCGCTGCGGGGATTGGCAATCCGTTTTTCACGACAGATACCGGTGCCGCTTTGCGGGCGATCGAAATGAACTGCGACGCGCTCCTCAAGGGCACGCAAGTTGATGGCGTCTATACAGCTGACCCTAAATTGGATTCAACAGCCACGCGTTACCATCAGGTCGCCTATCAGGAAATCCTGGCCAAGGATCTTAGGGTAATGGATTCGTCAGCGGTCAGTTTGATGAGAGACAACAATATTCCAATCGTCGTATTCTCACTCAAAGAAGAAGGTTCGCTGCTGAACGTTCTCTACGGTCGGGGCATTTCGACGACGATCAATAAAGAGGGAGCGGAAAAACCATGAGCTACAGCAAACAGGATATTGAACGCAGAATGGAAGGCGCCCTGGCGTCTTTGGCTTCCGAGTTTGCTGGTCTGCGCACGGGGCGGGCTTCTGTAAACCTTCTCGATTCAATCCAGGTGCCCGCCTATGGCGGTGTAACGCCTCTGAGCCAGGTGGCCTCAGTCACAGTTTCAGATACACGCATGCTCTCTGTAAACGTCTGGGATAAGACGATTGTGGGCGCTGCAGACAGGGCAATCCGGGACTCAGGTCTGGGATTGAACCCAGTGATGGACGGTCAAACACTGCGTATTCCAATCCCCGCTCTGAATGAGGAGCGGCGGGTTGAGTTGACCAAAATTGCAGGAAAGTACGCTGAGGCTGCTCGTGTTGCCGTTCGCAACGTTCGGCGCGATGGCATGGACGATCTGAAGAAAGCTGAGAAAGATGGTGAAATCAGTGAAGATCGTCACCGCAGCCTCGCTGAAGAAGTTCAAAAGCTCACGGATGCCTTCGTGAAGCGTGTGGATGAAGCGCTGAAAGCCAAAGAAGCGGAGATAATGCAGGTCTGATGTCTCGGGCCGCTGCCCCTCTCAATCCAGTGCCTGTGGGCCAACAGCCCACGGTACCCCGTCATGTTGCAATCATAATGGATGGTAATGGTCGCTGGGCAACCTCACGCCATTTGCCCCGCACTGCAGGTCACGAAAGAGGCGTAGAAGCTCTGCGACGTACAGTCGATGCGGCTGGCGACCTTGGAATTCAATATCTGACAGTTTTCTCGTTCTCGACAGAGAACTGGCGCCGACCCGCTTCAGAGGTGAATACGCTCTTTGGTCTTTTGAAGGCCTATGTTCAGAGAGATCTGGGGCGCCTCAAGGAAGAGGGGGTGCGCGTCCGTATCATAGGCCAGCGCGACGGGATGCCACCCGATATCGCATCGCTCGTAACGAAAGCAGAATCCGAAACCATTGAGAATACCAGGTTCAATCTGACCATCGCGTTCAATTATGGCGCTCGAGACGAGATATTGCGCGCTGCGGCGGCGGTAGCGAGAGATGTTAAAGCTGGCTCAAAAGAACCGGAATTGAGTGAAGCAGATTTCGCGGGTTACCTGGACACCAGAGACCTTCCTGATCCTGATCTTATGATCAGGACCAGCGGCGAATACCGGATCAGCAATTTTCTGCTTTGGCAGGCCGCCTATGCCGAATTGCTGTTCAGTGATGTTCTCTGGCCGGATTTTGGTCGAAGTGATCTCGAAAAAGCCCTCAAGAGCTATAACGAGCGGGAGCGCCGCTACGGTGCTGTTGCGCCGGGGGCAGGCTGATGGGTGACTGGACGCCGACCGAAAGGCGGTTTTCCGAACTTCCTGTCCGGCTGGTGTCCGCTCTGATACTCATCCCTGTAGCGCTTTTTGCTGTCTGGATGGGCGGCTGGTGGTTGGCCGTGCCGTGCTCGCTATTCGCGTTTATCATGATGATGGAGTGGTGCGCCATGAGCGCAACGCCGAATCGAAACTTGCTTGCTGCACTTGGAGGCGTATTCGCCTTATCACTCCCGTTCGAGATTTCAGCCGCAACCGCTGCCGTTGCGTTTGCTGCAATCATTTTAGCTATATTCAGCGCCCGGGCTGGGTATCGGTCTAGGACCGCCGCCGGCTTTGGTGTCGTTTATGTTTTCGCCATGGTCGGTGGACTTTACATGCTTCGAGAGGGCGAATGGGAGGGCCGCTACGCGGCGCTCTACTTCATGTCGTTTGTCTGGGCGTCAGATGCTGCGGCCTATTTCTTTGGTCGAGCGATCGGAGGGATAAAGTTACTCCCCAGCGAAAGTCCGAATAAGACTTGGAGCGGTGCAATTGCTGCTGTTGTTGCGTGCGCTATCTGTGGTTATTTGGCTTCGGTGATTGAAGGTGTGAATCACTCCGCCTGGATTGCATGCGGTATTGCGATATCGATAGTAGCTCAGGCGGGTGATTTGTTCGAAAGCGGTCTCAAAAGGCGTTTCAAAGTCAAGGATTCGGGATGGATATTGCCCGGCCATGGAGGACTTTTGGACCGCGTCGACGGCTTGGGAGCAGTATGCGTCGTAGGCAGTATAGCGCTCGCCTCCATTCCCGGATTTGCCTCGTCGTTGGGGCTTTGAGCCCTTATGGTCCGGCGCGTGTCAATTTTCGGTTCTACAGGGTCCATTGGTCGCTCAGCGTGCGATGTCATTCTTCATGCCAACGATATTGGGGCCGACGAGTTCGAGGTGGAGGTGTTGGCGGCGGGCAGTGACGTTGAGAGCCTTGCCCAGCAAGCCCTAAAGTTGCGGCCACGTATTGCCGTCGTGGCGGACGAAAGCCGGAAAGCCGCACTTTCTCAGCTGCTTCAGGGTAGCGGCATTGAAGTTGCTGCAGGTGACGCCGCTATGAATGAGGCCGCTGCGCGTCCGTGTGATCGCGTCCTCGCCGCTATCGTTGGCGCTGCTGGATTAGGGTCCACACTCTCTGCCATCAGAGCAGGAAACGATATTGCTATTGCGAACAAGGAAAGCATCGTTTGTGGCGGACAATTGATGCTCGCAGAAGCCAGCAAGTCGGGCTCCCGCATTCTGCCTGTTGATTCTGAACACAGTGCTATTTTTCAAAGTATTGGCGATGGCCGTGGCTTGGAAAAACTGACGATTACGGCCTCCGGGGGACCGTTTCGGACCTGGAGCATCGAGCAAATGGCAGAGGCAACTCCAGCTCAAGCCGCCGCTCATCCGGTTTGGTCTATGGGCATCAAAAACTCAATCGACAGTGCGACTTTGATGAACAAGGCGCTGGAATTCATAGAAGCCGCCATTCTTTTTGACGTTTCCGCCGCCGATATCGATGTCCTGGTGCACCCTCAATCGATCATTCACGGAATGGCCCACTTCACTGACGGGTCAGTGATCGCTCAGCTGGGCGCTCCGGATATGAAAACTCCTATTTCCTATGCTCTCGGATGGCCAGACCGGATCCCGACAACCGTAAATCGACTCGATCTAGCGCAGATTGCGAAGCTCGAGTTTGCGGAGATCGATGAAGCGCGCTTCCCGGCAATACGGCTTGCCAGGCAGGCGATAGCGGCCGGTGCGGGTGCCAGAATCGTATTAAATTGCGCTAATGAAGCTGCAGTATCAGCTTTCATCGCTGGTGAATGTGGCTTCCTCGACATAGGCACTTCAGTGGAAGCGGCACTGGAGTGCTTTTCATCGGGTAACTTTGCCTCTAGCAAATGCGAAACGCTTGAAGAAATAGCAGAAATAGGCCGGTACGGACGGTTTCTAGTATCCGATTGGCTAGCAAAGGCCCAAAGCCGGGCGGGAGAATGATCGAGTGGATCAGATTCTGAGCCAAGGGCCGCTTTTCCTCGTATGTTTGATTTTCATGATGGGGATTGTCGTCGTCGTCCACGAATACGGTCACTATCTGGCGGCACGCCTGTATGGTGTGGCAATTGAGTCATTTGCCGTAGGATTTGGCAAGCCGCTTGTAGAGGGGCGTGACAAGCGCGGCACCAGGTGGCGGATTAACTGGATTCCTCTGGGCGGCTTTGTCAGTTTTCTCCCATCGACGGCCACAGAAGAAACGGCGCCCCCCTCTGGCATTGTCGGATCCGCCTTTGACGATCTTAGGCCTATTCCTAAAATTGTGATCAGCCTGGCCGGGCCTTTTGCGAACTTTGTGCTCGCAACACTCATCTTCGCGCTTGCGTACATCGTTTTTGGAACCCCGAAATACGAAGTACTGATCACGCAAGTTGCCGAAGGCATGCCTGCCGAATCGGCCGGACTTCAAGCCGGCGACATCATTCGGCAAATTGAAGGCCAACAGATCCTGAATGGTGCGGACGCCACCATGCTTGTGCTCGTTAGCCCCAACAAGTCGTTGCGGTTCGATGTCGAGCGGGATGGACAAACGTTAGCCTTCGACGTGATCCCCAGGGAAATCGTGAGACCCAATGCATTTGGACAGGTCGTTCCGCAGAGTACCGCTGGCTTCAGTCTCGTGCATTCGCAGTTCATCGAGCGGGTACAATACGGCCCGATAGGTGCTCTTGTCGCTGGAACTGCCCAGACAGGGCGTACAATCGATCAGACTGTCAAAATGCTGAGCCGAATCGTTACCGGCAATATGTCGATCCATTCAATGTCGGGACCGGTGGGAGTCGGGGACATTTCTCGCCGTGCCGTCAATCGCGTGATGGAGCAGTCCGAGCTGAATTCCTGGCAAAAGACCCAACAATTGTTCTGGATGCTCATGAGTGTGTGTGCTGCGGTTTCTGTCGGGGTGGGATTTTTCAACCTTTTGCCACTGCCTGTTCTGGATGGCGGTCGTGTAGTGTTTCATGCATACGAGGCGTTGACGGGTGCAAAGTTGCCCAATCAAATTGAGGCCTTCGCCCTGAGAGCGAGTGTGTTTCTTTTGCTGCTGATGGTGGTGGTTATCACATGGGGAGATGTGATTGAAACAGGCGTATTTGGACGGGGAGGCGGCTGATGAAATGTCAGCCCGGTACGGAGAGTGATATCCATAATGCGTAAGTTCCTCGCAGCCACTGTTCTGGCGACAAGTGCTCTGGGTTTGGGAGTGGGAGGTTTCGGCGCTCCTGCTAGCGCTCAAGAGGACGCTCTTTACGGCGGGACGATCAGATCTATCCTGGTCGAGGGTAATCAACGTATCGAGGCGCGGACCGTACAGTCATATCTCCTTGTGGAGCCTGGTGATGCGTTCGATCCGGACAGGATTGATCTCTCCCTCAAAACTCTCTTCGCAACAAATTTGTTCGCAGATGTTTCTATAGACCGCCGGGGCAATGATCTGGTTATCCAGGTCGTCGAAAACCCGATTATCAACCGTGTGATCTTTGAGGGTAATCGTGCCCTTAAGGATGATAAGCTGCGCGAAGAAATCCAGGCTGCGCCGCGGGGAATTTTTACCGCAGCGCGTGTGCAATCTGACGTTCAGCGGATTATGGAACTCTATCGCCGCTCCGGTCGTTTTGCGGCGAAGGTGGAACCTCAATACAAGCCTCTGGAGCAAAACCGGGTAGACCTGATCTTTGAGGTCACCGAAGGTCCGGTGACGGGCGTGCGGTCGATCAATTTCATAGGCAACCAAGCCTATTCTGACTCACGGCTCCGCAGCGAAATTGTCACCAAGCAATCCCGTATCTGGCGGTTCTTCAGCTCCAACGACAATTACGATTCCAACCGCCTGGAATATGACCGTGAACGGCTGCGTGAATTCTATCAGAACAATGGCTATTACGACTTCCGTGTGACGTCCGCGGTTGCCGAACTGACGCCTGATCAGAAAGACTTCTATATCACCTATACGGTGGACGAAGGTCGGCAGTATGATTTCGGGGTTATCAAAGTTGAGACAGCCCTTGAAAAACTCGATGCAAATGTTCTTCGGGCAGTTGTTCCTATTACAGAAGGTGAGCTGTTTCGGGGCAATCAGATTGAGTCGACAATCGACAGTCTGACATACGCCGCCGGTGTAGCGGGTTATGCATTTGTAGATGTGCGTCCACAGATCAGTGTGAACGCCGATACGGGCAGAATCGATATCACATTCGCTATTGATGAAGGCCCGCGCGTCTACATTGATCGGATTAACATCGTTGGAAACACTCAGACGCTTGATCGTGTTATCCGTCGGGAACTACGCCTGTCTGAAGGGGATGCCTTCAACCGCATTCTGCTCGACCGGTCCCGGAACCGGGTCCGTGCTCTGGGTTTCTTCAAAGATGTTGAAATTGTCGAGACACCGAGTGAGCAGCCTGACCGGACCATTGTCGACGTTAAGGTAACGGAACAATCCACGGGTGAGTTGTCATTTGCGGCCGGCTTCTCTTCTGTGGATGCCTATCTGTTTGATCTGAGTGCATCGCAACGAAATCTTCGCGGCCGCGGCCAGTCCATCGTTGCTAGAACGTCTCTCTCGAGCCGTCAGCAAATTGTGGATCTGCGGTTTACGGAGCCGCGCTTCCTTGATCGCAATCTCTCAGCTGGGTTGGATCTTTTCGCCACCCGGCAGGATTTTGAAGAATTTACGGGGTTTACGAGCGAAACCATCGGGGGCGGCGTGCGTCTCGGATTTCCACTGACAGATCGCATGCAGATGGGTGTCCGGTATCGTCTTCAGACGGACGATGTAAATATTGCCGACCAGAATATCGTCATTGACTCCAGCGGCATGTTTGTTCCCGGCAGGGTCCCGGATCCTTCCGCGCTCCAGCCAGGGGAGTCTGTTGTCGATATTTGTAACCCCGCCTATTTGCTGCGGAATACTATCTGTCGGTCTGAGAGAAGTGATATCTCCAGTATTGTTGGCTATGATTTGTTTTGGGATCAGACGAACGATCCCATTTCCCCGACCCGCGGATTTAATTTTCGCTTCAGTCAGGATGTGGCCGGCCTCGGAGGTGACGTGAAATATGTGCGCACGGAAACCGGTGCATCTTTCTATCGCGGCATCTGGCGAGACGTTGTTGCGAGTGCAAACTTTTCAGGCGGGCTTGTGGTCCCTCTGGATGAGGACCAGGGAGTGCGCATCAACAATCGCTTCTTCCGTGGGGGGAGCACTTTCCGCGGCTTCGATGTTGCAGGTCTTGGCCCGCGTGAAATTCTCCGTCTTATCGACCCCACCACAGGCGAGGTCATCGGCACGCAACGGCTCAACTCATTGGGCGGTAACGCCTATTATCAAGGCACATTCGAGCTCACCGTTCCGAACTTCATTCCGGAAGAGTATGGCATCAAGAGCGCCGTTTTTGTTGATGTAGGGTCCTTGGGCCTTCTCGAAGATATCGACAAAGGCACCACTGTCGCTCTCGAAGACGGCGCTCCGTTTGGTTATCCAGGAGTGATTGCGGTCCGCTCAACCAAAGACGCAGCTGCCCTTCGTGCTTCTGCCGGTATCAGCGTGTTCTGGGATTCTCCCTTCGGTCCCATCCGCTTCGACTTCTCACATATCCTCCGCAAGGAAGATTACGACAGGACGGAAACCTTCCGGTTCTCGACCTCAACGCGGTTCTAGTATCGCAAGCCCCAGAGTAGGACGAACTACCTATGTCAATCTTCAGAACTTTCGTTGCCGCAATGATGGTGGCTGCGGCTGTTTCGCTGCCGGCATTTCAGTCGGCTCATGCGCAAGGCTCAGTCGTAATGGTTATCGACGATAATAGGATCTTCCTGGACAGCAAAGCTGGCAAGGATATCCAGACAAAGCTCCAGAATATCGAGCGGCAGATCAATAATGAGCTCGAGCCCACCCGTAAAACCCTTGAGAATGAAATCAAGGCACTTCAGCCTAAGCTTGAAGGTAAGACACGGGAAGCAATTGCTGCGGACACCGCGCTGGTAACCGAACTTGCCGCTTTTCAGAAAAAAAACAACGACCTCAATCAAAAGCGCGCCATTGCCGAACGCGAGTATGCGATGACGGCTGAAAAGGCGATCATCGATTTCAACAACGCTCTTGATCCCGTGCTTACGGAAGTGATCCGCGAGAAGGGCGCTCAGGTTGTGCTGCTGAAAAGCCAGGTTGTGTTCTCTGCAGACGCCATTGATGGCACGGCTTCAGTTATCCAGAAGCTTGACGCTACAACTGTGGCGGTTGCTGTCACGCGTCAGAAACTCCCGGCAGCAGCGCCTGCTGGCAACTGAAACGGAGTTCCTGTGACGGTCGACACTCGATTCTATGCGCCTCTGGGGGCCTTGACGCTGGAAGAGATTGCCGGCCGGATTGGAGCCACGCTGGAGGGCGACCCCGGACTTTCAATTTCAGGAGTAGGATCGGCGGCCAACGCAAAGGTCGCCGAAATTGCTTTTGTCGAAGGTGACGGCAAACATACCCCTACCTTAAGCCCTCATTTGGCGGCCGTATTTGTTACGGCCGGTATGAAGGGCTTTGTCCCGACCGGAGTAGCGACCCTTGAAACCGCGCTTCCCAGAAACGCGCATAGCCTTGTTGCTGCTTCGCTGTTCCGCCCTCGCCATTTAATGGGCACCGGCCAGGAACGTGTATCTGAGAACGCAAAAATACACCCCGGGGCCGTGGTTCAACCTGGCGCAGTCATAGGTCCTGGTGCGGCCGTCGGAGAGGGCGCGATCATAGGCGCGAATGCCGTCATAGGTCCGGGTGTGCAGATTGGCCGCTACACGGCCATCGGCGCCAATTCTACGGTCCTTTGTGCGCTCATTGGCGATCATGTGACCGTACTGGCGGGCGCGAGGATTGGTGAAACCGGATTCGGTGTTCTGCTCGGCTCACAAGGCGCAGAAGATGCGCCGCATTTTGGGCGCGTGATTCTTCAGGATCATGTGACGGTTGGGGCAAACACTTGTATTGATCGCGGTGTGTTCGAGGATACCATCATAGGCGAACGCACCAAGATCGATAATCTCTGCCAGGTTGCCCACAATGTGGTGTTGGGCCGAAGTGTGATTATGGCCGCCTTCGGTGGGATCTCCGGGTCTGTCCGGGTCGGAGACGGCTCAATGTTGGGCGGCCGAGTTGGAATCGCTGATCATGTCCAAGTCGGCGAGCGTGTAAGTTTGGCGGCGTCGGCCGGCCTTTTCCGCGATGTTGAGAGTGGGGAGACTTGGGGCGGGACCCCCGCCAAGCCCATCCGGCAATGGATGCGCGAAGTCGCATGGTTGCAAAAGCAGGCCAATCCCAAGAAAACGAGTTGATGGGCACGGTGTCCGTCCCAGGTTCAGGAAAGTCCTCGCGATGAGCGTTGAGGTGCACCCCACTTCCATTGTCGAAAACGGTGCCATTCTGCATGATGGTGTTCGAATAGGCCCATTCTGTCATGTAGGGCCCAGCGCTGAGATCGGCGCCGGCACAGAACTGATTTCGCATGCCTCCGTGATTGGAAATACGAAAGTCGGTGAAAATTGCCTTCTTTACCCGCATGCGGTTTTGGGTTGCAGTCCGCAAGTTTTAGGAATGCGGGAAACACCGGAATCGCGTCTGGAAATTGGCACAGGTAGCGTGTTTCGTGAGTACGCCACCGCTCATACCGGTATGCCCAAACATGGGGGCCTGACCAAGGTTGGTACTGCCTGCTACATTATGATCGGGGCGCATATCGCCCACGATTGCGTGATAGGAAACAATGTCGTCATGGCAAACAATGTCTCGCTCGCAGGTCATATCAGTGTGGGAGACAATGTCTGGTTTGGCGGTCTGGCGGCGGTTCATCAGTTTAGCCGAATCGGGCGAAATGCGTTCATTGGTGGCGGCGCTATTGTAGTGGAAGACGTCATCCCATTCGGATCTGTTGTGGGCAATCATGCCAAACTTTCCGGTTTGAACATTGTCGGGCTGAAGCGACGCGGTTTCAGTAAAACCGATATCCGCGAAATCCGGGCAGCTTTTAAAGCTGTGTTTGAAGGAGAAGGTCTGTTCAAAGACAGGCTTAATAAGGCTGCTGAAGATTACGCGGGAAAGCCCTTGGCGATGGAACTCGTCAACTTCATCATCGAGGGCGGCGACCGTCCAATTTGCAAACCGGCGGCCTGAAATGGGCGCGCCTTTAGGTCTGATAGCTGGATTGGGCGAATTGCCAGTTGCGATCGCAGAGAATGCGGTCGCGACCGGGCAGGGGGTGTATGTCCTGCGTCTGAAGGGTTTTGAAGAGCCCGGATTGGAAAAATTCCAGGGAAGCGTGGTCGGCCTTGGTGAAATTGGCACGGTTTTGGATCGCCTCAAAGCTGCTGGTTGCAAGGACGTAGTCTTCGCGGGCAACGTCAGCCGTCCGGATTTCAGAAACTTGAAACTGGACTTCAAAGGTATCGCTCTGCTTCCAAAAGTAATTTCAGAAGCCAGAAAAGGCGACGATTCCCTTCTTCGGGTTCTTGTAACTGAATTCGAAAAGCATGGTTTTCACGTCATCGGCAGCGATGTAGCGCATGCGCAGCTTCTTGCCCCTGCTGGACTCATTGCAGGTCAAACGCCCAACGAAACGATGATGCAAGATCTGAAAACGGGTGCGAAAGTTGCGGCTGCGACGGGGGCTCTCGATATTGGACAGGGGTGCGTTGTCTGCGACGGGCTGGTACTTGCCGTTGAGGCGCAGGAGGGTACGGACGAGATGCTCCGCCGCTGTGCGAATTTGCCGAAAGCGATCCGTGGAACGCCTGAAGCTCGGCGCGGTGTACTCGTAAAGCGTCCCAAGCCCACCCAGGAAAGACGGATCGATCTGCCCACCACAGGTCTTTCAACAGTCGAACTCGCGGCGGCTGCCGGCCTTGCCGGTATCGGAATTGAAGCTGGCGGATCATTGATGCTAAATCGTATACGGATGGAGAAGCGCGCTCGCGAGCTTGGCATCTTTATTTTCGGCTTCCCCGCGGAGTGGGGCGCGTCGTGAGCCATGCGGATATATACTTCGTTGCTGCCGAGGCTTCGGGATTTTTGCTGGCCAGGGAAGTAATAGAACAGATTCAGATTATCCGTCCAAGTCTGAGTATTCAGGGGATCGGTGGCGGTGAGATGGAGGCTATAGGCATTCAGTCTCCTATAGATATTTCACCTCTCTCCGTTCTGGGCCTCTTCGAAGGGATCAAGGCGTATGGCGAAGTTGTCAGACTGGCAGATGCGGCAGCAGAAGCCATTTTGAAAGCTAACCCACAAGTCGTAGTTCTCGTCGATTCATGGGGTTTCATGCTACGCCTTGCGCAACGGATCAGAGCGAAGGCGCCTCAAATCCGTTTGGTCAAATTGATCGGGCCACAAGTATGGGCGACCCGGCCCGGCCGTGCCAAAACGCTTGCGGCGACGGTAGATCACCTCCTGTGCATGCACGATATCGAAGTGGCCTATTACGCGCCGTACGGACTAAAGACCACGGTGATTGGAAGTCCGGCTTTATCACGTGGAGGGCAGGGGGACCGCGACAGATTTCGACGCAAGCATGGTTTGATGGAGGGGGACATCGCGTTGCTGGTCCTTCCTGGCAGCCGAAGGAGCGAGATCGCGAAAGTCGCTCCAGCGCTCATGGAGGCGGCGCGCCTCGTAAATCGCGCCTTGCCAGGCACACGTCTGTTTGTTGAACCTGCGGAGACCATGCTTCATCAGTTTGAGGATGTGTTTCCTGCTGCGTCGGAACAGTTCTCCGTGCTCACCGAAAGCAGTGAACGGTTCGATGCTATGGCTGGAGCCGATATTGTGCTTGCCTGTTCAGGAACCGTGACAAGTGAAGTCGCGATGCAGGGAACTCCCATGATCGTAGCTTACAAGACAGGTTGGATTACCTGGGGGCTGGCCAGAGGGCTCCTTTACAAAAAGAAGCACATCACTCTGCTGAATATTTTGAATGACGATAGGCCGATTGTTCCGGAATTCATTCAGACCAAGCAGCACCCTGGAAAGATCGCCGAACAGGTTATTGCCTGGATAAAGCAGCCCGGGGCATTGGCGCATCAACGGGAAACCCAAATGAATGCGCTGCGAAAGCTCCTGAAAACAGAAACCCCAGCAGCGACGGTCGCTGCCGGGGCCATTCTAGAAGAGTTCGAAATAACTTAAGCCCTAGCGGCCCGCCATCGGGGCGTAATCCCGCACGGCTGCGCCGGTATAAATTTGGCGTGGGCGCCCGATTTTCTGCGTCGGATCTTCCAGCATTTCGTTCATTTGTGCGACCCAGCCCACAGTGCGGGCGACGGCGAACAGGACAGTGAACATCTTGGTCGGGAAACCCATCGCTTCCAGGATGATGCCAGAATAGAAGTCGACGTTGGGATAGAGCTTCTTCGCGACGAAATATTCGTCTTGAAGGGCAATCCGCTCCAGCTCCATGGCAACTTTCAGCAGCGGATGGTCACGCAGATCAAGCGCGTCGAGCACTTCGTGAGCGGTCTTCTGCATCACCTTCGCGCGCGGATCATAGTTCTTGTAGACACGGTGGCCGAAGCCCATGAGGCGGACGCCACTGGACTTGTCCTTAGCTTTCTTGACGAAGTCTGGCACATTGCTGATATCGCCGATCTCACGAAGCTGGCGGAGAGCTGCTTCGTTGGCACCGCCATGGCTGGGCCCCCATAAGCTTGCGACGCCCGCTGCGATCGCTGCAAAGGGATGCGCTCCTGATGAGGCTACCAGGCGAACGGTGGAGGTGGAGGCGTTCTGTTCATGATCCGCGTGAAGCATGAAGAACCGATCCATCGCTCGCGCGAGCACCGGGTTCACTTCGTAATCCTCAGCGCTGACCGAGAAACACATGTTGAGGAAGTTTTCAGAGTACGAGAGGCGGTTCTGCGGATCGACAAACTTTTGTCCGAGATTGTACTTCATGCAGCGCGCCGCAATGGTCGGCATTTTTGCAATCAAGCGAATTGAGTCACGCCGGCGTTCCTCGGGATCTTCATTTCCCATGGCTCCTGGGTAGAACGCGGCCATACCGCCAACAGCGCCCGTCAACATTGCCATTGGGTGGCTGTCGCGGCGGAAACCGTCGAAGAACCGGTCCTGCTGCGTGTGGAGAAGCGTGTGCTGACGCACATCTTTGCCGAATGCTTCGTATTCGTCTTTGTTGGGCAGTTCGCCATTCAAAAGAAGATAGCAAAGCTCAAGATAGCTCGATTTTTCAGCCAGCTGCTCGATAGGATATCCGCGGTGCAGCAGGATACCTTCATCGCCGTCGATGAAGGTGATCTGGCTCTCGCAGCTGCCCGTTGAGGTGAACCCGGGGTCCAGCGTAAAATGGTCGACCTCAGCGTAGAGCTTCCGGATATCGATTACGTTGGGGCCATGCGTGCCGGAATAAACGGGCAGCGTGACCGTTTTGCCGTCGACTTCAAGTTTGGCCGTGCCTGCGTCTTTAACCTTGTTTTCCATCAGCCTTTAACCCTATTCATCTTTGTTGGCCGGCTTTGGCTTGCGATTCAGCCGGCGAGTTGGTCATCAATTCGTGCGAGCGTTTCTTCCCGTCCAAGCCATTCCATCACCGGCGCCAAGTCCGGTGCAGGAAGGCCGCCGGTAAGTGCGGCTCTGAGTGGCGGGCCTATCTGCCCCATCGATAAGCCTGTTGCGGCGCAATATGACTTTATCGTTTCTGAAATGCTAGCGTCCGACCACTGCGACATTCGCTGCAGATCCTCACGCAGCCCCTTAAGACGAAGTTTTCCGTCATCAGACAAGGCCTTAACAGCATTTTTGTTCAGATCGACAGGGCGCTTTACCATGAGGAAACCGAAGGCTGCCGCAAGTTCAATGAGGGTCGTTCCGCGATCTTTCATGTGAGGCAGGGCGGCGCGGATTCGCGCCAAGTCGGCGTCACTCAGAGGACAGTTCCGGGACAAAATGGGACAAATAAGGTCAAACAGACGCTCATCTTCGGCCAAGCGGATGAAGTGGGCATTCACAGTGGCGAGCTTTTCGAGGTCCAGCCGGGCAGGGGCCTTGTTGACGCCAGAAACGTCAAAAAGCTGAATGGCTTCCTTTTCGGTGAAGATCTCTTGGTCGCCATGGCTCCAGCCGAGCCGGAGAAGGTAAGCCTTCATGGCCTCGGGCAGGTATCCCATATCGCGGTAAGCAGTCGTCGACAGTGCGCCATGGCGCTTCGACAGCTTGGCGCCGTCATTTCCATGAATCATCGGAACATGGGAGAAGCTAGGCACAGTCCAACCCATCGCCTCATAAATCGGCGCCTGGCGGAACGTGTTGCGAAGGTGATCATCGCCCCGGATCACGTGGGTGACGCCCATATCGTGGTCGTCGACCACGACGGCCAGCATGTAGGTCGGCGTGCCATCTGCACGGAGCATGACGAGGTCATCGATCTCGGACGCGTCAATTGTCACCGAGCCCTGAACGCCGTCTTCTATCGTGCGGGGCCCGCTTTCCGGCGCGCGGAGGCGAACCGTAAAGGGCGCGTCCGGAGACGGCGGGGCTCCGCCATCTCTGTAGGGAGACCGGAAAGCCGCGAGCAACTGGGACGCTTCGGCCAGCAGAGCTTCCCTTTCAGCGTCGCTGATGCCGTCCACCTTTGCGGCTTGGCGTTTCTCTTCCCCGAGATCACGGCGCGCCTGAAGCTCCTCTGGGGTCACATAGCAACGAAAGGCCGTACCACGGGCAACCATCTCATGCGCAACAGCGGCATGGCGATCAACTTGAGCTGATTGCATCACGGGCGGTTCGTCCGGCGTCAGCCCGAGCCAATCCATGGCATCAAGGATGGCATCGGTCGCTTCCTGCGTAGAGCGCTCGCGATCTGTATCCTCAATGCGAAGGAGAAAACGGCCGCCATGCCGGCGCGCAAACAAATAGTTGAAAAGTGCGGTCCGAGCCCCTCCAATATGCAGCATTCCCGTAGGGGATGGGGCAAACCGGGTAACGACAGACATCCGTGGCACGCTCCGAGTAACCGGCGCAGTGGCCGCTGTTGGGGTGGTCAAACACGAGGACGGGGTGAAGTGCAAGAGGGGGACGGCTTCTTCCGGAAGCTCATGCGGGATGCAGGGGGCGTTGTAGGCGTCGATTCGCGGCCCCTGCTGCTGGCGTTTGCGATGTGTGCCGGCGCAGCCGTTTACCTTTCGGCACCTTTTGAGCCTCAAGTCTTCGAGGTCGCTGTCCTGTTGGCTGCGGGCATTGCGGTGCTGCTGCTGGTGCGATGGCTGCATCGCGCGGACATAGTTTATGCGCTCACGGTATCTCTGTTCGGGTTGATTTTCGGATATTCATTGGGCGCCGTGCGGACTTGGACAGTCGAGCGGCCCGTCATTACGGAGGAGACGCGTCCTGTCATGCTCGAAGGCTGGGTTGCCAATATCGAGCCCGGACAGAAAGGCGCGCGACTCAAAATCAAGGTTCATTCGATTGCGGGCCTGGGCGCAGATCAGCTCCCGGAGCTTGTACGCGTAACGCATCGGGCGCGCATGGAAGTTTCATCAGGACGGTTCGTTCGGTGCTGGGTCGTTTTGAGACCTCCCCCTTCACCGACTTTGCCAGGAGACTATGACTTCCGCCGCCAGGCATATTTCCAGCAACTCGGCGCAGTGGGCTATGTTCAAGGTAGATGCAGAGGCGGTGTGCTGGGGGAACCGGCTGCACTATCGGACAAGGTAGCCCTCAGGATCGCAGCGCAACGCCGGCTGCTGGCATCCTATGTGAACGAGGCCGCCGGAGAGCGGGCGGGAGGTCTTGCAGCGGCGCTTATCACGGGAGACCGGAGTTATCTGAGGTTGGCAGACCAGACCGCACTGCGAGATACGGGCCTAGCCCACCTGCTGGCTATCTCAGGCCTTCACCTTTCAATAGTTGGGGGACTGACTTTTTTCCTTGTCCGCCGCACACTTGTTCTCATTGAGCCTCTCGCCCTGAGAGTGCCGGTACAGAAAATTGCTGCCGTCGTCGCGCTCCTGACCTGCGCAGCTTACCTCATCATCTCCGGCGCCAGCGTTTCCACCCAGCGCGCCTTCATAATGGCGGCGATCGTTTTTTTAGCTGTCCTCTTTGACCGCGCGGCGATCAGCCTGAGAACTTTCGCCATTGCTTTGATGGTCGTCGTGGTTCTGCAGCCAGAAAGTGTCGTGACCCCTGGATTCCAGATGTCGTTTGCGGCGACGGGTGGTCTGATTGCCGCCTATGAAGTGTGGCGCAATCATCGATCCAGTCGAGAGCGGGTATTGGGGCCAATCGGCTTTGCGTGGGCATCAATCATCATGACCTCCGTTGTGTCAGATGCGGCGACAGCACCATTCTCGTTCTTTCACTTCGACAGACTCTCGCCCGTCGGTTTGTTTGCCAACTTTGCCATCATGCCGGTTGTCACCTTTGTGACCGCCCCGACCGCGGCTTTGACCGCAGTGCTCGCCCTTTTCGGACACGCAGATCTGGGGCTCAAACTGCTGGGCCAGTCTCTGGAACTCGTGCTCGCGATGACCCATTATTTCTATGATCTGTCTCCAGGCGTCATTCGCATGCCGGTTCCCATGCCGCCGATGGCGCTGGTGTTTCTTTCCTGCGCGCTCGCGGCCATGATGGCCTTTGCCGGATGGGCGCGATTGATCGGCGGCGCGATATTGCTGCTGCCCGCGATCTGGCTCTGGACCGAGGCGCCGCGTGTCGTGATGCACTGGTCAGTCTCCGGAGATGTCTACATCGCCAACCCAGACGGAATGGTGGAACGTCTTACACTGACCAATGGAGATGGTCTCGCTCCCTTGAGATTCTCTGAAGTGCCTGACGCGGCCGCCTGCGGCAAGGACGAGTGCGCCTACGCTTCGTTTGGGGGGGTAAGCGTTCACACGCGCGGGACGAGCGACTCATCCAAAGAAGAAATCGAAAAAGCCACAAGCCGTCTGACCGTTGAGATCGCCACGGCTGATCAAGCCGAGAGGGACCTATCCTTCAGTTGGGCGGATGTAAGGGATGCCGGTGGAATTACCGTGTATGCCCGCGATGGTTACCTGAATGTGGTCCGGATACAGAACTGCACCGAACGCCAGTGGCGCCGGTGCAGCAATGAAGATATGGCGAACGGAACGGGGGGCGCAGTCGCCTATTTTGCGCGGCTTATTCGTAGCGCCGAATAAGGGCGACAAGTCTCCCCTGAACTTCGACTCTGTCTGGACCGAAGATGCGCGTTTCAAACGCCGGGTTTGCCGCTTCCAGCGCGACCGAGGCACCCTTGCGACGAAGCCGTTTAAGCGTTGCTTCCTCGCCATCGATAAGCGCCACAACAATGTCTCCGGTCTGCGCGGTGTTGGTGCGCTTCAGGATCACGGTATCGCCATTCAAAATGCCGGCCTGGATCATCGAATCGCCCTGTACTTCCAGCGCGAAATAATCGTCGCCCTCCGGCAAGCCGCCGGGGCTGGCGATGTGGCCATTCTCCTGCTGAATGGCCGAGATCGGCGAGCCGGCCGCGATCCGCCCGACAAGAGGGATCATGCCGGCGACCCGTGGAGCCTCTCCGCCCTGATTGGAGACCAAGGCCGGACGAAAGTCCCGGCGTTGGCGCGAATTAGGCGGCGGAATGGCGGAATCCGGAAGCTTGAGGACCTCCAGCGCGCGCGCCCTGTTCGCAAGGCGCCGAATGAAGCCGCGCTCTTCAAGCGCTGTTATCAAGCGGTGAATTCCGGATTTTGAAGCGAGATCAAGCGCCTCCTTCATCTCATCAAACGAGGGGGAAACCCCGGTATCCTTGATGCGATCATTGATGAAGAGCAGGAGCTCTTTTTGCTTTGTTGTGAGCATGGAACGGTTCCCGATGCGAATCTATGTTCGCTTTTGTTCTACAAGCGTTCCCGGTTCGGGTCAATCTCAACAGGCGAGTTTCAGACGCGTAACCTGCTCAGCGCGGGAGGCGCCCTGTTTCATCAGCCACTCACCGATAAGAAAGCGCCGTGAACCGACCTTTCGCAGACGGATGATGCTTTCCGGGTCAGCAATGCCACTTTCCGAAATCAGATGACGCCCTTCGATCAGCATCGGGGCAAGACGTTCGGTCGTGCTCAAATCGGTTACCATCTTCTTGAGATCGCGGTTGTTGACGCCGATGAGCGGGGAGGGGAGGCGCAGTGCGCGTTCCATTTCCGCTTCATCATGGGTCTCAACAAGCACGTCCATGCCCAGGCGCGTCGCGCAGTCATGCAGTTCTCCAGCAAGCACATCGTCCACTGCCGACATGATGATCAGGATACAGTCCGCGCCATGGGCCCGCGCTTCGATGATCTGCACCGGATCGATCATGAAGTCCTTGCGCAACATCGGTATGCTTACGGCAGCGCGGATGGCTTCAAAGTCTGCGAGGCTCCCACCGAAACTCGGCATGTCCGTCAGGACCGAGAGGCAGGCGGCTCCGCCTCGTTCATAATCGCGCGCGATTTCCGCCGGATCAGCGCCCGGCAGAATGTCGCCTGCAGAAGGGCTCTTTCGTTTGATTTCGCAGATCAGCGCGTTCTGATCAGATGCAGCGATGGCAGAGAGCGCGGCGCCGAACCCCCGAACCGGGGAAGCAGATTTCGCGGCTGACTCAAGTTCAGACAAGGCGCGCGCCGCCTTCAAAGCGCTGACTTCATCGCGCTTGTAGTCAATGATCCTGTCGAGCGCCGTTTTCATAATCAGTCGCTCTCCCGGGATGTGCGGACCAGCTTGTTCAGCGTTTCGCGCGCGGCGCCGTTGTCGATTGCCAGGGCAGCGCGCTGAACGCCTGCGGGCAAATCCTCTACAAGGCCGCTCACCAGCAGGCCGGCGGCCGCATTGAACAGGACGATATCGCGAAAAGGCC
>JBKBRT010000119.1:0-9477 GCA_046291585.1 Hyphomonas sp.
CGGCTTTCAGGCGCGCCTGCATCCAGTCCGGAGACGGACCATTCACCACGCCGCGAATAACCGCGCCGGCAAACATCGGGCAGGCGTCTGTTGCCTCAAGCTTGATCTCCACCGGACAATCAAAGCTGCCATTGATCTTCTTGGGATCGCTGCGCAGGAACCGCCCGGCTCCCGCCGCTGCCAGATCCCGCGCGATACCCTGCACGCCGAGCCAGTCGGGCCGGTTGGGGGTTACTTCGAAGTCGATCACCGGATCGCTCTGGCCAAGCGCCTCTGATGCGGGCGTGCCAACTTTCAGGCTGTCGTCGAGATCCAGGATGCCGTCATGATCATCGCCCGTTTCCAGCTCCCGGGAGGAGCACATCATGCCATGGCTCTCGATGCCGCGAATGGCGCGCGGCTTCTTGTCGAGCGCAAAATCCAGCCCCGGAATGAAGGTGCCGAGCGGGGCATAGATCGCTGTCATGCCCGCGCGCGCATTGGGGGCGCCGCAGACGATCTGCTTGATGCCGTCCACGGTTTCCACTGTGCAGACGCGCAGCTTGTCCGCGTCCGGATGAGGCACCGCCTCGATCACCTTGCAGACAGTGAAAGGCGCGAGCTTCTCGCGCGGATCAATAACCTCTTCAACCTCAAGGCCGGCCTTGAGCATCAGATCGAGAATATCCTGAAGCGAGGCCTTGGTGACAAGGTGATCGTTCAGCCAGGAAAGCGAGAACTTCATCAGCTGAGCCCTCCGCTGACGGATGGCGTAAGCCAGGGCGAAAATCCGTAATGGCGCGACCATTGCGGGTCGGCCTCGAAATAGGGGCGCAGGTCGGGCATGCCATACTTCAGCATGGCGAGACGGTCGACGCCCATACCGAAGGCAAAGCCCTGATGCACAGCCGGATCAATGCCGCAATTGCGCAGCACATTGGGATGCACCATGCCGCAGCCAAGGATTTCCATCCAGCGATCGCCCGCGCCAATCTCGATGGCGTCACCCTTGCGGGAGTATTTCACGTCCATCTCGGCCGAAGGCTCCGTGAACGGAAAGAAGTGCGGCCGGAAGCGCGATTCCACATTGTCCACTTCAAAGAAAGCTTTCACGAAATCGATCAGACAGCCTTTGAGATGACCCATATGGATGCCCTTCTCGATGACCAGTCCTTCGACCTGATGGAACATCGGCGTATGCGTCGCGTCCCAGTCATTCCGGTAAACCCGGCCGGGCACGAGAATGCGGATCGGCGGCTTTTCTTCCATCATGGTGCGCACCTGAACAGGGCTCGTATGCGTACGGAGCACCTTGGGCGTATCGCCCTCTTGCGCCTTCATGAAAAAGGTATCGTGCATCTCCCGGGCCGGATGGCCAACCGGGAAATTCAGCGCGGTGAAATTGTGCCAGTCGTCTTCAATGTCGGGGCCATCCGCCACCGTGAAGCCCATGTCGCCGAAGATCGCGGCGATTTCCTCGAACACCTGCATGACGGGGTGGAGCGCGCCTTCGCCGGGGCCGGGCGCGGATGAAAGCGTGAGGTCCACGCGCTCCGTCACAAGGCGCGCCTCCAGCTCAGCCGCCTCCAGCATCTCCTTGCGCACGCGGATCGCGTCATCGACACGGGTCTTGAGGGCGTTGAGCTGTGGTCCCTGCTCTTTGCGCTCGTCGGGGCTCATCTTGCCGAGGGCGCCCATCAGGGCCGACACCCGCCCCTTCTTGCCAAGCTCGGCAACGCGCACCGCGTCAAGCGCGGCGAGATCGCTGGCGCCGGCAATGGCGGCAAGTGCTTCTTGTTCGATCCGGCTAATTTCGGACACTTGGAATTTCCCTTCAGGTCAGACCGTCGCGGCTTTCTAGTCGCTCGGGCAAGGGCGATGCAATCAGCAAAACGCCCGTAGGCCGGAACCCACGGGCGTCTCAGGAAACGAGGCGAGGCCGGGGGCGCCGTATCAGGCGCGCGCAGCTTTCTTGCGAGCAAGACGTGCGCGCTTGGTGTTGCCAAAAATCCGGATCTTCGCGCGTTTCGCGAGGTTACCGGTCCATTTCGCATTGCGGCGCTTTACGCGGGGCTTTTTGCTGGCGTCGAGAACGGCGCTGGGGGACTTAGACATCTGAAATCTCTCCGGTTCAGATTAAGCGAGCGCTGCTTTAGCCTGGGCGACGAGCGTGCCGAAAGCGTCCGGCTCGCGCACAGCGAGATCGGCCATCACTTTACGGTCAACTTCGATGCCGGCTTTGGTCAGGCCGTTGATGAAGGTGGAATAGTTCAGATTCTCGTCATGGATGCGGACAGCAGCGTTGATGCGCTGGATCCAGAGAGAACGGAACGAGCGCTTCTTAACCTTGCGGCCAACATACGCGTACTCGCCGGCTTTCCAGACGGCAGCAGCGGCGTTGGAGAAAGTATTCTTGCGGCGGCCACGGAAGCCCTTGGCCTGCTTGATAATTTTCTTGTGGCGGGCGTGGGCGGGTACTTTGGCGCGGGAACGGGGCATGGTGGCCTCCTGTCAGAAAGTGTTCAAAATCAACGGGTTATAGAGAACTACCCAGCCTCAGAGGCCGTAGGGCAGATACTTTTTCACGCGGGCTTCATCTGCCTTGGCGCCGACGGACGTGCCGCGGTTCTGGCGGATGTATTTCGCATTATGGCTCATCAGACGGTGACGCTTGCCAGCGACGCCGTGCTTCAGCTTGCCCGTTGCCGTGATTTTGAAGCGCTTTGCAGCGGCCTTCTTGGTCTTCATCTTCGGCATCTTTGTCTCCTTACTCTGTAGAGCTCACACCACATCTGGCGGCCCAGGACACACGGACAGGAGGGCAATGCCGTCGCCCCAGAGTCCGGAAGTGGCGGCTTATGGCGGAGGCGGCGCGAGGAATCAAGGGGGCGCGTGAAGGCATGCCCTGATTTTCAGCGCTCCAGGCTGTCGCGGTCCATCCTGAGGGTGACGATAACCCCCTCTTTCGCCCAGTCGCAGGTGAGCGTGCCGCCCAGCTGCATCGACATCGCCCGGTTGATGAGCTTGCTGCCAAAACCGCCCTGCCCTGTCGGCGTCTCCACCGGCGGGCCACCCCGTTCGGTCCAGACGACGACAACTTCCCCCTCATGGCTGGTCGAGGACACGTCAAGCGTACCGGTATCGCAGGAGAGCGCGCCATATTTGAGAGAGTTCGTCGCCAGCTCATGGATGACCAGCGACAAGGTGGTCGCCGAAGCGGCACCAACCCCCATCCGCGGGACGGAAACACGAATGCGTCCGCTGAAGGCGCCAAGATCATCATACGGCGCCAGCAACACGGACAGGAGATCGCCCAGCAGGGCATCTGTCTTCGCGTGCCCCGGCAGCGGGCGCACCAGGTCATGCGCCCGGCCGAGCGCTGTCAGGCGGTTGGTCAATTGTTTCGCCATATCCTCGGTCGACGAAGCAGAACGGGATGTGATCGATGTCAGGCCCGAGGCGATGGCGAGCAGGTTCTTCACCCGGTGGCTCATCTCGCCCGCGAGCAGTTCATTACTTTCCTCGGCCTGTTTGCGGCCGGTGACGTTCAGAAAGATGCCGAACATCGTCCGGTCGACCATTCCGTCATCTTCTCCCTGACCTCGCGCCGAAACCCAGCGAACTTCATCGCCGATCAGGATCCGGAAATCGATTTCATACTGCCCGATGACTGCCCGGCTGGCCGCGAAGGCTGCGCGCACGCGGTCGCGGTCGGCAGGGTGAATGTGGGCTGAAAGATCTTCGAAGGTTACAGGCGTGTCTCTGGGAACACCCCACATGTCATAGGCGCGCCCATCGAGGATGAGCTTGTCGGTATCGACATTCCAAGCCCATAACGCCACACCGGCGCCTTCAATAGCAAATCGCAGACGTTTCTCGTTCCAGATCGACTGATCTGACTGGCTGGATTTCATCGATCAGCCTCCTGCTGCTGATTTTGGCATGTTTGACCCGGAAAGTCTGTTTTGAATGATTTCTGATGATCCCGGCTACCAAAAGCGGCCGTCTGGACTGGGCAAGCGCAAAAAAGCCCCCGCTAAGCGAGGGCTTTCTAAAATTGATCTAAGAGTTCAGCCTCAACGTGGCGCGAGCACCATCGTCATCTGCTTGCCCTCAAGCTTGGGCTCGAGCTCGACCTTGGCGGTCTCTTCAAAGTCCTTCTTCACCTTCTCGAGCAGTTCCATGCCGAGATGCTGGTGCGCCATTTCACGGCCCCGGAAGCGCAGGGTGATCTTCACCTTGTCGCCCTCTTCGAAGAAACGCGCGATCGCCCGCGCCTTCACTTCATAGTCGTGGGTGTCAATGTTCGGGCGGATTTTGATCTCTTTGAGCTCGGAAGATTTCTGCTTCTTCCGGGCAGCGGCTTTCTTCTTGCGCTCTTCAAAGCGCAGCTTGCCGTAATCGAGGATCTTAACGACCGGAACTTCCTGACCGGCGGACACCTCAACGAGGTCCATCGATGCTTCTCGAGCCGCGTCAAGCGCGGCGGCCAGGGGCATCACACCCTGCTTCTCGCCATTCTCGTCAATCAGCAGCACCTTGGCGGCGCGGATTTCTTCATTGATGCGGGGGCCAGCCTGTTTTTTGGGCGGCGCATCGGCTTCAGGTCTGCGAGCTATGGGAGATCTCCTTTGGTTGCTCAGAAAGTTGCGGGAATATGCCTGTATTCGCCGCTTGCGGCAAGCGTGGCGCCCTAATTGGGGCCGCGCGTCAGGTCAAGCGGTAGCTGACCAGGCCGTAAAAATCATTTTCACATGGCGCAAGACGCCGTGGGCAACGGTAAATAGGGGGGATCCTGCGCGCCCAAAAGCCCGGCGGTGCCAAAAGTTTGCCGCCGCTTCGTTGCCCTGAGTTTCAGGATGGCTTTAATCGCCCCAGATGCTGAAACGCGCCCGGGGGCAATTGATATGAAACCTAAAGTACTTCTTGCCGCCCTGTGCCTGCTATACGCCAGCCCGGCCCTGGCGCAGGCACCCCCCGAGACGCCCCCTTCGCTTGAAACGCGCACAGCCAGCCTGGAAGCCCGGCCAGGCTTCCTGGACCTTCACATAGACCAGGGCAGCGGCAAGGTATTTGCCGCCCTGCCTGCCCCCGATGAAGACGGCCTCTCCCTGCGCTTCATCTATTCCACCGGTCTCACCGCCGGGCTCGGCTCAAACCCCATCGGGCTCGACCGGGGAAACGCCTCTTCCGGCGACATCCTCCGCTTCCGCAAAATCGGCGACAAGGTCGTCGTAGAGGCCGAGAACTGGAAATACCGCGCCACATCCGGCCGCAGCGATGAGGAACGCTCCGTACGCCAAAGCTTTGCGAGCTCATTTCTCTGGTCCACCGGTATCGAGGCAACCGGCGCCGACGGCGCGCTGCTGATAGACCTTTCCGGATTTCTCACGCGGGATGCCGCTGATATCGCCAGCGCCCTGAAACATGGCAAGGACGCAAGCGAGTACCGCCTCGCCGCCGACCGCTCGATGCCCGATCCTGCCAGCGTCCTCTCCTTCCCCGACAATGCCGAGATCGACGCCTTCCTCACATTCGAGACCTCCAGACCAAATGCGCAGACCTCTGCGACAGCCGCCGACGCACGCGCCGTGACGCTGGTTCTGCACCATTCCTTCGTGCGCCTGCCGGACGCGGCCTACACGCCGCGCCTGTTTGATCAGCGCACCGCCAGCATCGGCATGGGCTATCATGACTTCTCCGCGCCGCTGGGCGCCCCGCTGGTCTCACGCTTTTCCCCGCGCATGCGGCTGGAGCGGGTGGACCCCGCCGCCGCCTCTGGCCCGGTGAAGGAACCGATTGTTTTCTATGTCGATAATGGCGCGCCCGAGGAAATCCGGAACGCGCTGATCGAAGGGGCCGCCTGGTGGGCGGAGGGCTTCGCAGCGGCAGGTTTTGAGGATGCCTACCGTGTGGAGGTGCTGCCCGAGGGCGCCCATCCACTGGACGTGCGCTACAATGTGATCAACTGGGTGCACCGTCAGACGCGCGGCTGGTCCTATGGTGGCAGCGTGATGGACCCGCGCACGGGCGAGATCCTGAAGGCCAATGTGATCCTGGGATCGCAGCGGGTGCGGCAGGACCGGATGATCTTTGAGGGTCTTGCGGGCGCAGAGAAGACCGGCACCGGGGCGGCGGATGATCCGGTGGAGATATCGCTGGCGCGCATTCGCCAGCTTTCGGCCCATGAAGTGGGCCACACCCTTGGTTTTGCGCATAATTTTGCAGCCAGTACGAATGACCGCGCCTCGGTGATGGACTATCCCGCGCCGTATGTGCGCCCGGCTTACGGTGGCGGGCTCGACTTTAGAAATGCTTATGCCACCGGCCTGGGCGCCTGGGACGTGTTCACGGTGAAATGGCTCTATGGCCAGTTCCCTGAAGGCGGGGACAACCTGCCAGCTCTCAACCAGCTGGTCGACGAGGCCTATGGCGCGGGCCTGCGCTTTGTTTCCGACAACCACGCCCGCAGCAAGGACACAGCCCACCCCTTCGGCGCGGTCTGGGACAATGGCGAAGACCCCATCGCGACGCTCGATGAGGTGATGGAAGTCCGCCGGATAGCGCTGGCGAATTTCGGGCCCGGCGCGCTGGCCGAAGGGCGGCCGATGTCTGAGCTGAGCGCCGTGATTGTGCCGATCTATCTTTACCACCGCTATCAGGTGGAGGCCGCAGCCAAGAGCATCGGGGGCCTGAACTTTCGCTATCATGTGCGGGGCCAGGGCGAGGCGCCGGCCGTCCCGGTGGCGCTGGATGAGCAGCGCCGGGCGCTGCAAGCCCTTGTAAAGACACTGGAACCTGCCGCGCTCGACCTCTCCGACGAGACGCTGAACTATCTCACGCCGGGGGACATCGGCTATGCGGGCGGCGGCTCCATCGAGGAGCTCTTCCCCAACCGCACGGGGCCGGTGTTTGATCTGGCGGCATCTGCAGAGATTGCTGCAGGTTTGACGCTGTCGGCAGTGCTTGATCCGGCGCGGGCAAACCGGCTGTTGGCGTATGAGCAGCGACATTCCGATGCCCTGAGGCTGAAAGAGGTGATTGGCGCGCTGGAAGCCTCTGTTTTTGCAGAAGAAAAGAGCCCGCGCCTGGCCGCCCTCGCGCAGATTGTGCAGACGCGGTTTGTGGCCGAGCTGATCGCGCTTTCCCGCAGCGAAACGGCGTCAGCAGGCGTCAAAGCCGTGACAGACGGCTACCTTTCCGGGCTACAGACGCGCCTTTCCGTGCCAAAAAGAGGACAAACACGGCCAAATGCGGACACCTCGCGCGCCCTTGCGGACATGATCGTCAAGCATCTGGCCGGCGATGACCTGCCCGCCTCGATCCTGCGCCCGGCGCCCCCCACACCCGCCGGCGCGCCGATCGGAAGCATGGGCGGGGCGATGGGTCAGATCGAAGAATGCTGGCACTGCCCGGCTGAGTGAGCGGCGCTTGTCCCGCTGATAAGCCCGCCTCAGCCCGGCGCAATGCCCAGCGCCCGGACCGACTGCCAGACATCGTCCACCGACAGCTCCCCCAGCGTCGGGGCGGAGTTGACGATGACGGTCTGAGGGCCGCGGGGGGCAGAATGGTCGGGATTGCTTTCGGTCAGCGCAAAGAGGGCGATGCCCGGCGCGCCGGCGATGGTGGCCATATGCATCGGGCCGGTATCGTTGCCGACAACGAAAACAGCCGCTTCGGCCAGGGTGACGATCTGGAAAAGGTCTGTGCGGGTGACGAGGCTTTTGACGCGCGGCTCCCGCTTCACCAGTTCCTGGGCGATGGCGCTTTCGGCCCTGCCCCCGATGACGACCGGCGTGATGCCCAGATCGGCGATGCGTCTTGCCAGCTCAGCATAATTCTCGATGGGCCAGCGCTTGGCTTCCCGGTGCTCCGACGCGCCGGGGATCAGCAGCATGTAGGGCTTCTGGATGCCGAAATAGGCCGGGCTGAGGCGCGGCGTGTCGCCAAGCTTTGGCCGCACCCAGCCCAGATCGGGAAAGGGCCGGCTCTTGCCCAACCACCGGCCCTCGGGGGCGACACCGGCGATCTCCAACTGCTCGGCGAGCCGGTCAATCGAGTGCATCGTGGCGCGGGCGGGGTTGTCGTGGAAGAAGGCAGCCTTCTCGTGATGCCCCGACCAGAGCGGCGCCCTGCCGCCGCGCGAGAGCACCGAATAATAGTTCTTCGTGCGTCCGCTGGTCTGGAAATCATAGATGATGTCGTATTTTGCCCGGCGCAGGCGGCTGAGCAGCGCGTTGGTGGCTTTGAGGCCCTCGGGGCGGCCATCGGTCTCGATCACGTCGAAATACGGGCAGGTTTTGGCAAACTCTTCATAGGGCGGGGTCGTCAGAAGCGTGATGCGGGCGGAGGGATGGAACTCACGCACTGCGCGCATCGCGCCCAGCGCCAGGACAAAATCCCCCAGCGCGCTGAGCTTGATAACCAGCACTTCCTTCGCCTTAAGGCCCGGATTCACCGGGCCGGCGCCGTGTCCGCGCGCACTCGACAAGTGTTCAAGTCCCCTTCTCCAACAGGCGCTTATAGACGGTGAGTGTCGCCGTCTGAAGCCCCCTCTTGGAGAAATGGCGGATGACATGCGCCCGGCCGGCCGCGCCCATCGATGCGCGCACCGTTGGGCCCAGCCCGATCATGGCCCGCAAAGCCCCGGAAAGCGCCGCTGCCTCGCCCGGCGTCACGCGCGCGCCGGTCTCGTATTCGATGACCGTTTCGCGCCCCCCGCCATGGTCCGAGACAATGACCGGGCGCTCCATCGCTGCTGCCTCTGCCGCCACCCGGCCGAAGGCTTCAGGCCGGATCGACGGGGCAAGCACGATATCGGCCGCAAGGTAGGCCGCCGCCATGTCGGTGATGTGGGGCACAATGCGGACGGCGTTTTCGAGGCCGTGCGTGATGATCTTGTCCTGAAGCGCTTCAACATAGTGATCGCGCCCCTGGGGATCACCGGCCAGCACAAGCACCATGCCAGCGCGCTCATCCGGGGCAAGTGAGGCCAGAGCATCGATAGCGAGGCCCTGCCCTTTCCATTCGGTGAGGCGGCCGGGAAGAAACAGGGTCAGGCGCGCGTCGTCCAGGAGGGTCCAGCTTTCGCGGACGGCTTCGATCCGGGATTTTGAAACGGCCTTCGGGTCAAACACATCCAGATCCACCCCGCGCGGAATGGTGATGATCTTCTCCGGCGGCGTTTCATGCATCGCCGCAATATGCGCGGCGATCCAGCTGGAATTGGCGATCACGGTATCGCCCTTTGCCATCACCGAATTATAGGCGCGCTTGAGCCCGGATGTGCCCGAATAAGCGCCGTGATACGTTGTGACGAAGGGAATGCCTTCGGCCCGGGCGGCGGCATACGCGCTCCAGGCCGGCGCGCGCGAGCGGGCATGAATGAGGTCAACCTTCTCTTCACGGATGATCTTGCGCAGCTTGCCTTCATTGATCCGGATCGTGACCGGGTTGCGGCTTTTTGCGTCCATACGGAAGAGTTCGCCGCCCAGACGC
>JBKBRT010000120.1:0-9431 GCA_046291585.1 Hyphomonas sp.
GAAACATGTCCGCTTCCGGTCGTTTTCCTTCAGAACAGAGCTAGCCACCTGCGAATTTACAGATTCATAACATGTCTGACAGAATTCGGCGATCAAAGCTCAGGATCAGGCTCCTCTCGACCCGGAGGACTGAGTGGAGGCCTGTCTTTGTGGATCCTTACCGGAGGATTTTGCGTGCAGGGACCCCGTCTCCTGCCAGCGTTCGTTCACCAGTGCGGCGCCTGCCGGGGCAGGGCAAAGGCGTCTGTTTCTCATACCTGGCCGACAGTCTGTTAACACACCGTCTGGACAAATTTTGCGATTTCTCGTCGTCGAATGGAACGCAATCGGGATTGTCGCGTATTCCAAGCGTTACCGGAAGGACGCGCTGCGATCGTTCCTCCCCCCAAAGATCGCCAAAGCGCAGTCTTTCCGGTTTCGCCACCTGCGCTTCAGGCCCCATCCCGAAGAAGTGCAGGTTGGCCCGGCGCAGAAGCGCGGGCACACAGCGGCATCTGACTCAAAATCGTCACCGCAGAACTCCTCGTCGCAACAGAATGGAAAGGGCCAGGAGTTTTCCCCGCCCCGTCAGGCACAAAAAAACTGGTTCGGGAGCGCCCGGACCGGTTTTCTTTGTTCGGCATTTTCTGGCAGCGTCTGTGAAGACTGCCTGCCGCCTCATCTGACCGGCTCTGGCGCGGATCAGTCTTTGGCGCGTTCCAGATAGGTGCCGTCTTCGGTGTTGATGATCACGCGGGTGCCTACGCCGACATGCGCCGGCACCATGATGCGGACGCCGTTTTCCAGAATGGCGGGCTTGTAGGAGCCCGAGGCCGTCTGGCCTTTAACGACAGGTTCGGTTTCAACGATTTCGGCCGTAAAGCGCTGGGGCAGGGTGATCGAAACGGCTTCGCCATTGAACATCTGCAGGCTGACCGGCATGTTTTCCTGCAGATAAGGCGCGCCGTCGCCAACCATGGCGCCAGAAACGGTAACCTGTTCGAAATTGGCCGAGTTCATGAAGACGAAATTGTCGCCTTCCGGGTAAAGATATGTGTGCTCGACTTCCTCGACAAATGCCTTCTCGAGTTTCTCCGAGGTCTTGAAAGTATTGACGACTTTGATGCCGTCGGAGATGCGGCGCATCTCGATGGTGGTCGTGGGCGTGCCCTTGCCGGGCCGGAAGGATTCCGCCTTCAGGACGACATAGAGCTGGCCGTCCGTGTATTCGATGATGTTGCCTCTGCGGATATCCGCTGCGATTTCAACGGCCATGGGGTGTTCCTGAGTTGCGGGAGCGAAAACGCCGCTATATACCGCCTCCGCACCATTTGGCCAGCCGCATGCTGTGGCTTTTCAGTCTGGCGCCGCAGGTCGTGCCTGGCCATGAACTCCTGGAAACCCCGTTATGGAAGCATCTGGATGGTGGAGTCCTGACGTACATGCCCGGCGCCGGGGCCATTTGCTGGCGCGGGGACGGGTCAAGGCTGCCGTGCGCCGCTGGTTTGAGACCGAAGCCTTCATCGAGACAGAATGCGGCGCGCTGGTGATGTCTCCCGGGAATGAGGCGCATTTACACGCCTTTCAGACCCAATTTGTCGCCGAAAATGGACAAACCAGGACACTCTACCTCCACACCTCGCCAGAATTTGCGATGAAAAAGCTGCTCGCCGCCGGAGAGCAGCGTATTTTCGACTTTGCGCGGGCCTACCGGAACCGGGAGACGGGCGCCCGTCATGCGCCGGAGTTCACGATGCTGGAATGGTACAGGGCAGGGGTGGAGCTCACCGATGTGATGAATGACTGCGTATCCATCGCCCGTCTCGCCGCGGAAGCGACCGGCACGGGGCAGCTCATCTGGCGAGGGCATGTTTGTGATCCGGCGCTTGAGCCCGAAACGCTCACTCTGACAGAGGCGTTCGAGCATTTTGCCGGCATTGATCTTGTCGATCACCTGGGCGAGGCGGGGTCTTTTCGCGCCGCTGCTCTGGCCGCTGGAGTAGGTGTTTCTGAAGGCGCGAGCTGGACGGATGTTTTCTCGGCGGTGCTTGTCACAAAGATAGAACCCAATCTCGGGATCGGGCGCCTTTGCTTCCTGTCGCGCTATCCGATCAGCGAGGCAGCGCTGTCCCGGCCCGCACCTGACGATCCGCGTTTTGCCGAACGCTTTGAGCTTTACGCCTGCGGCGTCGAGCTTGCCAATGGATACCGGGAGTTGACCGATGCGGGCGTCCTCGAAACGCGTCAACGGTCGGAAATGGACATCAAGGAACATGTGTATGGCGAGCGTTACCCTCTTGACCACGCGTTCATTGACGCGGTGGCAGTAATGCCGGAAGCCAGCGGGGTAGCACTGGGCTTTGACCGGCTTGTGATGCTCGTGAGTGGCGCGCTGTCGATCGCAGATGTCCTCTGGACACCGCCCGTTATCTCTGAGGACGGAGTGTCATGAAACCGGTGACTTTTCGACAGGTAGATGAGCTGCTCGCGGCCGGGATCATCCAGGCCGATCAGGTGCCTCTGCTATCCCGCGTAGCCCAAAGCTACGTGATCGCATTGCCAGAGCGCCTCGCTGCCTTGATAGACACGGGTGACGCGACAGATCCGATCCGCGCCCAATATGTTCCGTCCGGGGAAGAACTCCATATTGAGCCAGGCGAACGGGATGATCCGATCGGAGACGAAGCCCATAGCCCGCTGCCCGGGATCGTGCACCGGTATCCTGATCGGGTGTTGCTCAAGATCACGTCGACGTGCCCGGTCTATTGTCGCTTCTGCTTCCGGCGGGAGCGCGTCGGCCCGGACAAGGGCGAGGCTCTCAGCAAATCGGAAGTTGATGCAGCGTGCGCCTACATCTCAGCGCGACCGGAAATTTTCGAGGTCATCCTGACGGGCGGCGATCCCATGGTCCTGTCGCCGGCCAGAGCAGATGCGCTGACGCGCCGGCTGGAATCCATCGATCATGTGAAAGTCATCCGTTGGCACACCCGCGTTCCCGTGGCCGCGCCGGAGCGGATCACGCCGGAATTTGTCGCGGCTGTCGCCAGCAGCAAAAAAGCCGTGTTTGTGGCGATACACGCCAATCATGCGCGGGAATTTACCCCTGAGACCGCCGCCGCCATCCGGCGCCTGTCACGCGCGGGCATATCGCTCGTTTCGCAATCGGTACTCCTGCGCGGCGTAAACGATACGTTTGAAGCTCTGGCCGACTTGATGCGCGCTTTCCTCAGTGTGGGGATAAAACCCTACTATTTGCACCAGATGGACGCTGCGCCGGGCACGTCCCATTTCCGAGTGCCGGTCGAGGAAGGACAGGCGCTTGTGCGTCGCCTTCGAGACGAGCTCTCCGGCCTCGCTACGCCCCACTATGTGGCTGACATTCCCGGAGGCGTCTCAAAGGCGGTCTTGAGCCTGCCCGATATCGAGCGCCGCGATGACGCATTCCACCTGCGTGGCCGGGATGGGAGCACCTATTCACTGCCAGGTCAGATTGAGTAATACTCGTTTCGGGCGTTCATGAGGTCAGTGACAAGCGCACGTTCGCCTTCGCTGAGAAACGGATTCCATACGTCAAAGATCAGAATGGTGCGGGGTTCATCTGCATCGTTTAGGGCCTCATGTTCGATGGTGTCGTCAAATACCCAAGCTTCCCCCATTTTCCATTCGCGGGTCTCGTTTCCCACCCGAAAACTGGCTGGGCCGGGCAGAATCAAAGGCAGATGTGCGATCAGGCGTACATTTGTAGACCCTGTGTGGGGCGGAATCGATGTCTTCGGATCGAGCTTTGAAAACATTACCGTCGGTGCAAACCCACTTTGATGCGCCAGGGGGAGCGTTTCCAGGAGGGCCGTAGTTTTGGGGAACATGTCACAGGCTTCGCATTGGCGCTGGCCGTTCTTCCATAGGAAAAACGTACTCCAGCGTGCCGATTGATTGAGTTCCGTCCACTGATTTACCGGCGCGTGCTTGGGATATTGAATGTAGGGCCTGAACTCATCGGCGATGTTATCCTGAGCGTTTTCCAATTCCGACAGGATCATACCTGTGGCCGCTTCGAGTTCGGAAAGCCAGCTAAACAGCTCCCTTGGATAAAAGGTAATCGCGGGAAGTTGCGGGTAGTGAAAGAATAGAGGTTCCTGTACGAACGGTCTCTTTCGGCCGAGCATTATGTCGACACTTTCACCGAACCGGAACGTTGCAGCATCAGGAGCCTGAGCCGCTAAGCCGGCGATCCTGGCAGCGAGAAACTCTTCCAGTGCCGCCTGGTCCATATTGACGATGTGTCTTGCGTGTTCTGTTGGCCCCTTCAGATTGGGCGGCAGATTATCATCCGGAGGTGCAATTTTAAGCGCATTCCGATAAATCTGCGCCGCAGCTTTATCGCCGGAGAGTCTCTCTAAAATTGATCCTTTCGACAGTAGCGCGAAAAAATGATAGGGCTCGATAGAAAGCACCTCATCAAGCGCGGCGATCGACTGAAGAAGATTGCCTGTGACCCGAAGGAGGACGGCCTTGGCCATGCCCACTTCCGGGTCGCGAGGAAACTGCCGTTCTGCTTCTGCTGAAACTGCAAGAGCGGTGGCCATATCGCCACGTTGCATTGCCACCGCAATTTCAGAGAGCAAAATCCCTGACGGCGACGACGGCGCGCGCATCTCTGATATCCCCTATCCTCGCCCTCTGTATTATTGGATCCTTATTTTAAGAAATTCAATAGATGTTTCTATGCAGACAAACCGGCGGCAAGTTTTGTGAAAATGTCAGTTTTCCGGGCTGCGCCGTCCGCTGGTGAGCAACAACAGGGCAACAAAGCCGATGGATGTCGCCTGGCTGGAGAAAAGTTCGAGCAGCACTGCAAACAGCCAGCTGGGGAGGGCCGCGCGCTGCTCGGCCTGGAGGAGGATATTGCCAGATCCCTGGCCGAGGAGTTCGGCGTTCGCGGTCTCGATCCGGTTGATCAGCTCGTCGCGGCGCCGGGCAAGGCCAAGTTCGTTCTGGGCGTCCCGGTAGGGTTTCTGATCCGTGCGCCCGACCCGTTCGACTTCAGAGATGTACGCTTCAAGGCCCTCCACTGAGCGCGTCTCGGCCGGGATGCCCTCTAGCTGCCGGCGCCAGTCGACGATCTGGGATTCCAGCACCCCCCGGTTCGAGCTTGCCGTTTCCACGGCGGCGGCGGCGGCCTCTGCATTGCCGCGGATATAGATCTCGGTCCCAAGTATGGAGGCGCCTGCGCCGACGGCTGCGAAGACAAATGCGCGGAACGCCTCCTTGAAGCGGCGGTTGGCGCCGTGCCAATAAACAAAGGTGAACCCGCCGAAAGAGATGATGGCGGCGATCACGCCCGCCCAGCCCCAGATGCGCCCCTGCAGCGGATCAGCGACGGTCGAGGAAAACGCCTGATAGTTTGCAAAGCCAGAGAGCCCCGCTGCGCCCAGGCCCGCGAGCAGGAAGACAAGCGAGAGCGCGCCGATAATCATCCGCTCGCTGCGGCCCCGGCGCTTTTCCGCTTGCTGGGCTTTGAGCGCGGTGAGGCGCTCGGTGCGCTCGGCCTGAATTTCCTCCGGTGTGGGCAGCTTTTGTTCCGGTCTCAGCTGCAGGACTTTGGGCTCGGTCTTCAGGACGGCGTTCGATGCGCGGGTGACGACTGAATACGTGTTGTCGGTGGGAGCAGGCGGGGGTTCCTCTGGCTGCTCGCGTGGCGCCTCATCGGCGCGCAAGGCCGGAAGCAGGTCTCCGCGGCGACTTTCCAATGCGCGGATGAGGTTTCTGAGCGAGCCGCTCTCGCCCTCGTTCTGGCAGTAATAGCTGCGCCCGTGCCAGTTGAGGGTAAGGCTGTTGTCTCCGGCGATTATGCAGTCTTCGTGCAAGGGGCAGGGAGCGCGTGCCTCGGCTTCGTCCTGGCTGACGTCTCCGTCCAGACCCAGGAGTTCACGCACGCGCCGCATCTCTTCCAGACGGCCTTCTTCGCTCATCGTCGCCCCGATCAACCCGATTTGCAATCTGCATAGCGGATTGTTCCCCGGCGCGTCACCCCGGCTCTGGGCAGGGCGGGCACACCTGTCTGCAGAACGCAGCAGACACGCAGATTCAACTTTTCCCCGCTGCCCAGACATCTTAATCAGGTCTTAAGGCAGCTAAAGTGAGACTGCCGACCTATTTGGGATGGCCGTGTCCTGATCCCGGCCGGCTATTATGAGGACTGAACTGCAATGACACCGCGTTCCACCGCGATCCCGAAAAACTGGAAAACCTTCGACATCCCGAGCTTTTTCTCGGCCTTTGGCTACCCCGCAATAGGCATTGGCCTGTTTACCACCATGGTGCTGCTGGGCATCTTTGTCAGCGATCTGACCTTTCACTGGTGGTACATTCCCACAGCGCTTGCGGTCGTGGCTTTCTCCGTTTTCTGGTGCAATCTGGGGATCGGGCCGATGCATCGCATATTACAGCACCGCGCCGGTGAGATGCGCTGGCCGGCCCAGGTGTTGACCATGCTCAACATCATCATCGCCATGCAGGGCAATCTGCGTGACTGGGTGAACTATCACTCACAGCACCACCGCTTTGCCGACGCGCCCGGCGATCCGCACAACCCCTTCGAGTCCAAGCGCTGGGCGTGGGTTGGCTGGATCCTGTTCCGCGACCGCAAGGATACTGCCCGGCCGATGGCCGCCTGGCTGAAACAGCATCCGGTGATTGTCTGGATGGACCGGTTCTACAACGAGATCAGCATTGTCATTCACTTCGTCATTCCGGCCGTTATTTACCTGATCGTGTGGGCGGCGGGGGGCTCTCTGGTGCTCACAGCGCTGCTGCATGCCAGCGTCATCATCGGCCGCGCGATCCAGTTCCACGCCACGGTCTACGGCATCAATGTGCTCGGCCATCTCAAAACACCGGTCTGGGCCGATCACATGATGGCTCTGCTCACGGGCGGGGAAGCCTTCCACGACCATCACCATGACGAGCCCCAGAGCGCGCTGCATCGTCCGCGCAAGGGTGTCTGGAACCGGATCGTGGATTACAATGGCACGGTTCTGCTTCTGCTGGAGAAGATCGGTTGGGTGAAAGACCTGAAGATCGCGCCGCGCTTCGCCTGATCTGTCCCCGGAACGTCCCAGTCTGAATGCCTGTTCAGATTCGCAAGGGCCGCCCCTCAAAAGGCGGCCCATTTCCTTTTCTATTCCTGATTCGTGACACAGACGCGCCGTATTCGGAGCGCAGCCTCCTGCCCACACACAGCAAATGGGAAGGGACGCCCGCATGAAACTCATTCATTCCATCCTCGCGCTCGCCGCCGGCGCGGCGCTGGCCGCCACCGCCTCCGCCAAGGTCGTGCCGATCAAACCGCCCAAGCCCGATACCGTGCAATCTTACATCCTGCTGGACCGCACCGGGTCGATGTCCAACATTTGGGACGAGGCGCTCTCCTCCGTGAACGCCTATGCCGACAGCTTTGCCGCCGATGCTCCGGGGGCAGAGATTGCCGGCGCAGACATCAAGACGGGGGTTACGGTCGCCGTCTTCGACTATCAGGACGGCATGCAGTTTGATGTGCTGCGTGATAAGGTGGACCCTCAGGCTTGGAAAACCATCACGAACGATGAAGCCAATCCGCGCGGCATGACTCCGTTGTTTGACGCCATCGGCCGGATCATTGCCCGCGCCGAAGCTGACAATCCCGAGAAGGCCGTGATCGTCATCATGACGGACGGCCTGGAAAACTCCTCCCGCGAGTTCACCAAACAGGGCGCCAAGGCGGCGCTTGACCGGGCGCAGGCACGCGGCTGGGAAGTCGTTTTCCTGGGCGCAGAATTTGCCAGCTTCAATGATGCCGAAGCCGTCGGCATGGCGTCGTCCAAGACGATGGCTGTCGGACAGGGCCGCATGAACGAGTCGATGGACACCCTCGCCCAGAAGGCGCGTGCCTATGGCAAGGGCGCGGCTCCCGCCGTGGAGTTCAATGCGCAAGACCGCGCCGCTGCGGATGAAGAAGGCGTGAAGGAACGCAAAGGCGGCAACTGACCGCAACACCCCAAGCCAACCCGTAAAATCACAGGCGGCCCGTTCCACACCGTTGGGGCGGGCCACTGCATTTACCCCTGCGTCAGGCTTGCCTTCGTCTTTCGTTCCCGCTTCAGGGAAGGGGTATCGCAGCAGGCGGGGTGAGCCCATGAAGTACTACGAAGATATGATTGTCGGCACGGTTACGCGGTCCTCGCGCTCCTACAAGGTGACGCGCGAAGAGGTGGTCGACTTTGCCTCGAAATATGATCCCCAGCCCTTCCATCTTGACGATGACGCGGCGGCGAAAACCCATTTCGGCCGCCTTTCTGCTTCGGGCTGGCATACCGGCGCCATGGCGATGCGCATGATGGTCGACACCTGGAAGGATATGGAGCCGACCGCAGGTCTGGGCTCTCCGGGCATTGATGAACTGCGCTGGGTGAAGCCTGTCTATCCCGGTGACGAGCTGACTGTTGAGATGGAGCTCATCTCCAAGCGCCGGATGAAAAGCCGCCGTGACATGGGCCTCTCGAAATCCCGCCAGACTGTACTCAACCAGAACGGCGAGACCGTGATGACGATGGTCTCCAATGGCCTGATCCAGGTCCGCAATCCTGAGGCGGATACGGAATAGGCGCAAAAAAACGCCGGACCCTAGAGCCCGGCGTTCCTTAAATCCCATCCGTTACCGGATCAGAGAGCTTCGATGATGGTGACGTTTGCCACGCCGCCGCCTTCGCACATCGTCTGGAGGCCGTATTTGCCGCCGCGTGCGCGCAGGGCGTGGACCAAAGTTGCCATCAACTTGGTGCCCGAGGCGCCCAGCGGGTGTCCGAGCGAGATGGCGCCGCCATTGACGTTGAGCTTCGACGGGTCGGCGCCGACATGTTTCAGCCAGGCCAGCGGAACCGGCGCGAAGGCTTCGTTGACTTCATAAAGGTCGATGTCGCTGATCTTCAGGCCGGCGCGTTGCAGGGCGCGGTCGGTCGCAAACAGGGGCTCTTCCAGCATGATGACCGGGTCGCCGGCGGTCACCGTCACATTGTGAATGCGGGCGAGCGGGGTGAGGTTGTGCGCCTTGATCGCTGCTTCAGAGGCGATCATCACAGCCGAAGAACCGTCGCAGATCTGGCTGGCATTGGCCGCCGTCATCACGCCGTCCTCCATCAGGATCTTCAGGCTGGCCATGCCTTCCATGCTGGCGTCGTAGCGGATGCCCTCATCCTTGTCGTGCATCACTTCCTGGCCTTCGCCATTGCGCCCACGGATCGCGATGATCTCATTTGCAAACGCGCCCGCCTTGGTCGCAGCCGCAGCGCGGCGATGGCTCTCGACCGAAAATGCGTCGAGTTGTTCCTTGGTGTGGCCGTGTTTCTTGGCGATCATTTCGGCGCCAACGAACTGGCTGAAATGCTTGATGCCGAACTTCTCTTTGACCGATGCGG
>JBKBRT010000121.1:0-9361 GCA_046291585.1 Hyphomonas sp.
CCATGCGACCGGATACAGCGATCAGAGCGCGTTCGTGCGGGCGTTCCGGGGCTGGTATGGGGTCTCGCCCGGGGCGTACCGGCGCCGGGTCAGCGGCAGCTAGACCCGGTCAAGGCCGGCACACTTTAGGGACACGTTCGGGACACTTCCGGCCAGAAAGTGGACAAAAGCGGACAGCGAGGGTCAGGTTTTGCGCGGTTTGCGCTCGACCCGGCGCATCAGGCCTTCCTGCGCGACGGAGGCGACGAGGCGGCCGGTGGAATCGTAGATCGATCCGCGGTTGAAGCTGCGCGCGCCGCCGGCATAGGGGCTGTCCATCGAATAGAGGTGCCACTCGTCGAACTTGGTGGGGGCGTGGAACCACATCGCGTGGTCGAGGCTCGCGGACATCAGCTCGCCGGTCATCCAGGAGATACCATGCGGGCGGTTGCCGGTGCCCAGGAGGGCCATGTCGGAGGCGTAGGCCATCAGGCAATGGTGGAGCCAGGGCGCTTCATCGATGGGACGGGCGACGCGGAACCAAAGGTTCTGCTGGTCGCTGACCTTTTCCGGTTTCAGCGGGTCGAGCGGGTCGATCTCGCGCATCTCGACCGGACGGTCGCGCAGGAAGTGGCCGCGATGCCGCTCTGGCACCTGCTGGGCGAATTTGCGGCGCCATTCGATCCGGTCTCCCAGCGTTTCGGGGGCGGCGACTTCGGGCATTTCGTGCTGGTGGTGCCAGCTGTCCTCATTGACGTGGAACGAGGCGGCGAAGTTGAAGATCTGCTTGCCATGCTGGATGGCGACGACGCGGCGGGTGGTGAAGGAGCCGCCATCGCGGGAATGGTCGACCTGATAGATGATCGGCACGGAGGGATCACCCGGGCGAATGAAATAGCAGTGGAGGGAGTGGCACAGCCGGTCGTCGGGCACGGTGCGGTAAGCGGCGACGAGCGCCTGGGCGATGACCTGGCCGCCGAAGACGCGCTGGCTTTCTTCTTCATCCGGGCTCTGACCCCGGAAGAGGTCAAGTTCGAGACGCTCGAGGTCGAGCAGGGTGAGGAGATCTCCGACCGGGTCCGTCGCCATGGGGCCTGTTCCTTGTTCTTTTTCTTGTGCGGCGCAGCATCTACCAGACCTCGCGCAGAACGCAAACCTGAAGGAATTTCCCTGTTATGGTTAGCGAAATCTTTGACATAGTCTGGGAAACTCCCATCTGTGAAATTCTGACAAAACCGAAAAATCTGAATCGACCCTCTGCGTTGGGAGGCGCCGCACATGAACATTATTGCCAAACTTGGCCGCGAATACCGGCTGTTGCAGGATATTCTGCTCGTCAAGAAATGGACGGGGGATATTTCTCCGGAGTCTGACCACCTCGTGGCAGACGATTACGAACAATCGGTGGACAAGTTCTCCGCCAACATCGCTTTCCGCTTTGAGGGAAAGTCGACAACCTATGCGGAGTTTGATGAGACCGCGAGCCGGTTTGCCAACTGGGCGCTGGCACAGGGCCTGAAGGCGGGCGACTGTATCGCGCTGTTCATGGAAAACCGTCCGGAATATGTGGCGGCCTGGGCAGGCTTTGCGAAGATCGGTGTCGTGACGGCCCTGATCAATCACAATCTGGAGGGCGAAGCGCTCGCTCATTGCGTCAACATTTCCGACGCCAAGCTGATCGTGACGGGTACGGATCAGGACGCCGCGATTGCCGGCGCGGCGGGCCTGTTCAAGGATGCGCCGAAAGTCTGGTCGCTGGGCGGGGCGATGGGTGAAGATCTGGGCGCGGCGCTGGCGGCGGTGTCTGCGGCGCGGCCCGACCGGTCCCACCGCGCGGGCCTGCTGGGCAAGGACCTCTGCCTTTACGTTTATACCTCTGGTACGACGGGGCTGCCAAAGGCGGCGCGCCTGACACAGGCCCGCACGCAGGGCATGATGAAGAGCTTCATTCCGCCTTGCCGCATCACGCCGGAAGACCGGGTGTACATCACCCTGCCGCTTTATCATGGCACGGGCGGATTGTGCGGTGTGGGACAGGCGCTGATGACGGGCGCCACGATCATCCTGAGACGGAAGTTTTCGGCAAGCGCCTTCTGGGACGACGCCACCGACGAGGGCGCGACGGCGATTGTCTATATCGGCGAGCTTTGCCGGTATCTTGTCAATTCGCCCCCTCACCCGAAAGAACGCGCGCACAAGATCCGCACCGGCTTTGGTAACGGCCTGCGCCCGGAAGTGTGGGAAGAGTTTCTGGAGCGGTTCAACATTCCCCATCTCGCCGAGTTCTACGGCTCGACCGAGGGGAATGTCAGCTTCATCAATTTTGACGGCAAGCCGGGCGCCATCGGGCGCGTTCCCGGCTGGCTGAAAAGCCAGTTTGCGCATGTCGGCTTTGTGAAGTTCGATATCGAGACAGAGGAGCCTGTGCGGGGCGCTGACGGATTTTGTATTCCTGCCGGACTGGACGAGCCGGGTGAAGCGATCGGCAAGATCGGCGACGATGTGCGCCAGCGTTTCGAGGGCTACAATGACCAGAAGGCGACCGAGAAGAAGCTGCTGCGCGACGTGTTCGAGAAGGGTGATCTCTGGTTCCGTACCGGCGACCTGCTGAAGAAGGACAAAGCCGGCTATATCTATTTCATCGACCGGATCGGCGACACCTATCGCTGGAAGGGCGAGAATGTCTCGACCAATGAAGTGGGCGAAGCGCTCTCCAAGATTGACGGGATCGCCACGGCCAACGTCTATGGCGTGCCGGTTCCCGGGGCGGATGGCAAAGCGGGCATGGCGGCGGTAACGCTGGACGGTCCGGTGGATATGCCCGGCGTCTACAAACGCCTGGCCGCTCTGTTGCCTTCTTATTCTGTGCCGATCTTCATCCGTGTGCAGCCGGAAGCCGAGACCACCGGTACGTTCAAATACCGCAAGGTGGAGCTGGTGGCCGAGGGCTTTGATCCGTCAAAGGTCGAGGGCGAGGCGCTCTGGATGTATGATCCGGGCGAAGGCGGCTATGCGCCGGTGACGGCGGAGCGGTATGAGAAGCTTCTGGCCGGCGGGTTCAAGTTCTGATGCGGCAAGCCTGATTTTTCAGGCATTGCCGGCGTTTGACTGAAGCCGCGAAAGATCAATGCCCATGCGCGTCAGCGCGTGGCGCCATTTGTGCTCATAGGCGTCGCCGAAGACGAGATCGGAATCCGGCGCGCCGACAAGCCAGGCATTCTGGGCCAGTTCCTGTTCAAGCTGTCCGGCGCTCCAGCCGGAATAGCCAAGCGCCATGACGAATTGGCGCGGCGGCGCGGCCGATGCAATGGCGGCAAGGATTTCCCGGGTCGCCGTCATGCAGAGGTCGTCTTCCACCTCCATGGTCGCGCCGTCGCAGATCACATCATCAGTATGCAGAACAAATCCCCTCTGGGCGGCCACCGGGCCGCCTTCGAGGATCGTGACCCCTTCCAGATCCACATCCTGGGGGATGTCCATCTGGTCGATGATTTCCTGAAGGTCGATACCATCCATCGGCTTGTTGAGCATGATGCCCATCGCGAAATCCGGCGTATGCGCGCAGACAAGGATGACCGACCGCTCAAAGCGCGGGTCTCCGATGCCGGGCATGGCAATCAACAGCTTGCCGGTAAGGTCCGTTTCAATCTGCATGTCGTGCTCCGGGGACCAAGGCTGGGGCAGGCCGAAGGCATTTGCAAGCATTTGTTGGCCGCATTGACAGGGAGATGCAGGGTTTTGCGCGGCGGTCTGCCGGGAAACCCTTGCGAATTACGGGGCTGTCACCGGGGAAGCATTGCGGGATGGCGCGCGGCGGCCTATTTCCGGAGACCAAGCAAGGAGAAAACTGCCATGGCGATCAAAGTTGGCGACAAGCTGCCTGAAGCGACTTTTATGGAAATGACCGTGGATGGGCCCAAGCCCGTCACCACCGCGCAGGTGTTCGGCGGCAAGACGGTTGCCCTGTTCGCTGTGCCGGGCGCCTATACGCCGACCTGCTCAGCGCGCCACCTGCCGGGTTATGTCGACAAGGCCGGCGACTTCAAGGCCAAGGGCGTCGACGATATTGTCTGCACCTCGGTCAATGATGTGTTCGTGATGGGCGCGTGGGGCAAGTCTTCCCATGCCGAGGAAGCTGTGCGGATGCTGGCCGATGGCAATGGCGCATTCGCGCAGGCGCTCGGCCTGGAGCTCGATGCGACAGGTTTTGGCATGGGCAAGCGGTCGCAGCGCTATTCCATGCTGGTCAAGGACGGCGTTGTGGCAGAGCTCAACGTGGAATCGGGCGGTGAGTTCAAGGTCTCGGCGGCGGATTATCTGCTCGGCCAGCTCTGAGCCAGATGCGGGGGCGTTAATCGCCCTTTACCGAATACAGCGATGATCGGCCTGCTCCGGGGATGGGGTGGGCCGATTTTCTGTGTGGATTTATTGAAAAACGGCAAACTCTCCCCAACTTAGAAGACGATAATTCACTGTGGAGAGGGACCCATGGACATCTTGTTTGCTGTATTTCTGCTGATCGGCGCGGTTGCCCTGATCCTGCTCATCTCGGCGTTCAAATTCGTGCCGCAGGGCTATAACTGGACCGTGGAACGCTTCGGCCGGTACACGCGCACGCTGGGGCCTGGGGTCTCGGTCATCACGCCGTTCATCGACCGGATCGGCCGCAAGATGAACATGATGGAAACCGTGCTGGACGTGCCCCAGCAGGAGGTCATCACCAAGGACAATGCGATGGTGTCGTGCGATGCCATCGTGTTCATTCAGGTGATCGATGCAGTGCAGGCGGCCTATGAGGTCAACAACCTGACCCATGCCATCACCAACCTCTCGATGACCAATATCCGGACCGTGGTCGGCTCGATGGATCTCGATCAGGTGCTGTCGAACCGGGACGAGATCAATGCGCGCCTCCTGGGCACGATTGATGCGGCGACCCACCCCTGGGGCATCAAGGTGACGCGCATCGAAATAAGGGATCTAACGCCGCCGGCCGACATCACCGAGGCGATGGCGCGGCAGATGAAGGCCGAGCGCCTTAAGCGGGCAGAGATTCTCACTGCAGAGGGCGAAAAACAGTCCGCCATCCTGAAAGCCGAGGGGCAGAAACAGTCACAGATCCTGCAGGCCGAGGGCCGCAAGGAAGCGGCTTTCCGCGACGCCGAAGCGCGCGAACGCGAAGCAGAGGCCGAGGCCAAGGCGACGGCGATGGTGTCGGAAGCCATCGCCAAGGGCGATGTCAACGCCATTAACTACTTCCTGGGGCAGGCCTATGTCGCCGCGTTCGAGAAGCTGGCGACCTCGCCGCAGCAGCGCACCGTCATCATTCCGGCGGAGTTCTCGTCGATCCTCGGCACGATTGAGGGTATCCGGGGTCTGACGGATGCTGCGAAAAATGCGTCTCCGCCCCGTCCGCAGGGCGCCGTGCCGCCGACGCGGCGTGAAGACTGATTTTCATCTGCCTGCTGAAGGAGGCGCCTGATGGACTTTCTGCTGACTGAACTGACCTGGTGGCACTGGGTGGCAATTGCGCTCGTCCTGTTCGGCGTCGAGATGATGACGGGGACATTCGACCTGCTGATGATCTCGATTGCGGCGGCGGGAACGGCGCTGTTTGCAGGGCTTGCGCCCGAGGGGCTGGCCGGATGGCAGGGGCAGCTTGTGGTGTTTGCCATTGCCGCCGTCATTCTCGTGGCGGGCGGGCGGATGTTCCTCTCCCGGCGCGGGCCCCCGCCCGAGCACCCGACGCTGAACAAAAGGATGGCGGGCCTCGTGGGGCAGCACGGCCAGGCGACGAAGGATTTTGTGGCCGGTTCCGGTCAGGTCAAGATCGGCGACACGGTCTGGGGCGCCGAAGCGGTACCCGGAGAACCGCCGATCCTGGCGGGGGATACCGTCGTGGTCAGCGCAACAGACGCAAACACCGCGATTGTCCGGAAGGGCTGATTATCCGGGCGGAGGGTGATCCCGGTCAGGGCGCTGTCTCGGTGGCCTGATGCCCGGGCGTTCTCAAGTCCAGGTCCGACCAGTCCACAGCGCGCGACCCGATGAGCGAAAGGTGGTGCCAATCGATGAAGAGAAGGCCGCGATCATCTGAAAAGGAACAGGTGTCGTCCGGATCACAGAATATCTGGCGCAGCGGCTTGAACCCCACATGCCCGGTCACTTCCGCATGCTGTTGCATGATGGGTTCGATATTGGCCAATGGCTCTGCTGAGGGCGACTGTTCCCCGGCAAACACGCTGTCCATGGCCGTCAGCGATGCGCGCATCGGCATGGCGGAGGCCAGCACGAATTTGGGGGCATGCACGTTGAAATAAGGGACATCGCCAACCAGCAGCACTTCCTTGCCGGCAGAAACGAGCCGGCCGGTTGTCTCTTCCAGCTTGTCCCGGAAAGCGTCCAGCTCCTGCGGGGGCACATCTTTCCAGCGCCCGGAGACGATGACGATTTCGATGCTGGGGTCTTGCTGGGCATAGGTGACAGCGCGCTCGGCAAACTCGAAACATTCGGCGTTGCCGGTATAGCTGGGAACAGTTGTTCCAAGCCTGAGTATCGGGGTGCAGGCAGATTTTGTTATCTGGATCAGGCGGTAGCCGCGGGCGGCGGCATATTCCTTCAGGCCGGGGCCGAGAGCTGACGCGTGACTGTCACCGATCAGGGCGATGGCCGGGCCGGTTCCCGAAGGCCGGCATGTTTCGTCTGCCAACAGATCAAGCTCACCCACGCTCAGGCGGCACTCTCCGCGCCCGGTAGCCACAAATGCTTCCACCGTGTGGGCCGATTCTGGCAGCCGGAAAGGCGCGCCATCGGTCAGTCTTATGCTGCCGGCGGCCGCAATCATAACACCGGCAGCCGCGCCGAACCGCATGATCGTGAAGATCGCAGCGCCTTGCGGGCGGCGGAACGGTTGTTCGATAAAGCGCCAGGACAGATAGCCGATGCCCCCACTGACAACCGCGATCATGAGCATGGTGGCGATCGCGGGCTCAAACGGCGACGCGACGCGGACGAACGCCATCAGCGGCCAGTGCCAGAGATACCAGGAGTAGGAAATCAGTCCTATGCCGACCAAGGGGGCGAATGCCAGCACGCGCCGGTTCAGCCAGGCCCCCCGGAAATGGATCAGCAGGACCGTTCCTATGATCGGGATGAGGGTGATGAAACCCGGGATGTTCATGTCTTTGGTGATGAAGGCAAAGGAGGCGAAGAGGAGAACAAAGCCGATGGTGGCAAACAGGTTCTGTCTGCTTGAGCCTGTCTTGGCGCCGCCGGGCGTTCTGTGCCACAGCGCCAGCAACACACCTGCGGCAAGTTCCCAGGCCCGGGTTGGCAGCATGTAATAGGCAAAGCTCTGATCCTGGCCGGAATACCAGATCGACGCGCCAAGGCTGGCTGCAAAGATCAGGATGATCCCCGCCCATACGGCATTTGAGCCGAGCCGGATGAGGCCGAAAATCAAGATCGGGACAATGAAATAGAACTGCTCTTCGACCCCGAGAGACCAGGTCATCAACAGGGGGATTTCGTTGGCGCCGGGACCAAAATAATCTGTATGCTGCCAGAACTGAAAGTTTGAAACGCCGGCGATGGCCAAAGCTGCCGAATTGGCAAAGTAAATCATCTCCTCGCGGGTCAGGATCAGCCAGGCGAGGCATAGGGAAACCGCGATGACCGCGAACAGCGCCGGAAGAATGCGGCGCGCACGGCGCGCATAAAATCCCAGTGTGAATTTCCAGAACGATACATCCGGCGCGCTGAGTTCCTTCAGGATGATCGTGCCGATCAGATATCCGGAAATCACAAAAAAGATGTCGACACCCAGAAACCCGCCGGGAAGGGCAGCCGGAACGGCGTGGTAGAGGACAACCGACATCACGGCTATGGCGCGCATGCCGTCGATATCAGACCTGTAAACGCCGGCAGCCTGGGGATTGTGGCTAATCATCTGGTGCCTTTACTGCCGGTCAGAGAAGGCGGTGAGCTCGCCACGCTTCGCTTGATGCTGTGTTTGATCGAACCATTAACAGCAAGATTCAGGCCAGCTGCAATATGGCCGCGCCCGGTATCCGACGGCCTGGTCACAGCCGACCGAAGAGGCGGTGCCTGCGCCCCGGACGAAAGCCGGGAATCGGGACCTTTGAAACGGCTTTACCGCCTGGAAACGCGCGATTCCGGGGCGGTATGCGCCCCCCGGTCGGTCGGGCTAGATATCCAGCTCTTCGACGAAGGCGGCGTTTTCCTGGATGAAGCGGAAGCGGAGTTCAGCTTTTTTTCCCATCAGGGTGTTGATGAGGTCGGCCGGTTTGATTTCGAGGTCGTCCATGGTGGCTGGGAGGGTGACGCGTGCCAGCGTGCGGCTGGACGGGTTCATGGTGGTTTCTTTCAGCTGGGCGGGGTTCATTTCGCCCAGACCCTTGAACCGGGTCATCTCGACTTTCTGGTTGCCCTTGAAGTGTTCCTTCATGATCCGCGCGCGGTCGGCATCGTCCATGGCGTAATGGATGTTACCCTTGTTCGACAGCTTGAAGAGGGGCGGCAGGGCCAGATAAAGACGCCCGCTTTCGATCAGGCCGGGGGTGAGCCGGTAGAAGAAGGTGATGAGGAGGGCGGCGATGTGGGCGCCGTCGACGTCAGCGTCGGTCATGATGATGATGCGCTCATAGCGCAGGTCGTCGATGTTGAACTTGCGGCCGAGTTCTGTGCCCAGAGCCAGCGACAGGTCAGCCAGTTCCTGGTTGCCCATCAGCTTATCGTCGGACGCGCTTTCGACGTTGAGGATCTTGCCGCGTAAGGGGAGGATCGCCTGAGTCTCGCGGTTGCGGGCCTGCTTGGCAGAGCCGCCGGCCGAGTCGCCTTCGACGAGGAAAAGTTCGGTGCCTTCCGGGCCTTTGGCCGAGCAATCGGCGAGCTTGCCGGGGAGGCGGAGTTTCTTGGTGGCGGACTTGCGGCTGATTTCCTTGGCCTTGCGGCGCTTGGCGCGTTCGTCGGCCCGGTCGATGGCCCAGCCGAGCAGCTTGTTTGCCTCTTTGGGGGAGCCGGCGAGCCAATGGTCGAAATGGTCGCGCACGGCGTTTTCCACAAGGCGGAAGGCGTGCGTGGAGGAGAGCTTGTCTTTGGTCTGGCCGACGAATTCGGGCCCCCGGATGAAGACCGAGAGGAGGAGGCCGGAATGGCCCATGACATCTTCGGCGGTAACTTCGGCGGCTTTCTTGTTGCCGGTCAGCTCGCCGAAATTGCGGATGCCCTTGGTGATGGCCGAGCGGAAGCCGGCTTCATGGGTGCCGCCTTCGGGCGTCGGGATGGTGTTACAGTAGGAGCGGGTGAAGCCGTCTGCCTCGCCGAAGCCGGACTGCGTCCAGGCGATGGCCCATTCGACCTT
>JBKBRT010000122.1:0-9285 GCA_046291585.1 Hyphomonas sp.
GGACGATCCGAAGCAGCGCCAGCCCGACATCACCAAGGCCCGCGAAACCCTGAACTGGGCGCCCGAAATCGAACTCCGCGACGGCCTCACCAAGACCATCGCCTATTTCGATGCTCTGCTCGCTGAGCGGAATATGGAGGTCTGATCAGCCCGTGATTTCGGCGCGGATCGCTTCATCGATCTTGGGAAGATTGGCGCCTTCGATGGCTCGGTCACCAACGAAATAGCCCGGCGTTCCGCCCACATTCAGGGCGCGGCCCAGCGCCTGCATTTCGGCCAGCTGGCCGGTGACGGCGTCGGATTTCATGTCAGCGCGCATACGCTGGACATCAATGCCTTGCTGCGTGGCGAGTTCGTCGATCTTCTGCTCGGTCAGCTCATCATTCGATTTGATCGCCATCAGCGCCAGGTGCATGTCGATGTATTTGCCCTGCTTGCCGGCCGCCAGGGCGGCGAGGGCGGCGGTTTCGCTGATGCCCCCGAAGATCGGGTATTCCTTGAACACCACGCGCACCTGATTGTCATAGGTCTTGGGCAGGTTGGCGGTCCATTCGGCAGAGCGTTTGCAGTAACCGCAGCGATAGTCGAAAAATTCCACCACGGTGACCGGCGCGTCTTCCGGGCCGACGAAATAGTCATCACTCTTGTTGTAAAGCGCTGCCCGGCTGTCGGCGATTGCCGCCTGGGTCGCGCTGGCCTGAGCCAGGCGCTCTTTCTCCGTGAGGGCGACCAGAGCTTTTTCGATGATCTCGGGATTGGCGAGAATATATGCCTCGACGATTTTCTCGACTTCCGCCTTGTCGGTTGTGCCACCGCCTTGCGCGCAGGCAGGCAGCAGGGCGAGGCCTGCAAAGCCGAGCGCAAGAAAAGGCGTGAAGCGAAGCGTATGGTTCATTGAAGCAATCCCTGATTTTGCCCGCCGGACTATAGGGGCGCGGCCCGTCCCGTCCACCCATCCTCACAGAGGGTTTATCGCGCCCGATTCAAGGGCGATGGCGGGAGAAGTCGCCGAAGGGCATATCCCGGCCGGAGGTTTCGACTGACAGGCGCTGACCCCGCTTGTACCGGTCATAGAAGTCGCGGTTTTCCGGATTGCTCGGCGCTGTGATCAGCAGGATGTCGTCGGCCCGCCGGTAAATCGGGGAGCCCCGATCGAGCTGATCGACCGCGCGGCGGGCAAACGCGTTGGCCCGCACGATGTCACCCACCCAATAGGCCGACTCGGCTGTGGCGAGCTGGGCTTCAGGCCGCCGGCCCTGCTTCTCGAGCGTGATCGCCAGCTGCGCCCAGGCAAAGGCGTTGTCAGGTTCGGCGATGAGCGCGTCCCGAAGCGCGGTTTCCGCCAGCTGCACATCACCTTCTTCATTCCGGGCGTTCAGCGAGCGGCCATAGTTGATCAGCAGCAGCGGCTGGCCAGGCTTGAGCTCCAGAGAGCGTCTGTGGGGCTCAACCGATTCTGACACCCGGCCACTCTCGAAGAGGATCTGCCCCTTGAGCTCATGGAAGTAAGGATTGTCCGGCTCTTCAGCGAGCAGGGAGTCGATGTCCCTCATCGCTGACTGAATATCGGCGGCCAGATAGGCAGCGATGGCGCGGGCATAGCGGGCGGGCTGGCTGGTGTCGCTGGCCGGATAATCGCGGCGCACCTTGAGCGGGGAATCGAGGAAGCCGACGAGCTTGGCGCGCAGCATTTCATACTGCTTCAACTCACGCTCGGTGGGCGGCACATCCATCAGGCCTGTGGCCTCGGCGAGGCCGCGCGTCGTGCGGATACGGTCTGAGGCCAGCGGGTGGGCGCGGAAATAGGGATAGCGCCGGGCTTCCGACATCACTTCCTGATAGCGGAAATTCTCGAAGAACTCGACGATGCCCGCCGGCGACTGGCCGAGGGCTGCCAGATATTTGACGGCATGGGCGTCCGCGGAGGCCTCTTCAGGGCGGGTGTGGGTGAAGAAGTTAACGGCGGCGAACTGCTGGGAGCTGCCGATCAGGGCGGCGCCTGCGCCGCCTTCACCGGCGGCAATGGCGAGGAGGCCAAGGCCGATGGAAATCAGCGCCGGGCGCATGGCGACACTGGCTGCCCGCCCGCGCGACACGGTGTGGCCGCAGGCAATGTGGCAGGTTTCGTGGGCAATGACGCCCTTGATCTGGCCGGGGCTTTCGGCCGCAATCATCAGTCCGGTGTGAAGGTGAATGCGCTGTCCATTGGCGACAAAGGCGTTCAGCGAGGGATCGTTGATGATGTAGATGCCGACATCCTCGGGAACGAGGCCGGAGACTTCCAGAATCGGATCGGTCCATTCGCGGATGGTCTCTTCGATTTCCGCGTCGCGGATCAGGCTCTGCGCCGACGCGCTGAAGGCCATGATCGCCGTGGCGGCGACGGCAGTGACAATCCTGATGACTTTGTGTGCCACGAAGCGGCTCCTGTGGTCATTGATATGACCCATTTAGACTAGGACTTTGGCGCGCGTATGGCGAGGCGCCTCATGCGGTCTAACCGATTTGTCAGACTTCGCCTGACGCGAAAGTGAACGTCAGGACAGGATCGAGGCGGACACCTGTCTCCATGCCGGGGACAATTCCGGACAAAGGCGGGACAAGTGCGGTCATTTTGAGACCGTTCAGGTCCAGTTTGAGCCGAATTAAGGGCCCTGTCATGCGCGCGGTGAGCACGCGGGCGCGTACCGGGGAGGCCGGATCGATCCGGACGCCTTCGGGCCGCACGAGGACCACGGCGCTGTCATTCTGAGGGTCCAGCAGGCCGGCCGGGACCTGCCCCGCCAGGAAGCGGTTGACCGGCCCGAGGGCGCCGGCGACGGAGGCGCTGACCGGCCGGGTGTAGATCTCGTGGGCGGGGCCTTCCTGCAGCAGCTTTCCCTGGCTGAGGATCGCGATGCGGTCGGCATGTTCGAGGGCCTCGGCAGGATCATGCGTGACCAGAAGAGCCGGGATGCCCGCCGCGCGGATGGCATCGAGGGCGGCGTCGCGGACGCTGTCGCGCAGGCTGGGATCGAGGCCGGAGAAGGGCTCGTCCATCAGGATGGCAGAGGGCTCGGGCGCCAGGGCGCGGGCGATGGCGACGCGTTGCTGCTCGCCGCCAGAGAGCTCGTGCGGAAAGGCGTTTGCGCGGGGCTCCAGCCCCAGGCGCGCGAGCCAAGCCTGCGCGCGGTCAGCCGCTTCGGCCTTGGGCAGGTGTTTGAGGCCGAAGGCGACATTGCGGGCGGCGGTAAGGTGGGGGAAGAGCGCGAAGTCCTGAAAGATCAGGCCGATGCGGCGCTTTTCGGCTGGGACAGTCCGGCCCGGCGCGGAGAGCACATCTTCGCCGATGCGGATTTCCCCCTCATCGACGCCTTCGAGACCCGCAAAGAGGCGCAGGAGCGTGGACTTGCCCGCGCCGGAGCCGCCCAGAAGGGCCGTGATCTGGCCGGGCGGCAGGCTGAGGCTGACGCCGTCCACGACGGCGCGGTCGCCATACCGGCGGGTGACGCGATGGGCGGAAAGAGCTGCGGTCACTGGGTTTCACCCGGGCGTGACCGCGACAGCTGCCAGGAGAGCAGGATCACGGGGACGAGCCCTGCCACCGTAATCAGCAAGGCCGGCAGCGCGGCGGCGGCAAGGCGTTCGTCGCTGGCATAGGCATAGGCGCGCACGGAAAGGGTGTCCCAGTTGAAGGGGCGGAGCATCAGGGTAGCCGGGAGTTCTTTCAAGGCCTCAACGAAGAGGATCAGCGCGGCCACGGCAGCGCCGGAAAGGGCGATGGGGAGGTCGACCTCGAAGGCCTGGCGGGAGGGGCTGGCGCCAAGGCTGCGGGCGGCGTTGGAGAGGGAGGCGGGCGCGCGGGCGAGGGCGGCGGCCATCGGCTCGGTGCCGGCCGCGGTGAAGCGGGAGGCGTAGACCCAGGCCAGGGCGAAAAGGGCGACGCCGCCTGACAGCGTGACCGGGAAAAGCCCAATGATTGCAAGGGCCCCGAGGGCGAGGACGGCGCCGGGAATGGCATAGCCGGAAACGGCGCTGGCGCGCGCGAAGAAGGCGGCCGGCCCTTTGGCGCGGGCGGCCAGCACGATCATCAGGGCGAGGACAAAGGCGAAGACGGCGCCCGATCCGGCCAGGATAATCGAGTTGACGAGCGCGTCCCAGATCGGCGCAGCGGCCGCGCCGGTCTCGACACTTCTCCAGACAAGACGCCCCACGGGCAGGCCAAAAGCGGCCAAAAACAGGACAAAACAGGCCACACTTGCTCCAATTGCGGGCAGGCCGGTCAGCGGCGTGCGCGAAACATGGCGCCAGCGAATGGATGATTGCTGACTGCCCGCGCGGCCCCGTCCCCTGCGCTCGGTGAGGATCAGGACGGCGATCAGCCCGATCAGAACGAAGGCGAGGCGGGCAGCGGCGGCCGGTTCGCCAAAGCTCTTCCAGGCGCGCACGATTCCGTATGTGAGGGTGGGCACGCCGAGGAACTCGGCGGCGCCGTAATCGGCGGCCGCTTCCATCAGGGCGAGGGCGAGACCGGCAGCGATGGCGGGCCGGGCAGCGGGCAGGGCGACGGACCAGAAGCTGCGGCCGGGGCCCGCGCCGAGGCTGCGGGCGGCCTCCAGCGCGCAGACAGACTGGGACACGAAGGCCGAGCGGGCGGTGAGGTAGACATAAGGATAGAGGGTGCAGGCCAACACGAAGGAGAGGCCAGGCAGGGAATTGATATTGGGGAACCAGTAGTCCCGCGCCGACCAGCCGGTGGCGTCGCGCAGGACCGACTGGACCGGGCCTCCGACTCCGGCGAGGTCTGCCCAGGCATAGGCCAGGACATAGCCGGGCGCCGCCAGCGGCAGGATCAGCAGCCATTCAAAAATGGCGCGGCCCGGAAACCGGAACATCGTGACGAGCCAGGCCGACGGCACGGCGAACAGCAGGCAGAGCGCGCCGGTGAGAGCGAGAACGCAGAGCGTGCCGCCGAGATAGCGCAGAAGAAGTGTTTCCCGGATATGCGTCCAGGCATATCCGCCGCCGTCAAAAACGCCGGCAAACACGACCATGACCACAGGCACAGCAATGATGGTGCCGGCGACGAGCGCCGGCATCTGTCTGGAGATGGGCAGGGCGGCGGCGGCCTGTTTCAGTTCCAGCCCGCCCGGTCAAAGATCGCCTGCGCTTCGGCCTGATGGAGGCCCAGTTCGGTCAACGGGAAGTCGCTTTCCTTGAAACCGGACACCTGATCCAGCCCGGCGGGCGTGGCCGATCCGGCAACGACGGGAAAGTCTTTTGTCTCCGTCGTAAGCAGCTCCTGCCCTTGGGCGGAGGCCAGGTATTCCAGGAACTGAATGGCGAGATCCGGCGACGGGGCATTTGCGGCAACCGCAGCGGCAACCACGTTTACATGCGTGCCGGACCCGTTCTGATCCGGGAAAGAGAGCTGAGTTCTGTTGGTTTTCCCTCTTTCTTCCGGTGTCCCGTTGGCCAGGCGCGCCCAGTAATAGTGGTTCACGAGGGCGACGGCGCATTCCCCGGCGGCGACAGCTTCGATCTGGGCGGTATCGCCGCCCTGGGGCTGGCGCGCCAGATTGGCAACCACGCCATTGGCCCATTCCTGGGCGCCTTCGGCGCCGTTCCGGCCAATGATTTCTCCCATCAGGGAGAGGTTGTAGATATTGGTGGACGAACGCACGCACACCTCGCCCTTAAGGCGGGGGTCGGCGAGGTCGGCATAGGTGGCGACCTCATTGGCCGAAACGACCTGCGGGTCGAAAACGATAATCCGGTAGCGCTTGGTGAGGCCGAACCAGTGACCGTTTTTCTCGCGCAGATTTTCCGGGATGGCGGCGGTGAGCCTGTCGGAGGTGACGCCTTGGGTGAAACCTGCTTCCTGGAACCGGTAAAGCGCGCCGGCGTCCGATGCGATGATGACATCGGCCGGGGACCGCGCGCCTTCGGCCCGCATGGTTTCTAGCAGCTCAGGCGCGCCGGATTCGCGGACATTCACGCGAATGCCGGTTTCTGCTTCGAAAGCGGCGTACATCGCTTTGTCCGAATCATAGTGGCGAGCGGAATAGACGTTGAGTGTGCCGGCAGCGCCGGCTGTGGAAGGTGCCTCAGCAGCAGGGGCGGCAGGCGCGTCTGAGGCGGCAGGAGGGGCGGGGTTTCCGCAGGCCGCGAGCCCGAGCGCCATACCAAACAGAGGGCCGGCAACAGCAAGGATGCGTTTCATCAGAGAGGTTCCTTCAAAGTTGGCAGGACCAAACCACGGTTGAGAATGAATCGCAAGAAGTGCGTGTCGCGACGTTTTGCCCAGAACTTGCAAGGACGTTCGTCGTTAGTGCTTCGTAATTGCGAGAATTCGCCTGAATTTCCGTGGCAGAATTATTGCAGCAGCGAAAAGACTTCCATATCGATGGGTCTCTCTGTTAGAGAGTTGTTAACGAATAGACGGGTGGTGGGAATGACGGATGTCATCGTCGACTTCGATATCGGATCTTCTGACGAAGATCTGCGCCTTGCCGCGCTGATCGACGCTTTTGTCGAGAAGCAGGAAGCGATGGGGCAGCTGGACACCGCAGCCCTGGAACTCATGGTCCGCACCGTGTTCGGGCCCGCCGGCGAGCGTCTGAAGCAGCTGATCTTCCAGAGCCGCGAGATGGCCGACGCCTTCTGCGCCTTCTGGATGACCGAGACCGGACTTCAGCTCGCCCACTTTCCTTACTGATCCCACTTTCCCGCCTATGACGGGGCGCCTAAAAGGCGCGGATGATCAGAGGTTTCCCGCCCAAATCCCCCTCTCAGCCGCGCGTGGCGATCCTCGGCGCAGGCATTATCGGCCTCAGTCTGGCGTTCGAGCTGGCTGTGCGCCGCGGGATACACGTTACCGTTTTTGACACAGGCCCGGGCGGGCGCGGCGCGAGCTGGGCTGCTGCGGGGATGATCGCGCCTGCCTTTGAGGCCGCCGCGCAGGCGGGCGTTCACCCGCGCCTTTTCGACCTTTGCCTCGAAAGCGCGCAGCTGTGGCCCGCTTTTGCCGAGGATATCGAGCGGTATTCGGGGCAATTTGCAGGGTTTGAGCAGGCGCCGGCGCTGGCCGTGGCCCTGGACGCGGCCGAGGCGGCGCATCTGGCGGCCATCAGCAGGGTGCTCAGCGCGCGGGGCGTGGCGCACCGGCCGCTGACGGCCGGGGATCTGGCGCAGATGGAGCCGGCGCTTTCTCCCTATGTGCTGAGCGGGCTCGAACTGGAAACCGATACGCGCGTCGACAATCGCCGCACGGTGAGCGCGCTGATGGCGGCGCTGGCAGCGAGCCCGCGCACGGCGTTTGTCAGAGGGCCCGCGCCGCTGACATCGCGGGGCGCCAGGGTGCATCTGGAGGGCCATGATGTGATCGTGGCGGCGGCGGGATGGGAAACGCCGGTCATCAAGGTGGAGGAGCGGGGGCAGCTTTACAGCCTGGTGAACTGGGAGACGGCGCTCGATGATATCGACTGCCATGGGGGGCAGATGCTGTCTGTGGCCGCCGGGCCGGGGGCGCCGCAGCGGGTGGTGCGCGCCGGGCATGTGTATCTGGTGCCGCGCGGCGGGCAGGTGGTGATCGGGGCGACGATGGAGCCACACCGGGTGATTGCCGCGCCCGAAGCCGATGTGATCGAGGCGCTGCGGCTAGAGGGCGTGGCACTCTGCCCGGGGCTGGCGACGGCGCCGGTGACCGAAAGCTGGGCGGGCGTGCGCCCCGGAACGCCCGACCATGCGCCCTTTATCGGGGAGACGGTGACGCCGGGGCTTTATGTGGCGGCTGGGCATTATCGCAATGGCATCCTGCTGGCGCCGGTGACGGCGCGGATCATTGCCGATCAGATATTGGGGCAGGAGGCCGGCGCGCTTGCCGCTACGTTCACCCCGCGCCGGGCCTATTCCGCGACGGCCTGACGCTGGACGTGCCTGCCCGCGCGCCTTAAGTCTCGGCGCCAAAGGGAGCTTACGCCATGCATGTAATCCAGCCGATGACCCAAGATCAGGCCGCTATCCGCGACGCGGTGGCCAAGACGCTGGAGCCGTTTGACGACGCCTATTGGGCCAAGACCGACGAGACGGGCAACTGGCCGGAAGAATTCTGCAACGCCATGGCCAAGGGCGGCTGGCTCGGCATTGCGTTTCCCGAAGAGTATGGCGGGGCCGGCCTTGGCCTGACCGAAGCGGCGCTGATGATGCAGACGGTGACGCGCACCGGGGCAGGCTATTCGGGCGCCTCGGCGATCCACCTCAACATCTTCGGGCCAAAGCCGCTGGAGAAATTCGGCAATCCCGAACTCAAGCGCGAGAGCCTGCCCAAGATCATCTCCGGCGAGGAGAAGATGTGCTTTGCCGTGACCGAGCCAAATTCCGGCCTCGACACGTCCAGCCTTGAGACGAAGGCCGAGCGCACGAATACCGGCTATCTGATCCATGGGCGGAAGATCTGGACAACAGGTGCTCAGCGTGCGGACAAGATTCTCATCATCGCGCGCACCACGCCGAAGGATCAGTGCGCCAAGCCTTATATGGGGCTCTCGCTGTTCTACACCGATCTCAACCGGGGCAAGATCGAAGCCAATGTGATCCCGAAAATGGGCCGCAAGGCGGTGGAGTGCAACACGCTGTTCATTGACGGGCTGGAAGTGCCCAAGGAGCACCTGATCGGCAATGAGGGCGACGGGTTCAAATACCTGCTGCAGGGGCTGAACCCCGAGCGCGTGTTGTTTGCTGTTGAGTCTGTCGGCCTTGGCTTTGCGGCGCTGGAGCGGGCGACGCGGTATGCCAATGAGCGGGTCGTGTTCGGCCGGCCGATTGGCCAGAACCAGGGCATTGCCCACCCCCTCGCCAAGTCGTGGGCGGAGCTTTCCGCCGCTGAGCTGCTGGCTTACAAGGCGGCCTCGCTTTATGATGCCGGGCAGGATTGCGGCGCCGAGGCGAATGCGGCGAAATATCTGGGTACGGAAGCTGGTTTCACCGCGTGTGAGACCGCTGTGCTGACCCATGGCGGCATGGGCTATGCCAAGGAGTATCATGTTGAGCGGATGATGCGCGAAGCGATGCTGGCGCGGATTGCGCCGGTCAGCCGCGAGATGATCCTCAACTTTATTTCCGAGCGCGTTCTGGGGCTTCCCAAAAGCTACTGATGGCGCAGATATTCATTCCAAAGCGTTTCAACGGTCCTCCGGATACGGGCAATGGCGGCTATGTCGCCGGGCTGATTGCGGGGGAGATGCGCAAGGCCGGGATCGGGGGCGCGATTGATGTGTCGCTGCGCGCGCCGCCGCCGCTGGAGGC
>JBKBRT010000123.1:0-9273 GCA_046291585.1 Hyphomonas sp.
GTGACAGCAGGCCCGGGAAACCGCATCCAGTAATAGGAGCGCGGATCACTGCCCGGCTGGGTGGCGTAAGCGGCCAGCCGCCCATCGCGACCCGGACGGGCGCCCCCTGCCCCCGGAAACGGATCACCGGAGGGTCCGACAATATCATACCGCACAAAGCGCCAGCCTTCGAGACCGGCGGGACGCCCTTTCATCTCCTGCGCGGCGCTGACCCGCAGAGGCGCAGCGCGCGGCAGCGTGCCGGAGACACGCATGAACAGCTGCGTGACCCAGACGCCCTCCTCCGTACGCACGACACCGAAGGCGGCATGTGTCGCCTTGGCATGCAGGATATTCTCGCGGTGGCCCGGGCTGTCCATCAGGTTGCGGTGGAGCCGCTTGACGGCAAAGCTGGCGCCGATCCGCCCGCCGACTCTCGATACCGTCGCGACATTCTCCGCCGAAAAGTCCGCCAGCGCCGTCCGGTCCAGCGCGGCAATCCGGTCTCCCGGCCCCCGCCCATCTGGGCCAACATGACCGAAGAAGCCATTCACCGCCATGTCGAGGCTGTGCAGGCGCGCCGCATCTGTCAGCTCCGGGCGCATCTGCAGGGGCGCCAGCCCCGCCTCGGCGCGCGCCTCATTCACAAGATCGAGAAACCGCGCCTCCAGGCTTTCTTCAAAGTCAAAGCCGCCGGGGGGCCGCGCCAGGCAAGGCTGCGCGCGCTCGACATAAGAGGCCACCGCCAGAGGCCGACCCTCAAGGCGAAGATCACAGGCGAGCGCCTGCATCGGCAGAAAACAGAGGAAAGCGAGACTGGCAATCACGCGGCGCATCAGGCCTTCCTATCACGGAAGACTAGCCGGATCACCTTTCCAGTTCAGCTATGCTCAGAGCACGCCCGCCGTCTGAAGCCGCGCCAGCACCGGGGCAATCATCCGCTCGATGGCCTCCCCGCTCGGCTTCACATTGCCATAAGCGGGCAGACCTTCATCGGCGATCACGAGATCGGCTTCAAATTTCGCCGGATGCGTCCAGCGGTAATGGGCCGAGCGTACCGTCGACATGTATTGCATAAGCACCGAGTCCACCGTCCGGCCCCGCTCGATCACATCCCGCCGGATGCGGCGCGCCAGACGCAGATCGTCCGGCGTATCGACATAGACCGACAGATCGATGAAGTTACGGATCTTGGGCATAGAGAGGGCGTGAATGCCCTCCAGGATCAGGATCGGGGCAGACTCGATCCGGCGTGTGTCGGTGGAGCGGTCATGGCGCTCATAATCATAGATCGGCTGCTCGACCGCTTCGCCGGCCTTCAGCGCTTTCAGGTCCGAGACGAGGTGATCGACCTCCTTGGATTTGGGATCATCATAGTTGATGCCCGCGACCAGCGCATGGCGCTCGGCGTCGGAGGCCGGCGTCCCGTAGAAGCGCATCGGATGATAATAGGCGTCCTCGCCAAACATCACCGCCTTGCCCGGCCCCAGATGTTCCAGCAGCGCTTCGGCCAGCGTCGACTTGCCCGACCCCGAGCCGCCGGACATGGCGATAAGGAATGATTTCTTCTTCGTCATCGTCTCTGCCCTCTTCGGCCTGCCCCGGCGGCCCTTCAGCAGCCTTTCCCACGAAAAAGGGCCGCCCATCAAGGAGCGGCCCTCATTCATTTGGCAATAAGCGGAAAGACTAGTCTTCCGAAGCCTCGTCGCCGGCGACGTCAGCGAGTTCCTTGCCGGTCTCCTGGTCAACGACCTTCATGGAGAGGCGGACCTTGCCGCGCTCATCGAAGCCCATCAGCTTCACCCAGACCGTGTCGCCTTCTTTGACCATCTCTTTGGGATGGCCGATGCGCTTGTTGGCCATCTGGGAGACGTGGACGAGGCCGTCCTTGGGACCGAAGAAGTTCACGAAGATGCCGAAGTCTTTCATCGAGACGACTTTGCCTTCGTAGATCTCGCCGATCTCGGCTTCCGCCGTGATGCCCTTGATCATCTTGATCGCGGCGTCGATCGACTTGCGATCCATCGCCGAAATCTGAACCGTGCCATCATCATCAATGTTCACCTTGGCGCCCGTCTCATCGACGATGCCGCGGATGACCTTGCCGCCCGAACCGATCACATCACGGATCTTGTCGGTCGGCACCTTGATGATTTCCATCTGCGGGGCGGTGTCGGCGAGCTTGCCGCGCGAAGCGGTAAGGGCTTTGGCCATTTCGCCGAGGATGTGCTCACGGCCACCTTTCGCCTGATCGAGGGCCTTGCCCATGATCTCGCGCGTGATACCGGCGACCTTGATGTCCATCTGGAGCGAGGTGATGCCCTTCTCCGTGCCGGCCACTTTGAAGTCCATATCGCCGAGGTGATCTTCGTCACCGAGGATATCGGAGAGAACCGCAAAGTCCTCGCCCTCAAGGATAAGGCCCATCGCGATGCCCGATACAGGCCGCGTGATCGGCACGCCGGCATCCATCATGGCGAGCGAACAGCCGCAAACGGTTGCCATCGAGGACGAGCCGTTGGACTCGGTGATCTCCGAAACCAGACGCACCGTGTACGGAAAGTCTTCATGCTTGGGCAGAACAGCCTGCAGGGCGCGCCAGGCGAGCTTGCCATGGCCTATCTCACGACGACCCGAGCCGCCCATGCGGCCCGTCTCACCGACCGAATAGGGCGGGAAGTTGTAGTGCAGCATGAACTTTTCTTTGCGCGTGCCGTCGAGACCTTCGATATATTGTTCGTCATCGGAGGTTCCGAGCGTCGTGACGCAGATCGCCTGCGTTTCGCCGCGCGTGAACAGGGCCGAACCATGCGTGCGGGGCAGGAAGCCTGCCTCGGCGAGGATCGGACGAACCTGATCGAGCTTGCGCCCGTCGATCCGCGTTCCTGTTTTCAGGATGTCGCCGCGCACCACCGAAGCTTCGGCTTCCTTGAAAGCGGCCTTGAACACCTCGGCGGACATTTCGCCCGGAGCGTCTTCGGTGCCAACGAGGGCGGCTTTCGCCTTGTCGCGCGCCGCAGCAACGGCCGGATAGCGTTCGGACTTGGCAGTGATCTTGTAAGCGGCCGACAGGTCTTTGCCGACAATATTCTCGATTGTCTTGACGGCAGCGGAGTTGTCTTCGGCTTCAAACTCGAACGGCTCTTTCGCGGCTTTTTCGGCCAGCTGGATGATCGCATCGATCACCGGCTGCATCGCGTCATGTCCGGCGACAACGGCGCCGAGCATGATTTCTTCCGAGAGCTCATAGGCTTCCGATTCCACCATCATCACCGCGTCGGCGGTGCCGGCGAGGACGAGGTCAAGATCGGAGTCTTCAAGCTCGGCAACGGTCGGGTTGATGACGTATTCGCCATTGATGTAGCCGACGCGTGTACAACCGATCGGCCCCATGAACGGGGCGCCGGAAAGCACGAGCGCAGCCGAGGCGCCGATCATACCCAGAATATCGGCATCATTCTCGAGGTCGTACGAAAGAACCGTGACGATGACCTGGATTTCGTTCTTGAAACCCTTGACGAAGAGCGGGCGGATCGGCCGGTCGATGAGACGCGAGGTCAGCGTCTCTTTCTCGGTGGGGCGGCCTTCCCGCTTGAAGAAGCCGCCGGGGATGCGGCCCGCTGCGAAGTATTTTTCCTGATAGTTGACGGTCAGGGGCAGGAAATCCTGACCAGGCTTGGCCGACTTTGCATAGACGGCGGTCGCGAGAAGCGTGGTGTCGCCATAGGTAAGCATGACGGCGCCATCGGCCTGACGCGCCACATGGCCCGTCTCGATCGTGAGTGTGCGGCCAGCCCATTCTAGCGACACAGATTGCGTGTTAAACATTTCAGTCTTTCTTTCACATACGAAAAGCCCGCCGCGGCCCTATTGCCCGGCGGGCTTGTTTTTTGAACCTAGCGGCGGATGCCGAGTTCCGTGATCAGCTTCGTATAACGAGCTTCACTTTTGCTCCGGGCATAATCCAGGAGTTTCCGGCGCGTGGCGACCATGGTGAGGAGGCCGCGGCGCGAATGGTTGTCTTTTTTGTTGGTCTTGAAGTGGTCGGTCAGATTGTTGATCCGCTCGGTGAGGATCGCAACCTGTACTTCCGGAGAGCCCGTATCGCCTTCTTTAATGGCGAATTTCTTGATGAGCTCCTGCTTTCTTTCAGCAGTAATCGACATCGGCAAAGCCTTCTTTTCAAGCATCCCACCGGGATGCGGGTTTCTCTAATCGCCTGAATTGGCGGGTTTTTTGGGAGCGGCCCTCTCGAGCTGGCCACGGCCGGGATGTCGTCCAGCAGGGTCAGCAGGCAGGCCTCCGCCCCAAACCGCAGCTTATGGCTCATTTGGGGGGGAAATGGAAGAGCACTCCGCTGTTCACCCTTTGTATCCAGTGTTGCAATAGTGGTGCGTCAAATCGCAATTATCTACTGCTCCCCCCCCTCCCTCGGACTTCCTTTTTTTGTGATCGTAAGACATCGATTTTTGCGGATCTAAGTAACCCCCGCAAATCTCACACTTTATAGCCTGCTTCAGCGCTTCTCTAATAAAAGCTGCGGATTTTGTTTGATCACTAAAATCCGCTCCCGATTTAGTTCTATGAAGAGCAAGAACCCTAGCACTTTCCCCTCGAGTAATTATCGAGGCGATTTCCCCCTCGTCGGGCGTTTTGCCACTTTTCAACGACTTCGTTACTTCATTAAAGAATTCAGAAACACGCACATATCTCGAAGTACTTCTAACGCTCTGTAGCGCTTGCGTGATTAGGAACTTATGCTGGATTAATAGTGCTTCCAGTGGGACTCTAACGTCAGTAAACTCTTTGAAGAAGGTCTTCTGATTGCTCTGCTGCTTCTGAGCAAACAAATGCGTCATCCCAATGAGCAGGTCTGGAAGATGCCGTCCTTGCTCTGAATAAAAATAAATAGCAGGATGCAAGCCAAGGCTTCTCTCCTCCGGACCACTTATCCACCCTACAGTACGGATAAAAGATTTCAGCAGACTGATAGTCTCGTCTCCGTGTGCGTCTTCTGGAAAATCTTTTATGGGAGTTGCGACTGCCTTTTCGCCCAGAGTTGAAACTGAGATAAGTTGCATAAGTATACCTAGTGCCACTATCGGCGACTTCGATCCCCCCAATGGCAAATCCAACGTTTTTACTGGCTGTCGAACCTCGGGATTGAACAGAATAACGTGCGCCTTTTGTGATAAAGACTCAATTTCTGAAATGATCTTCGGATCAAATTTCGACCAATACTTGTGTCCGGTTGCTGCACGAACAATGGATCGCGCGGCAATAGCAATTGAACGCGATCGGTTTCGCAACAACGCTTCTTCAGTGTCATGAAGAGGTGTGCCTTGAGTGTTTATCTTAAAAAATGAACTCTCGGCTTTATCTGCATCTCCTGACACCCACTGCAAAGTCAATTGTCTAGTCGCCATCTTACGGGCTCTTCTGACGGTAACCTCTTCGTATGCTTCTGGATTGATCAACGCATTGCGAATTCGGCTGTAAGAGCCGATTTTTTTCTCAACTAATTTTCGCGTGCGCTCAGCTATCGTTTGCTGTTCGAGAGAGATGTCGTTCTCAAAGTATTTTAGCGAGATAGGACCATCTCCATAATCGTTTTCTATCCACGCTTTGAGAGCACTTAATCTGTGCCCACCATCAATAACAAACACATGCGCTGCCCCCTGCCACAGAATGACAGATGGAATTAGCTCATCGTCTAGAAAGCTCTCAAGGAAAGAGACAAGCTGATTTGGTTTCCACTGATTAGTCTCACGTTGAAAATCCGGTTTTCGGAGAAGATTTGATATCATTCCCGCAGAAGACAAACTTTCGACGGATAGCGAATTGACTGAATCTGAAGAATGAGAATTTGAGCTAGTTGATGCGAAGTCCTCGCGCTTAATAAGCGCGTCCAATGTAACTGTCTGAGCCATTTTTACCCAACCTAAGCGATACAGATAATCTCCTTAATGAGTTAAAGATGCTGTGATCGCAATAGATCTTCATATTCGCATCATTCCCGAGGCCCGCGCCCCATGTCCCCTGTCCCCCTCCCCGAAGACGTTGCCCATATCATCCAGCTCGCGATCGCCCCGGTCTTCACCCTGGCGGGCATCGGCGCGCTGCTGAATGTCATGGCCAACCGTCTCGCCCGGGTGGTGGACCGCTGGCGCGCGCTGGAGGGCGGGCTTGAAGAAGCTTCCGAGGAACTCCGCCGCCTCGCTGTCATGGAACTCGGCGTGCTCGACCGGCGCATGGCGCGCATCCACCTGGCCATCTCCCTCTCGACTCTCGCCGCGCTGCTGATCTGCGTCGTCATCATCCTCCTCTTCACCGGCCAGCTGACGCCCGTGCCGGTTGCGCAGGCGGTCTCCATCCTCTTCGTTGCCTCGATGGTCTTCCTCTCGATAGCGCTCGTTTCTTTCCTGATGGAGGTGCGCATCGCCAGCCGCACCCTGCGCGTCACCCGCGCCGTCCTGGGCCCCAACCCTAAATCCCGCCGCTAACTTTGGCGCGATAGCCGCCCCTTAACCCCTCTCCCTCTGGGAGAGGCTGCGGAGGATCAGCGTTTGCACTGCAAATGCCCGGAGCAGGCCGTCGCGCAGCGATGGGAGGTGAGGGCTGCAACGGCGAGGATAGGCGCGCCCCTATCCAACACACGCCCATCCCTCCCCGCGTCATCCCGGAATTTGCGCAGCAAATGTCCGGGACCCAGAAAGCCCAGCAATGCCAAGCCTTTCTTGGGTCCCGGTCTTCGCCTGCGGCGAAACCGGGAAGACGAACCGAGAAGTTCTCCAGAGAAATTATCCGCCCCAGTCCCTCCCCCCGCATACTCACCCACATCCTCCTCACAGGAGCCGCGCCGGTACCGTTCGGTTTGTGAGGGGGTCGCCCCGGAGGATGGGACGCGGTGGACTTTACGGCCCGCCGCATCTCTAGGGACGTTGATCCAGGCAAGCCGGACCAAAAAGCCGGTAGAGAACCCCCACTGGCCCGCCTCTCTTCGGAGAGGTCACGAGAGTTGATGGTAAGTGGTCAAGGCCTGGCAGCGCCGAAGTCATCCCGAATCCTACTGCCCGAAACTCCGGCGGCAGTGCGCGGCGGGCGATAGCGCCCAAACCGCAACCCAAACACCTTTCCGGGCGCCGCGGCGCCCGCCGCGCACAGGCTCCACCTAGAGAGCCACCCAAACTGCTCCGACCCCGGATGGCCCCCGCCAGTCCGAATACACGCATATGGCGCGCCGTCACCCGGCGGGAAACGCCCCTGCCCGGCTGAGCGCGCTCGCAACCGGGTGGCCGAGCACACCCTCCAGCCATTTCGCGGTCTCGATCAGCCGGCCAAGATCGAGACCCGTCTCAAAGCCTGCCCGCTCCAGCATCCACACGACGTCCTCGGTCGCCACATTGCCCGTCGCAGCCGGCGCGAAAGGACACCCGCCGATACCGCCGCAACTGGCATCGATCACGTCGACGCCCGCCTCGACAGCGGCAAACACATTGGCGAGCCCCGCGCCCCGCGTGTCATGAAAATGCATGCGCAGGAAAACGTCGGGAGCCTCCATCCGCACCCGGTCGATCCGTTTGCGCACATCCCAGGGCGTGGCTGCGCCGATCGTATCGCCCAGCGCCAGTTCCGCCACCCCGGCCCTCTGCGCCTGCGCTGCCAGGCTGCCGACAACGGCAATATCCACGTCACCGGTATATGGATCGCCAAACGCCACCGAGATCGTCGCCGACAGGGGAATGCCCGCCTCCAGGATCAGCGGCGCACAAAGGCTGAGCATGTCGGCGCTCTCCTGCGGGCTCATGCCCTGATTGCGCCGCCCGAACGCCTCGCCCGCCACCAGCACGAAATTGATTTCATCCGCCTTCGCCTCAATCGCCCGGCGCACCCCCGTTTCATTCAGGGCAAGCGCGATATGGCGTGTCGGTTTCGTCCGGTCGAGGCCGGCAAAAACTGCCGGGGAATCGGCCATCTTCGGCACCGCCTTGGGGCTGACGAAACTGCCCGATTCCATCCGGCGCACGCCCGCCGCTTCCAGCCGCGCGATGAATTCCAGCTTCTGGTCGACGCTCAGATTGGCCGGGTCATTCTGCAGCCCGTCGCGCGGGCCAACTTCGACAATATCAATTCGGCGGGTCATTGCGGTCCTATTTCCCGGTAAAGGCAGGTGCCCGGCGCTCGACAAAGCTCGCCACGCCTTCCTTGAAATCATGGGTCGCAAAGCTCCCCTCCATCTCTGCGTCCGCCACGGCAAGGGAGGCGGCATAGGTCTGGAAATAGCTTTCGCGGATCTGCCGCTTCATGATCGCCACCGAGCGGGGCGAAACCTGTGTGGCCAGATGGCTGGCCACCTCGCCGACAAACCCCATCAGCTCGCCACCGGGCAGCGCCTTGTTGACAAGGCCGAGCGTCTCCGCTTCGGCCCCGTCAAACTTGCGGGCCGTGAACAGAAGGTCCAGCGCGTTGGCCTCGCCCACCAGGCGCGGCAACTGCCAGGCGATCCCATGCTCGGCGATGAGGCCGCGCTGGGCAAAGGCGGTCGTGAACTTCGCCTCGGCGGCGGCATAGCGCAGGTCGGCAAACAGCGTGAGGATCAGGCCGATGCCCGCGCACGGGCCGTTGATCGCCGCAATGATCGGCTTGGGGCAGGCAAACATGTGGCCAAACCGGCCAGGAAATACCTTCTCCAGCTCTGACGGCGCCGAAGGCTTGGGGGCCGCTGGCCGCGTCTCGTTATAGTCGGCCCCGGCGCTCGCCTGGATCGCCTGCAGACCGTTCATGTCGGCGCCCGCGCAGAAGCCGCGCCCTGCCCCGGTCAGCACAATGCAGCGCACGTCGTCATCCACCCCGCCCGCGCGGATGGCAGTCTCCACCTCGTTCTGCATTACCCCCGTCCACGCGTTCAGCCGCTCCGGCCGGTTCAGCGTAATGGTCAGAACCCCGCCCGATACTGCTGTCAGAATTTCGCGATATGCGCTCATGGCCGTGTGTCTCTCCCTTATCGTTGAGCCCAGTCTAGACGCCTTTGGCGGCAATGTGCAGACGCAAATCTGCCGCCCCCGCTTGCTTGACTTGGAGCGCGTCCTGCGCGACCGCTTCGGGCATGACGCCCTTTCTTCCGCCCCTTTCCGGCAGTGCCCAGGACGAGACAGCCGAGCTTCGCCCCCGCTTCGACGAGAACGGCCTTGTCGCCGCCATCGCGCAGGACGCGGTGACGGGCGAGGTGCTGATGCTCGCCTGGATGAATGCCGACGCGCTGCAGAAGACGATTCTGACCGGCCGGGCCACCTA
>JBKBRT010000124.1:0-9189 GCA_046291585.1 Hyphomonas sp.
GTAAACCTTCCCCCGGGGGCTGAGCAGCTTGAGCGTGAGGTCAAAACCCTGGCTGCCGCGCGCTTCAATCGTGGCTCCCTGCAGGTCAGCCTGCGGATCGAGCTGGCGTCGTCCGGCGCCTCAGCCGTCATAAATGAGGCGTTGCTGACTGAACTTGCCCAGTCTGTTCGCAAGATATCCGGGCGCGAGCTGTCCTCTGAGGGCATTGCTACCCTGATGGCGGTCAAAGGGGTGGTGGATGCCGGATCAAGCTCAACACGTGATATCATGGATGAAGACGCCCTTGCCCTTCTCGCTGTGGGCGCCGCGCAAGCCCTGGATGGCCTCGCTGAAGGGCGCAAGGCGGAAGGCGTTTCACTGGAGGGGCTCCTAGGGGATCTCCTCAATGAGATGGAGCGCCTCAAAGCCGAAGCGGAAACGCATGCGTCCAGTCAGCCCGAACTTATCCGCGCTAAGCTGACCAAACAGCTGGAGGAGCTTGACCGCGAAGGCCGTGTTGATGCCGAGCGTTATGCTGCCGAAGTGGCGCTGTCGGCCGCCAAGGCGGATGTCCGAGAGGAACTCGACCGCCTTTCCGTCCATATCAAGACAGGCCGCGACCTGCTGCAGGCCGGCTCGCCCGCCGGCCGGAAGATCGATTTCCTGGCCCAGGAGCTCAACCGCGAAGCCAATACCCTTTGCTCCAAATCCATCAGCCTCGATTTGACGAATGCCGGCCTTGGCCTCAAAGGGCTGATCGACCAGTTCAAGGAGCAGTCGGCCAATGTCGAATAGCGGGCACCCCAAAGACAGCGGCCATCGCCGGGGCCTCATGCTGGTTCTTTCCAGCCCTTCAGGCGCGGGGAAAACTACCCTGTCCCGCATGTTGCTGGACGAGTTTGGGGACGTGAAGCTCTCGGTCTCGGCGACCACACGGCCGCCACGCCCGAACGAGGTTCACGGAGAGGACTACTATTTCAAGACCCCCGACGAATTTCACAAGATGATCGAGCGGCGCGAATTCCTCGAATGGGCGCACGTGTTCGACAAACATTATGGCACCCCCAAAGCTGACACGGTCGCCCGGCTCGAAGCGGGTGAAGACGTCCTCTTCGATGTTGACTGGCAGGGCGCGGATGCGCTGCACGATCAGATGCCCAATGATGTCGTCTCGGTCTTCATTCTGCCACCCAGCATTGAAGCGCTACAGGCGCGCCTGGCCGGCCGGCCAGGTTCAACGCCGGAACTGGTTGCCCGTCGCATGGAAGACGCCAAGCGGGAGATCATGCATTGGCGGCGCTACGACTATGTAATCGTCAACGACGATCTCAATGTCGCTTATCAGCGGCTGAAGCGTATCCTGCTCGTCGAGCGCCTGAAGCGCCTGCGCCAGCTGGATCTTGAAGATCATGTCCGCGCCCTGCTGGGGGAGGCTTAAGCGAGGCTCGACGCCAGCTTGCGGAACTCCGCCTGGGTAAGCGTTTCTGCGCGGGCTGTCGGGTTGATACCACACGATTCCAGCCAGTCTTCTGCCTTCATCCCGCGCTTCTTGGCGAAGGGTTTCAGTGCGGCGCGCAGCATCTTGCGGCGTTGGCCAAAGGCGGCCCCGGCAATCTGCTCCAGCAGCACAAGATGCTCAAACCGCTCGCCCGGTGGGAGCGGCTCAAACTCGACGACCGCGCTGTCCACCTTTGGGGGCGGGCGGAACGCGCCCGGTGGCAGGGTGAAGGCGATTCGCGGACGTGTGACGGCCTGCGAAATGACGGCAAGCCGGCCATAGGCGTCCGTGTCGGGCTGGGCACAGATCCGGTCGGCGACTTCTCTCTGGAACATCAGCGCCATCGGGCCGCGCCAGTCGCCGGCCTTGAGCCAGTCGATCAGGAGCGGCGTGCCTACATTGTAGGGCAGGTTGGCAATGATCATTGCTGGCATTGCCGCCCCGGCTTCCTGCAGCACCTTTTCCCAATGAACCTTGCGGGCGTCTCGCGCGATCACCTGGAGGCGCCCGCTCTTGGCTTCCGGCCAGTTCATCAGCGTCTCGGAAAAACGGGGGTCTGTTTCTACCGCGATAAGCAGTGCGGGGTCTTCGTTCAGGATCGCGCGCGTCAGCCCGCCCGGGCCCGGGCCAACTTCAATCACCGTCCGCCCCTTGAGCGGACCGGCGGCGTTGGCCGCACGTTTCAGGATATTGGGATCAAACAGAAAATGCTGACCCAGCGCCTTGCGGGCCGGCGCGTCGGTCAGGGGCGGGGCGCCGCTGTTATCGTCTTCTGTGTCGTAATCACGGGTCATACAGGGCTCCTCGCCCAATGGGTTGCCTGCTCTCGCGCTGAGCGGAGGGCGGCAATCAGGCTGTCTGGTTTAGCGGTTCCGGCGGCGGCCGCATCATAGGCGGTGCCGTGGTCTGGACTGGTGCGGATGATGGGCAGGCCAAGCGTGGTGTTTACGCCGCCCCAGATGTCCAGGGTCTTGACGGGAATGAGACCCTGATCATGGGTCATTGCGATCACCGCATCAAAGCGCCCGCTCAGTGCTTCTGTGAAAACAGTGTCGCCAGGGCGCGCGTTGGAAATATCGATCCCTTCTTCGCGCAGAAGGGCCGCCGCGGGATTGATGATGTCGACCTCTTCGCGGCCGATTGTGCCGTCTTCCCCGGCATGGGGGTTGAGGCCGGTAAAGGCAATCCGGGGGCGCTGAATGCCGAACTGGCGTTTCAGCGCTGCGGCCGTGATGCGGGCGATGCGCGCAAGGCGGCCATCTGCCAGAGCAGCGGGAACGGCGGCATAGGGCATATGGATCGTCGCCAGTGCCACGCGCAGGCCTCCGCCGGTCAGCATCATGACAGGTTCAGGCGCCAACCCGCCGGTCGGTGCACAGAGATCGGCAATGAACTCGGTATGGCCGGGAAAACGGAAGCCCTGGCCGTAAAGCAGCGCTTTGTGGATCGGATTGGTCACAACCGCGCCCGCAGCGCCGCTGAGGGTGTGGGCCGTCGCCCGCTCGATGGAGGTGATAATGCCCGCTGCGGTCTGCGGATCAGGCTGGCCGGGCACAACAGCGCGCTCATCTTCAAGCGTCAGCACCGGCAGGGCGCGCGAAAATACGGCGGTAGCCTCGCCCGGCGCGGTGATAACCTCCACAGGAACATCGTGGTAAAGCCCTGGCCAGCCGATGACGTAGAAGGCGCTCGCAGGATCGCCCCGAAGCGCTGTCCAGGCGGCCGCCGTGATCTGGGGCCCGCATCCGGCGGGGTCGCCCATCGTCACGGCCAGAGGAGGGAGGGGAGGCGAAGTCACGCGCGGGGGTGTCGCGCCAATCGCGCGGCGGATCAAGCGGAATCGCCTGTCCTAGCGGTAGATGATGGTCGCCATCCGGCGCGCATTACGCAGTTCCCGCTCGGAGATCATGCTGAGTTCGCGCGATTTCAGGGAGCCCTTGAGATCTTCGCGCGAGGGCAGCGCTTCTGCGCCATCCTGACGGCGGCAGACATACATGACCGCCAGACCAGACGCGACGGCGAAGATTTCTGTCGGCTGGCCAACTTCGGTCGCCAGAACAAGACTGCGGCCTTCCGGGCCCAGCTCGTCCACATTGATGTCTGCAATGTCCTGAGCACGCAGCGCGGAGTTCAAGTTCGCGACAGACTGAACCTGGTCGCAGTTTTGAATGCGCCCTGTAGCCTCTGTGAGGGTCCCCTCAACGCCATTGGTCGCGACCAGACGCTTGAGGTCCACACGGGTCACGGGCTCTGCGGGTTCGCGCTTGCCGCCCACCAGAATGATATAGATGCCGTTCTCGGTCCGGATCGGCTCCAACAGGCCGTTCCCGGAACTGTTCCTGACCGCTTCAGCGATGGCTGGATCGACGTCATCCGTTGTCACCCAGCCCATATCGCCCCCGGCCGCCGACGTGGGCGCAGACGAAATACGCTGCGCGGCGACGCGGAAGTCAGCGCCCTGCTGCAGCTGGCCGATGATAGACTGGGCAGCCTGCAGGGCTTCAGTTTTGGTTGCTTCATCGGGAGCGTAGAGGAAAATCTCGCCGATACGGTACTGGGTTTTCTGAGACGCGGTCCGCAGGCGCGACATCTGATCGTCGACCTGATTCTCTGAAATACGGATACGGTTGCCATAGAGACCGCTCATCAGACGGCTCCAGGCGATTTCTGCGCGCATCTGGTCTTCGAGGCTCGAAGGGTTGACGCCCGAAGAGGTCAGCTGCTGGCGGAGCATATCGCCGGTCACGCCCGCTTCACTGGCCATGTCCTGCACGGCAGCGTCGATCTCCCGCGGATCGACCTCGACCTTGAATTCGGCCACCCGGTCCAGCTGCAATTTCTCATCAATCAGCTGTTCAAGTGCCTGGCTGGTGATCTGCTGAATCTGTTCCTGAGTCGGTTGTGAGGCGCCGATCGTCAGCAGGAGCAGACGGGCGCGCTGGCGGACATCCGAATAGGAAATGGGCTTATCGTTCACGATGGCGGCAATGCCTTCCAGCGTCTGCCGGTCTGATTCCTGCGCGCTGGCAGGCGAAATGGGGGCGCTCAGAGCGCTGATCGCCGCAAAAGCTGCTGCCAAGAACACAACACGTACCATACGACGTCTCCATGGCTTCCCAAGGGCGGGAACAAGCCTGTTTTTCGCTTCCAGACCTTACAAGTCTCGTCACTTCGCGCAACGCGTCGCTACAGTCATCCGCTAAGTTTGCTGCACTTCGTGAATGTCAGAAATTTATATTAATCGAAGTTGTCTGACCCGAAATTGCCCAAAGACAACAGGGAGAAGCGGATCTGAATGCTTTCTGTGGGGCCCAGCGTCCGGTCACGCATCTCTGAACGGTTGTAGAGGAGTTCAAACCTGGAACAGTCGTCGGTGTAGGCCAGACCCAGCTCCTGCTGCGTGTTCACATTCCGGCTGATGTCGCGAAGCTGACCGAAGACGACAGAATAGCGGTCCGTGACCTGGACTTCGCCGCGCAGGAAAATGCCCTCGTCTGACGTCCCGATGGGGCTGATACGCTCATCGATCTTGTAATATTGGCCAACCGCGCGGAACCGGTCGAAGGATGTTGACGCACGCATATCGAAGCGGCTCAGCGACAGGTCTTTCTCATCGAGGCGTACCCGGGAGCTCAGCTCCATCGATTGTCCGAGTTTGAGGCTGGCCGATGCCAGCCAGTCAGAAGACTTGCCATCGAGATTGCTGGCAACATCAAATCTGGGATCGGCCCGAGAGCGCCAGCGGCGCCCAACGGTGGTGGATAGCTCCGTCCCGTTTTTCCACAGGGCCCGGGCCGTGAGACCCGCGCTGACCTTTCCGTCGCCCTCATAGAGATCGAAATTGCCGAAACCGTTGGGTTCAAACAGGCTCGATTCGTCAAATTCGTAGAGAACGCTGTCTTCAACGGGAATCGCGGGGTCGTTGACGTTTGAAAATCCCCAGGCGGCCATGACGGCCGGCTCCAGCATGATGTCCACATTCTTGCCAGGGCGAACCATGGGATAAGCGATCTTGGCGCCTGTATTGCCGACTGCGCGAGAAACCGAGTCCGTTCCGCTGACGGCTTCGTCGAGCATGTAATAATCGCCGCGCAGCTCTGCGAAGGGCTCGAATGTGAAGCCGCCGGGCAGGATTTTCATCGTGCTCCAGTCGCTGCCCAAGCTGACACGATGGCTGTCTGCGCCGACTTCGCGGGTCAGAATGGCCGTGGACAGGTTCACGGACGCAAAGCCGTAGGCGCCCATATCCCAGTATTTGTCGGCAGAAGCGAGCGGCGACACCAGAGGCAGACGGGACGCGTCATCTTCGCCCCGAAGGCCCTGAAAATTCAGCAGCGCCGCATCCGTGTAATAGCTGTCTCCCTGGCCGGTGACGAACAGTTGAGAGAGCAGGCGGCGGGGCTGATTGGAATAAAGGCCGCGTTTTTCGTTCTGGCCGCTGATGTCGTAGCGGCGGTCATAGAGGTCGTCGGTCTGGGATTCGAGGCCGAACCCCCATTTCCATCCGGGCGCTATGGCGAACAGGCCATTGCCGTAAACATGGCCCCGGAATGTCTCTTCCCCAAAGGTTTCGCCATCGCTGTCGAAGTCGGCCTCATGGGTGAAGCTTGTTTCGAATTTCACGGCGCCGGAATAGAAGCGCTTGCGAAAATCCAGCCCAATCAAGGGGTTCACATTCTGCGAGACCATCGGCGAGATGGTGACATCGGAATAGTCAGACACGGCCCAGTAGTAGGGCTGCTGGTAAAACGGGCCCAGCTTGGACGAGAGGCCGGCATTGGGCACAAGCAGGCCCGAGCGCCGCTCGGAATTGGGGTCCGGGTGAGACAGGTAAGGCAGGTAAAACACCGGAATACCGCCGATCTCTACGACCGCGTCGCGATAGGAGATCATCTGCGATTCTTCGTCCAGAACAGCGCGGCGCGCCCGGATCGACCAGGTGGGGTTCTTGTCTTCCTCACAGAGCGGACACGCCGTGTAGACGACGTATTCCAGAGCGTTGATGCCATCGGCACGCCGGATTGCGGATTTGGCCGCAACCGTCGCGTTTCCGGGCAGACGGGCAGAGTAGCCGATCGCGTAGCCGTCAGTCAGATCCGGGCCGACATCGACTTCTTCTGCGTATTGCTGGCTGCCGTCTGCTTCGGTGATGATCACATTGCCTGACGCGCGGGCGCGTTCGGTATTGCGGTCATAGATTACCCGGTCGGCGCGCAGGACCCGGCCCTGATAGAGCGCTTCGACATTGCCTTCGGCGATGATCGTGTTGTCGACGATGTTTTCGTAGACGGTATCGGCTTCGATGACGACGCGTTCGTCGGTAACGGTTGTGCCCGCGTCTGCTTCGGTCTCAGTCTGGGCGTGGGCCGCGACCGGCAGGATGGCTGAAAAGCCAGCCAGCAGCGCATAGTGAGACCATTTCACCACAGATGGCATCCTGAACTACCCGTACACAACGCCCCACCCGGCAGTTGGCGCCGCAGTTTTCCCGAAAAGTGAGGCTTAGAGAGGAACCTCCGGGCCGTCCAGCCATCCAATTGCCGGGAGGTGCATTCCGCCCGTTACAGTGCAGACAGGCCACAGCCAAACCGGGTAAAATCAAGACATTTCCGGTCATGTCACGATGCAAAGCCGGTCACTGGCGGGACAGTTGCGGACAAAATAGTGACAGACTCGGCCATTTCCGGACAGGTTTTACACAGCCCGCGCGGCCATCCCGCCGGGAAACGTGATCGCTTCGCCGGCCAGTTCCAGCTCCATCAGAATCGCTCCCGCGCGCGCCGCGCTGACCCCGGCGGCGCGCGCGAGTTCGTCCAGCGGCATCGCATGAGGGCTGAGCGCCTCGCGGACGCGGGCAAGTTCGGACGGCGGGACCGGGTCGCCGCCGCCATGGGCGCCGTCATAGATCTCCGCCGGCGGCGCGGACACCCGCAGGAGGGGGAGAGAGGTCAGGACTTCCAGCACATCGCCGGCATGGCGCACCAGGGCGGCGCCGTTGCGGATGAGATTGTTGGTGCCCGCCGCGCGGGGATCAAGCGGGGAGCCGGGAACGGCCATGACCTCCCGGCCCTGCTCATTGGCGACGCGGGCGGAGATCAGCGAGCCCGACCGCTCGGCCGCCTCGACGACAACGGTGCCCCGCGCCAGGCCGGTGATGATGCGGTTGCGGCGGGGAAAATCCTGCGCCTTGGCGCGGTGGCCGAAGGGCATCTCCGAGATGATCAGGCCCTGCTGGGCGACCTCGGCATAAAGCCGGTCATGCTGGGGCGGGTAGACGTGATCAATGCCCCCGCCCAGGACGGCGATGGTACCGGTGGGCAGGCTGGCGGCGTGGGCCTCGCCATCTATGCCGAGAGCGAGACCCGAGACGATGGTGTAGCCCGTTTTCCCCAGCGCGGCGGCCATGTCGCGGGCGATCTTGCGGCCTGCGGCGGAGGCATTGCGCGCGCCGACGATGGCGCAGGTGGGCTGGGCGGCGAGGGCCGCGTTGCCCAGCAGGGTGAGCGCCGGCGGCGGGGGATCAAGCGCGTGCAGCAGGGCGGGATAATCCGGCTCGCAGCTCGCCACGATGCGGGCGCCATATCTGGCGGCCGCGTCAATCTCCCTGGCGATACTGTCCGCAGGCGGAATGGTGACCGATTTGCCACGCGCGAAACGGCTGGCGATTTCGGGCAGGGCGGCGAGGGCCTTTCCGGCATCGCCATAGCGCAGCATCAGCTGGGCGAAGGTGACCGGGCCGACATTCTGCGTGCGCGCGAGGCGCAGCCAGTCGAGGCGCTGCCCGTCCGTGAGGGGACGGGGCAGGCTCATGCCTCCGGCGCGTCTTTCTTCTTGGCGCCGAAGCGGGGCTCTGTGCCCTTCAGGAGCCGGCCGATATTTTCGCGGTGGGTCCAGAAGACGAAGACCGAGAGGAGCGCGAGGCCGCCCAGGATGAAGCTGTTACGTTCGCCCATCAGCCAGGCGCCGGGCGGCACAGCCGCCGCCGCCGTCAGCGCAGCGAGGGAGGAAATGCGCGTGAGCGCAAAGAGGCCGAGCCAGACCGGGGCGGCCACGACCAGCCCGTGCAGCGGCGACACGAAAGCTAGCAGGCCCGCATAGGTGGCCACGCCCTTGCCACCCTTGAAGCCGAGCCAGACCGGATAGCAATGGCCGATGAAGGCGGCAAAGCCCGCCACGAAACCGATTTCCCGGCCCGCCAGCAGCGTGAAGGCAAGGGCGACGAGGCCGGCTTTCAGGCTGTCGAGCAGGAAGGTGGCCAGCGCCAGATCCTTGCGGCCGGTGCGCAGGACATTGGTGGCGCCGATGCTTTTCGAGCCGATCTCGCGGATGTCTCCGAGGCCTGCGGCCTTCACGATGACAAGGCCAAAGGGGATGGAGCCGGACAGATACCCGGCCACTGCCGCGAGTGCGTAAAGTGCCCATTCCGGCATGTTGGCTGGTTCCTTGCCCGTCCCTGTGTTGGGGCAAGGTTTAGGGGGGTGTGGGGGGCGGGGCAAGTGGGGTTGAGGCGGTGCGAGACGGAGGGGGTAGTTTGCTGCGGAGAGGGGCCCCACCCTATCCCTCCCCATCGTCATAGGGAGGGGACCTGTGGCGGTCCAATCCGGTAAGATGGGTAACAAAACGGACCGGGGACATGGGTGACAGATTTGCGAGGATGACCATCTGGAGGAGATGGTCATGGGTTGGAGACACACAGATCCGATGAACGAGCG
>JBKBRT010000125.1:0-9175 GCA_046291585.1 Hyphomonas sp.
TCGGGCATGTCCCGCGAGGGCTGGTTCCGCGACATGGCGGAAGAAGACTGGAACGCGGTGATCGACACGAACCTCACCGGTGTCTGGCGCGTGGCCAAGCACGGCGCCAATGCCATGGTTGCGGCAAAGGCGAAGGGCTCGATCATCAACATCGCCTCGATCACGGGCCTCCACCCGCAGGCGATGACGACCGCCTATTGTGTCTCCAAGGCCGGCGTCGATCACATGACCCGCCAGATGGCGCTGGAAATGGCGCGCTATGGCGTGCGCGTGAACGCCATTGCGCCGGGCTATTTCAAGACCGAGATCAATGACGATTTCCTCGACAGTGAGCAGGGCCAGATGATGGTCCGCCGCATCGCCATGCGCCGGATCGGCGACATCAATGAGCTGGCCGGGCCGCTGCTGCTGCTGGCATCTGAGGCGGGGAGCTTCATGACGGGCTCAACCCTCGTGGTTGACGGCGGGCATCTGCTCAACAGCCTGTGAGGGAGCGCCGTTGAGGGCAGGCGGCGCCCGCCGCTTGCCACTCCGGATATTCCGCAGTACACGCCCCTTCACGTGAAAGGTGTCCGGGTCAAAAACCCGGATGAAAAGGGAAGCCGGTGAAAATCTGGCGCTATGCCCGTAACTGTAAGCGGGGAGTCTCCCGAGCTGAATACCACTGGGACGCCAAATGCGGCGACCGGGAAGGCTGCTCGAAGAGGCCCTGATCCGCGAAGCCAGGAGACCTGCCTTTCGCCGTCGTTGGCTCACCCGCCCGGGACCAGGCGAGGGGCCGCGGAAGGCGACCTTCCGTTCATGCGACATGTCATGAACCCGCCGCGAGGGATCTCCCTCCGGTCAATGAAGGATGCTGTGGATATGTTCCTCAGAACCGTACTGCTGGGCGCTTCGGCGCTCGTTTTCAATGCTTCCCTCGCGCAGGCCGAAGAAGCCCGCATTCTCGATACGGTCGAAGTCTCGGGCCTGCGCGCCATCGAACTCGACAGTGTCACATCGTCCGTATCCATCCTGACACAGGATGATCTGGCTGTGCGTCTGTCGCCCAATCCGGCAGACCAGCTGCGCGCCGTGCCCGGGGTTGCCGTGTCCCGTTCGGGCAGCGTCGGCGGCCTCACCCAGGTGCGTATGCGCGGGGCGGAAGCCAATCACACCCTCGTCCTCTTTGAAGGCATCGAGATTTCCGACCCGGTCAATGGCGATACCGATTTTGGACTTCTCACAGCATTGCCCACCGGCAGGATCGAAGTGCTGCGCGGCGCGGCGTCGTCCATCCACGGCTCGGACGCGATCGGCGGCGTCATCTCGATCGCCGCCGCGCGCGAGGCGGGGCTGAACGCGTCGGCGGAAGCAGGCAGCTTCGGCACCGTGCGCGGGACGCTCGGGCTTTCGGGAGATCAGTTCGGCGCGGCCCTAAGCGGCTTCACCACCGATGGCGTCGACACCTCCGGCACCGGCGGTGGCAAAGACGGATCCGAAGCCCTTTCGGGTTTCGTCAATGGCCGGTTTGATCTTGGGTCGGACTGGTCGCTCTCGCTCGTCGGCCTGGCGCGCCAGACCGAGTCTGAGTTTGATTCGGACACCGATTTTGATGGTCTTCTGAACGATGTGGATCGCCGCACGGAAGCAAATCAATGGCTGATCGGTGGCGCGCTAGTGGGTGCATCTGGCCCTCTGGATCATGTCATCCGCGCCAGCTTCAACGAAGTTGAGCGGGACAATTTTGCCAACGGCGCCAAGACCGATGACGCAAAAGGCCAGCGCACCAAGCTTGCCTGGTCGCCGAGCTTCACCAGCGGCGTCCACACGCTGACCGGCCTCCTCGATTATGAGCGGGAAGACTATGACCGCAGAGACGCGCAGTATGGCGGCGCGACGGATGCGTCTGAAACCTTCGAGACGGTGGGCCTTGGGGCCGAATACCGACTGGCGGCGGGCGCCTTTGACTTTTCGGCATCTGCGCGGTTCGACGACAATGACGGGCAGTTCGATGACGCAACCACCTGGCGTGTGGGCGCTGGTTACGCGTTCGAGCAGGTTGGCGGGCGCGTGCGCGCGTCGATCGGCACCGGCATCAAGAATCCAACGTTCACGGAGCTGTTCGGATTTTTCCCCGGCAGCTTCATCGGCAACCCGGACCTGAAGTCTGAAGAATCCACCAGCTGGGAAATCGGCTGGGATCAGTCGCTGGGTGCATTCAGCTATTCGGCAACTTATTTCGAGGCGGATCTGACCAACGAGATCTACACCGCTTTCAATCCGGACTTCACGTCGACGGCCCTGAACCGCGATACCGACAGTGAGCGCAGCGGGATCGAACTGGCGGCGCGCTGGCAGGCGCTGGAAAATCTGGCGTTTTCCGGTCAGGCCACATTCTTTGACTCGCAGGATAATAACGGGGTCGATGAAATCCGGGTGCCCGATACAACGGCGTCTCTGGCGGTTGACTGGAAGGTGAACCCGAACGGGCTGCGTCTCGGCGCGGCGCTCGATTATGTCGGCGAGCAGGGCGATACCGATTTTGGTCCGTTCCCGGCCCGGGCGGTGAGCCTTGACGCGTATACTCTTGCTTCCATTACGGCGGAATATCCGCTGACGGACCGTATCGCGCTCACCCTGCGCGGTGAGAATGTGTTCGATGAAACGGCGACGGATGTCTACGGCTATAATGGCCCGGGCGCCGGCGTGTTCGTGGGGTTGAAACTGAAGTGAGACTGAGGCTTGCCGCCTTATTCCTGATGGGACTGGCTGGTTCTGCTGCGGCAGAGCCAGCCCGCCTCAATCCGACGCGCCCGACAATTGTGTCACTGGATTATTGCGCCGATCAGTTTGTTCTGGCGCTGGCAGACCGGGAGCAGATCCTCGCGCTGTCCAAGGACGCCGAGCGCGACTTCAGCCATCTGAGAGACAAGGCAGCGGGCATTCCCAAGGTGCGCGCGGCGGCGGAAGATGTCGTCGCGCTTCGCCCCGATGTGGTGGTGCGCAGCTGGGGCGGGGACGTCCGGGCGCTGGCGCTTTACCAGCGCTTTGGGATTCGGACGGTTCAGATCGGCTATGCGGCAGATGTGGACGGTGCGGGCGAACTGTTGCGAGATGTGGCCTCCGCCATCGGGCAGGAAGCGCGCGCTGAAGCGCTCCTCGCAGCGCGGCCCGAGCGCGCAAAACCGTCCGGTCAAAAGGCACTTTATGTCACCCCCGGCGGCGTAAGCGCGGGCAGTGAGACGATGATCGATTCCATTATCGGCCATGCCGGCCTTGAGAACGCCAATGGCGGATCAGGCTGGACAAGCCTGCCGCTGGAAAGTCTGGTGATGGAGCCGCCGGCGTTGATGCTGGCGGCGTTTTTCGGGTTTGAGGATGACGCAACCGACCGGTGGTCGGTCTCGCGCCATCCGGCTATGCAGCGGCTTATGGCGAAGGCGCAGGTGATCGACATGGACGAGTCCCGTGTTTCCTGCGGCGCCTGGTTTGTGGCCGATGAGGCGGCAGATATTGCCGCCGCGCTCGAGAGGCGGCCATGAGCCGCCTGACCGGTGTTCTGGCGCTTGTGGCGGCGTTGTTGTTTGCGGTCTCTGCCCTGGTGGGAACTGCGCCGCTGCCGCTGGGCGATACGTTGGCGGCGCTGACCGGGCAGGGGGACGAGCGCGTGCGCGCCATCCTCTGGGAGTTGCGCTTGCCCCGCGCGGCGGCCGCGTTTGCTGTCGGGGCCGCACTGGGCCTTGCCGGCGCAGCGCTTCAGGGCCTGCTCCAGAACCCGCTGGCAGAGCCGGGCGTGCTGGGGGTTTCGGCGTTCTCGGCGCTCGGCGCGGTGATTGCGATCTTCTTCGGTTTTGCGGCGGTGAACAGTTTTGCGGTCCCGATCGCCGCAATTCTTGGCGCGGGGATTGCCACGCTGCTGCTTGTCTTCGCAGCGTCGCGCGGCGCAGGCAGTGTCACCCTTCTGCTGATCGGTATCGGCCTGTCGAGCTTTGCCGGGGCGCTCATGTCGCTCGCCCTCAATATGGCCCCCAACCCCTACAGCCTGGCTGACCTTGTGAACTGGATGATGGGCTCGGTGGCCAATCGCTCCTGGGCGGATATTCTGCTGGGCGCGCCCGGCTGGATCATCGGGGCGGCGCTGGTGTTTCTGGCGGGGCCGGGCCTGCGGGCATTGAGCCTCGGCGATGAGACGGCCAAAAGCCTCGGCGCGGATCCGCGCCGCATTCGCCTGCTCGTGATCGCCGGCACGTCTCTGCTCGCGGGCGCCAGCGTGGCGACGGCGGGGACCATTGGTTTTGTCGGCATCGTTGCGCCGCATATCATCCGCCCCTTCGTGCGGCATGATCCGCAGCGTCTGCTGATCCCGTCGGCGCTGCTGGCCGGGATCATCCTGATGGCGGCGGACATCGCGATCCGCGTGTTGCCTTTCCAGCAGGAATTGAAGCTTGGCGTTGCCGCCGCGCTGGTCGGCGGGCCTTTGTTTATCTGGATTGCCACCCGGATGGGGAGGGTGTCGTCATGATTTCAGCGGAGCATCTGACGGTGACCCTCAATGGCCGGGATGTGGCCCGGGATGTCTCTTTCTGGCTGAACGCGGGTGAGTTCGCGGCGCTGGTTGGCCCCAATGGGGCGGGCAAGAGTTCGGTGTTGAAGGCGCTGGCGGGGGTCGTGCCGTCCGACGGTGACATTCGCATAGCCAATGCCCCGGCGGAAAAGCTGTCTGTTCGGGAGCGGGCAAAACGCCTTGCCTGGCTGCCCCAGACCCGCCCGGTGGCGTGGAACCTGATGGCCGAGGATGTGGTGGCGCTGGGGCGGTTTGCCGGGGGGCCTGCCCCTTTTGACCTGATGGGCGTGACGGATAAAGTTGCCGTGGTGACGGCGTTGGACAAGGCGGACGCGACGCACCTGATCGGGCGATCCTTCCAGGCCCTGTCTGGGGGCGAGCAGGCCCGCGTGCATCTGGCGCGGCTGCTGGCGTCTCCGGCTCCGGTGCTGCTGCTGGATGAGCCGTGCGCGGCGCTGGATATCGCCCATCAGCTGGCGCTGATGGCGGCGCTGAAGGCGGAAGCGGCAGCCGGGCGGACGCTGATTGTGGTGCTGCATGATCTGGAGCTGGCGGCGCGGTTTTGCCCCCGGATCCTGGTGATGCAGGCGGGGGATCTGGTGGCAGATGGGGCCCCTGATGAGGCATTGTCGGCGGAAACCCTGGAGGGGGTGTTTGGCGTGCGCAAAGGCGCGGATGGCCGCCTGGAGCCCGCATTTCCCTGACATGTCTGGAATTTTACGGGCCGCGTTAGGGACATGTTAGGTCAGATTTGGGACAAATCCGGCCACTTCCGGACAATTCGGGACATATTGAGCCCCAGGGTAGACCCATGAACGCCGTCAAAAAACCTCTCGATCCCGAACCCGAGAAACGCCCCGCAACGCCGAGCCCCGACGCGGCCGATGCGCCGGCACGCGCTGGCCCTCACTCGCCTGTCCACCATCTGCATGCCCGCATCGAGGCGGCCTTCTCGGCCCAGAACGAAACGCGGCTGATGCGCATCATGACCATGGCGCTGGTCGTGGCCCTGTCGACCTGGATTGCAGCCCTTATTCTGCAAACTGGTGCCTGAGCGGTTTTCGCGTGGCAGGCGACTTGCTAGAGACGAGGCAGGTCGTGTCGTTCCGGCACTCAGAATCTCAGGGAGTTACCGCGCATGCGCGTCAGAAAAGCTGTTCTTCCCGTGGCCGGGCTCGGCACGCGCGTGCTGCCCGCCACCAAGGCCATTCCGAAGGAATTGCTGCCCGTCGTGGACCGACCGGTGATTCAGTATGTGGTCGATGAAGCCATTGAGGCGGGAATAGAGCACATCGTTTTCGTGACCGGCCGCAGCAAGGGCGCCATCGAAGACTATTTCGACCATTCCTATGAGCTGGAAGCCCAGCTCAAACTCAAGAACAAGACCGACATTCTCAAACAGGTGGAGGCCTCGCGCCTTCCGGCCGGGGCTTCCAGCTTTGTGCGCCAGCAGGCGCCGCTGGGGTTGGGGCATGCTGTCTGGTGCGCGCGCGATGTGATCGGCAACGAACCCTTCGCCGTGCTGCTTCCCGATGTGATCGTGAAGGGCAAGCCCTCAAGCCTGAAACAGATGATTGATGCTTATGACAAGGTGGGCGGCAATATCGTGGCCGTTGACCCTGTGCCGGAAGAGCGCGTCTCGTCTTATGGCGTGATCGCGCCCGTCTCACGCGATGGCCGCCTGATCAAGATGTCGGGTATGGTGGAGAAGCCCCCGCGTGAGAGCGCGCCGTCAAACCTTGCCATTACGGGGCGTTATATCCTCCAGCCGGAAATATTCGGCCTTCTGGAAAAGCAGGGCGCGGGCGCAGGCGGGGAAATCCAGCTGACCGACTCGATGGCCAGGCTGATGGAGATGCAGGACTTCTACGCCTACGAATTTGAAGGCTCCGTCCACGATTGCGGCAACAAGACCGGCTATTTCGATGCCGTGCTGGCCCATGCGCTGGATAATCCGGATACGGCAGACTTTGCCCGCGCGCTGGTGAAGAAGACCGCGCAGGGGCTTTGATGCTCTTATAACGGGGCTGTTGCAGCCCTCACCACCCACGCTCTTCGAGCGCGGGCCATCTGCGGGCGTTTGTAATGCAGATGCTGATCCTCCGCAGCCTCTCCCAGTTCGCGGGAAAGGAGTTGAGTCTTGCTCGAGGCGTGTTGAAATACTCTGTCACATGAAGTGGTAGGTGCGGGTCTTTTACCTGCTTTACCCCGCGTCGGTCTTCTGATTATCACGGCGCCATGACTCAAACCCTGACACTGCCCGCTTTTGAAGATGTTCTTGCCGCTGAGCAGCGCCAGCGCGGCGTGGTGCGTGAGACGCCTGTGCTGAGCCATGAGGCGCTCGACGCGATGGCCGGGGCGGAGCTGCTGATCAAGGCCGAATGCCTGCAGGTGACCGGGAGTTTCAAGATCCGCGGCGCGATGAACCGTCTGGCGCAGGTGCCCTCTGAAGGGAAGGCGGCGGGCGTTGTCGCGTTTTCTTCCGGCAACCATGCGCAGGGCGTGGCGCGGGCGGCGAGACTGCTGGGCATGCCCGCCGTTATCGTGATGCCCTCGGACGCGCCGCAGGTGAAGGTGGACGGGGTGATCGCGGACGGCGGCGAAGTTTACCTTTATGATCGCAACACTGAAGACCGCGAGGAGATCTGCGCGCGTCTGGCCGCTGAGCGCGGCGCCGTGATCGTGCCGAGCTATGATGATTTCGATATTATCGCCGGGCAGGGCACGGCGGGCCTCGAATTTGCGCGCCAGGCCGAGGCGATGGGCAAGCCGCTCGACCATCTGATGTCACCTGCCGGCGGGGGCGGGCTGATCAATGGCGTGGCGCTGGCCTTTGGGCGCCTTTCGCCGGCAACGCAGATATGGGCCGCAGAGCCGGAAGCCCATGACGACTGGGCGCGGTCTCTGGAGGCGGGCGAGATCCTCGCCAATGCGCCGGGAACGCGGTCTATCTGCGACGCCATCCTCACTCCCAAACCGGGCTATCTGACTTTCGCGCTGGGTCAGCGCCAGCTGGCCGGGGCGTTTCGGGTTTCCGATGCAGAGGTGCGCGACGCCATGCGAATGGCGTTCCGCTATCTGCGCGTGGTGGCCGAGCCGGGCGGCTCTGCTGCGCTCGCGGGCGCGCTGAGGGGCGTGCCTGATGCCATGAAAGGCAAGCGGATCGGCATCATCCTTTCCGGCGGGAATGTCGACGTGGCCCAATATGCCGCCATTCTGGCCGCAAACTGCTGAGGCATGGTTTACGCGCATTAACCACGTCTGTTTACGGATAATAATCCGTAAACCCGCACTCGGTATGGTTAAATTCACCTTCCGCACCCGGAGGAGATTAACCGAGTCTCTTTCAGGAGACCTTATGGCGCATTGATTAAAGCTGTAGCCGGGAACGCAGCAGAAGCTGCGCGATAGAGGGCTTCAGAATGAAAGCATTACCCCTGATAAGCCTTGGCCTGTCATTGGCCCTTGGCGCAGGTGCCATCTTCTTCGGACGGGAGTTCATGGCCGGCAGCGGGACGCAGGCCAATGCCGCCGTCGCCGCCGCGCCCGCCATTGCGATGACTCAGATTGCTGTTGCCAGCGCTACGATCGAAGCCGGCAAGCGGATTGACCCCGCCATGGTCGAAATGCGCGACTGGCCGCAGAGCGCTGTTCCGCCCGGCGCGATGCGCGCGATTTCAGATCTTGGCGAGAAAGCCTACGCGCGCGGACTGGTAGTGGCCGGAGAACCGCTGCTGGCGGACAAGATTGATACAACGGGCAGCGTGCTGACGCTGGCGGCGAACATCCAGCCGGGCATGCGGGCGGTTTCGGTTGTGGTGGCCAATGATACCGGCGTCGCGGGGTTTGTGCTGCCCGGAGACCGGGTGGATGTGAACGAGTTTCTCGAAGAAAAGGATGGGCGCGCGGCGCCTGAAGACGCGCGCCGCTCGGCCAACGTTTTTGCCCATCCCGTTCTGAAGGGCATCAAGGTTCTGGCGGTCGACCAGATCTTTGAAGAAGGCCTGGAGGGCGCGCGGCCTTCCAATACCGTGACCCTTGAGGTGACCCCGGAGGATGCGCTTCTGCTGGGCGCGGCGAGCCGACGGGCGGCGCTGGGGCTGTCTCTGATCGGGCGGGAAGAAGAACTGGCAGAGATGATCGAGGCGCCCAAAGCCGCGCCTTCGCCGCGGCCGCAGACGCGACCGGCGCGGACGGTCCGTGCACCCACAACAGCGACGGTTCGCGTGATCCACGGATCAGACGATGCGCAGGTGACGACACCGGTGGCGCCACCTGCTGCACCGTTCAATCTTGCTGAGGGGGTGGGATGATGGTTCACTTTAAACGTATACTGATCGCGGGCTTGGTGGCAGCGCTTTGCGCGCAGCCTGTGATGGCCTGGACACAGCGGTCTGCGCCTGCCGGGGCAGACCGGCTGGAACTTCGCCGCGGGAAATCGGCGGTCGTGGAGGCGGATGTGGCCTTTGCCACGATTGTCGTGGCTGATCCGGAAATCGCCGAAGCGATGCCGACCTCCAACCGGTCTTTCTTTGTTCGCGGCAAGAGGCCGGGCGGCACGACCGTGTTGATCTATGATGATGCCGGCGCGATTGCCGAGTTGATTGAAGTGGAAGTCAAGCTTGGTCT
>JBKBRT010000126.1:0-9097 GCA_046291585.1 Hyphomonas sp.
CAGCCGCAGGCGGTTGCCCCGCCCCAGCGCGTTCCGGTGCCCCAGCCGCCCCAGCAGATCCGCGAAACCAAGCTCGACCCCGATACCGGCGTCAATGAGATGAACCCGGCCGACAAGACCCAGCCGCCCGGCGCGCCGCTGCATCAGGCTGAAGACGACTGGTCGAACACGCCGCGCAACTCCGCCTGCCCCTGCGGGTCGGGCAAGAAATACAAACATTGCCACGGCGCGATCGAAACCCAGAAGGCCTGATCGGCGCTTCTGACACGCAAACCGGATCTGTGCGCCCCGCCCCCAAGGTGGGGCGTACCCCGTTTCAGGGCGCGCGTTTGGAGTTTTTCAGGCTTTGCCGTTGGAGTTTTTGAGCCCGCCGTTGGAGTTTTCCGGCCGCTCGTTGGAGTTTTCGTTGGAGTTTTTTAGAGCTTTTTCGCGGTTTTGACCCGCGCAGAATTCCCCTTTAAGGCGAGCGCCTATCCCGTGGATAAGTCCTCCTGCCTGGCCCTCACCCGGCCCGGCCGCGTCCGCCCTGGCGGGCAAGCCATACACCCCCGAGGATCAGCGCAAAGGCCAGCGCCGCGTTCCAGCTCTGCGTCTCGCGGAAGAACAGCCAGCCGAACGCGGCCCCCACCACCGGCACCGAATAGCCCGTCAGCGACTGGAACGTCGCCCCGGCCCGCGCGATCAGGGCCATATAGAGCGCCTGGGCGATGCCCGACGGCCCGAGGCCAAGTCCGGCCACGGCCGCCCAGTGATGCCAGTCAGCGGTCACCTCAGACGGGTTGACGGTTAGCGCCAGCGGCCAGGACAGCACCGCCGAGACGGTAACAAAGCCCGCTGCCAGCGGAATGGCGTCCATTTTCGGCGCGGCGCGGGCAATCAGCGTACTGGCGGAAAAAGACAGCGTCGCCAGCAGCAGCAGGATCTGCGCTGTCACGCTGGCTGAGCCGAAATGGGCAATCGCGTCGGGGCCAAACAGCGCCAGCACACCGGCAAAGCCCAGCAGTACGCCAAAGCCGGTATTGCGCGTCATCCGCTCATCGGCAAACAGCAGCGTCGCCCCCAGCACCACAAACACCGGCGCAGCCGCCGTGTAGAGCGCCGCAAGGCTGGAATCGACCGTCTGCTGAGCCACCGTGATCAGAAAGAACGGCACCAGCGAGCCGACAAAGCCCATCACCGCGATCACACCCCAGCGCCGCGTGTCCGAAAGGGGTGGCAGGCGCTTTCCCATGAGCAGCATCAGGGTCAGCAGCACGATCGCGCCGCCGGTCAGCCTGCCCGGGAGTACCCATTCGGGGGGCAGGCCCTCCAGCGTGCCCTTTCCGACAGCAACGCGCGTCAGTCCGTAGGCACCGGCCCAAAGAATTGTCAGCACGCCGAAAAGTATCCAGACGATGGCGGGGCGCGCGATTTTCGCGCCCGGCAGGGCTGCCTCTGTCATCGTTGTCCTCCCCGCAGCTTATGGCGCTGCGTGTGTTCCCTCCGGACTAGCACGCAGCTTGCAAGCAGCAAGCCTGAATTCCCGAATGTCCCGTTTCGCGTCGCGGTGCCGCACAGTGCGGGGTGGACGGGGCCAATACACCCATTTAAAGGGGCGCAAGCTGTGAATTTGTTCGCCCAAGAGGAGATTAAAAGATGACCGTTCGTGTTGCCATCAACGGATTCGGCCGCATCGGCCGCCTGGTTCTGCGCTCGATCATCGAACATGGCCGGACCGATATCGAGGTCGTGTCGATCAATGATCTGGGCCCGGTTGAGACAAATGCCCACCTGCTGCGTTTCGATTCCGTACATGGCCGTTTCCTGGCGGATGTGAAGGTTGACGGTGACAAGATTGTCATCAACGGCAAGCCGATCCTGGTGACCGCGATCCGCGATCCCAAGGACCTGCCCCACCGCGAGCTTGACGTCGATATCGCAATGGAATGCACCGGTATCTTCACGTCCAAGGACAAGGCCGAGGCCCACCTCGCCGCCGGCGCCAAACGCGTTCTGGTTTCGGCGCCTGCTGACGGCGCTGACCTGACGGTCGTTTACGGCGTCAACCATGACAAGCTCAAGAAAGAGCACATGGTCGTCTCCAACGCGTCGTGCACCACCAACTGCCTTGCCCCGGTCGCCTTTGTTCTCAACAAGGCCGTGGGCATCGACAAGGGCATGATGACAACCATCCATTCGTACACGAATGACCAGCCCTCGCTCGACCAGATGCACAAGGATCTCTACCGCGCCCGCGCCGCGTCCCTCTCGATGATCCCGACCTCGACAGGCGCTGCCAAGGCGGTCGGCCTCGTCCTGCCCGAGCTCAAAGGCAAGCTGGACGGTATCTCCGTACGCGTGCCAACGCCGAACGTGTCGGTCGTCGACCTGAAGTTCATCGCCAAGAAGAACACCACCGCCGAAGAGATCAACGCCGCGATCATCGCTGCCGCTGATGCCGGCCCCCTGAAAAACATCCTGGGCTATACGGACGTGCCGAACGTGTCGTCGGACTTCATCCATGACGCCCGTTCTTCGATCTTCCACCTTGACCAGACCAAAGTCATGGACGGCAACTTCGTCTCGATCATGACCTGGTATGACAATGAGTGGGGCTTCTCGACCCGCATGGCAGACACCGCCATCGCGATGTCGAAGCTGATCTAAAACCCCTTCCCCCGCCGCTCGCTCCTGCGCGAAGGCGGGGGGCCCCGCGGCGGCATTTCATCCATCCTCACGAGCCCTCCCTGCTTCGGCGGGAGGACAGCGGAGACTGAATATGCCCTCGTTCAAACGCATCCCCGATGCAGGAAACCTCACCGGCAAGGTCGCGCTGGTGCGCGTTGACTTCAATGTGCCGATGGAAAACGGTCTGGTGACGGACGATACGCGCCTGCGCGCCGCCGTCGACACCGTCCAGTCGCTGCGCACCGCCGGCGCCAAGGTGGCCCTGCTTGCCCACTTTGGTCGCCCGAAGGGTGAGCGCGTGGCCGAGATGAGCCTTGCGCCGATTGCCGGGGCCTTCGGCAAAGTGCTCGGCGCCAATGTCAGCTTCATTGCCGACTGCAAAGGCGGTCATGTGAAGACAGCCATCGCGGAACTGCCGCCAGCCGGCGTGATCCTGCTGGAGAACACGCGCTTCCACAAAGGCGAGGAAAAGGGCGATATCGAACTGGCCAAAGAGATTGCGAGCCTCGGCGATCTCTTCGTCAATGATGCCTTCTCTGCCGCCCACCGCCGCCATGTCTCGACAGCGGTGCTGGCCGAGCTCCTGCCCGCTTATGCCGGCATAAACATGGAAGCCGAGCTCGACGCGCTCGACAAGGCGCTTGGCGCGCCCGAGCGCCCGGTGATGGCGATTGTCGGCGGGGCAAAGGTCTCTTCCAAGATCGACCTTCTGGAAAACCTCGTTTCCAAGGTCGACATGCTCGCCATTGGCGGGGGCATGGCCAACACATTCCTGGCCGCAGATGGGGTCAATGTCGGCAAATCGCTCTGCGAGCATGACCTCGCCGAGACCGTGCGCGAGATCCAGGCGGCCGCCAATGCCGCAGGCTGCGAAATCCTTCTGCCCAAGGATGTAGTCGTGGCCAGAGAGTTCAAGGCCAATGCCGAAAACCGCACCTGCGGGCTTGGTGACATCGGGGCCGACGACATGGTGCTCGACGCCGGCGCCGAGACCATCACCTACCTCTCCGAAGCCCTCGGCCGCGCCAGGACCGTGATCTGGAATGGCCCGCTCGGCGCGTTCGAGCTGACCCCGTTTGACACGGCGACCGTGAAAGTTGCTGCAGAAGCGGCGCGCCTTGCCAAGGATGGCAAGCTCATCGCTGTGGCGGGCGGCGGTGATACGGTGGCCGCGCTCAACCATGCCGGCGTCGCCGGAGATTTCACCTTCATCTCCACCGCAGGCGGAGCTTTCCTGGAATGGATGGAAGGCAAGGACCTGCCGGGGGTCAAGGCCCTACTGAACTAGAGCAGCGTGCGCGGCGCAGATTTTGCATCGGGGCGCCACAAAGCGGACAAGAATCCAAGCCAGTAGCCACCATACGAACGAACGTACCGGGACCGAACATCATGATGAACGCAAACATGGCAAAGCAAGTCGCCGAAAAACCAGGCTTCATTGCAGCCCTTGACCAGTCTGGCGGATCGACGCCGAAAGCCCTCCGCCTCTACGGCGTCGAGGAAAGCGCCTATAACAATGACGAGGAAATGTACGCCCTCATCCACGAGATGCGCGCCCGGATCATCAAGTCCCCTGCCTTCACCGGTGACAAAGTTGTCGGCGCCATTCTGTTCGAACGCACGATGGACGGCGAGATCGACGGCATTCCGACCGCAGAATATCTCTGGACGAAGCGCAGCGTGGTGCCTTTCCTCAAGGTCGACAAAGGCCTCGCGGACGAGAAAGACGGCGTGCAGCTGATGAAGCCGATGCCCGAGCTGGATGCGCTGCTGGAGCGCGCCGTTGCCAAAGGCATTTTCGGCACCAAGATGCGTTCGGTGATCAATGCCGCAAACGCCGGGGGCATTGCTGCTGTGGTCGCCCAGCAATTTGATGTCGGCCGCCAGATCCTCGGTCATGGCCTGATGCCGATCATCGAGCCGGAAGTCACCATCACCATCCCCGACAAGGCCGAAGCCGAAGAGATTCTCCTCGCCGAGATCCTTAAGCAACTCGACGCGCTCGGGGCGGACAAGCAGGTGATGCTGAAACTCTCGCTGCCGGAGAAGGCAAACCTCTACAAGCCGCTGGTCGATCATCCGCGCGTGATGCGCGTGGTTGCCCTTTCGGGCGGCTACAGCCGCGAGGAAGCCAACCGCAAGCTTTCCGAGAATACCGGCATCATCGCCTCCTTCTCGCGCGCGCTGACCGAAGGCCTCTCTGCCCAGCAGGCCGACGGCGATTTCAACGGCGTCTTGGCTGAGACCATCGACTGCATCTGCGAAGCCTCCAAGGCTGGCTGATCTGATTGCCGCAGCGCCGCCTCTTGAGGCGCGCGCGCGGCACACCATCTGAGACAGCGCAGCGGGGACACTCGCTGCGCTTTTTCATGTATGGAGGACGCCGACCGTGAAATGCCCCGTCGACAATGAAACCTTGGTGATCGCGGAGCGGTCGGGTGTCGAGATTGACTATTGTCCCAAATGCCGTGGCGTCTGGCTCGACCGGGGCGAACTCGACAAGATCATCGACCGGGCCGCCACCGTCATCCCGGCCCCCGCCACCCCGCATCCCGAAGCCCACCGCCCGGAACATTACCGCGACGAAGACCGCTTTCGCGACCGCGATGAAGACGATGACTGGAAACACCGGAAGGGCAAACGCAGCCGGCGCGAGAGCTTTCTCAGCGACCTGTTTGATTTCTGAAGGCGGCCCGGACGATGCTGGAGATGCGCCCCAACTGCGAATGCTGTGACCGCGATCTGCCCCCGGACGAGCCGGGCGCGTTTATCTGTTCGTTCGAATGCACCTTCTGCGACGAATGCGCGGACGGGGATCTTGACGGGATGTGCCCCAACTGCCGGGGAGATCTGGAGCCCCGCCCGATGCGCAAAGGCGCCGCGCTGGCGAAAAATCCGGCGAGCACCAAACGCGTGGTAAAGAAGGGGTAAGCCCCCTGCCCGTTCAGGTCTTGGTGCCGGCGACCGGCGCCGAGGGTGAGAACGGCGAGTCCACGAGCTTCAGCGTAATCCGGCGCGCCAGCGGCGCCACGATCAGGATCGCCGGATAGGCCAGCATGAAGGCAAGCCCCCAGGAGTGCATCCACCGGCCCAGGAAATCGGGCGGGATGCCGATATTCAGCGCCGTGATCGCGCCCGACATCAGGAAACTCATGAAGAAGGCCATGAACAGTCCGAACAGGGGCTGAAACAGGCGCACGGGTAATTTCTTGGACATGTCGAACCCCCAACCTCGATTTTCAAGTTCCATTATAGAACTCTGATTCCTTTTGACCAGAGGCGCGCCTTGCGTTGACTTCCGCAGGCGCCCGCCGCAGAGGCTGCAGCCATGACCGACAAAGCCCAGCCCCGCCCCCGCACCCGCCTCTACCTCATCACGCCGCCGCAGATCAGCGATGTGGCGGCCTTCGTTGCGTCCCTGGAGCACGCTCTCAGCGTCGGGGATGTGGCGTCCCTGCAGCTGCGCCTCAAGGGCGCAGACGGCATGATAGATATGCAGGCGACACGGGAAGTTGGCCGCGCCGCGACGGCGATGGCGCAGGAGGCCGGCGTGGCCGTGCTGGTCAACGATTCCGCCGAGATCGCCCAGGAGCTCGGCGCAGACGGCGTTCATGTCGGCTGGGACGACATGCCGGTCAAGATGGCCCGCGTCCTGCTCGGGCCCGACGCCATCATCGGCGCCACCGCGAAAAACTCCTATCACCGCGCCATGCAGGCCGGTGAAGACGGGGCCGACTACGTCGCCTTCGGCGCGTTTTACCCCACCACCACCAAGGAAGGCACGGTGCCCGCAGAGCTCGACCTCCTGCAGGTCTGGCAGGCGGCCATGCTTGTGCCCTGCGTGGCCATCGGGGGCATCACGGTGGCCAACGCCGCGCCTCTGGTGACCGCTGGCGCAGATTTCCTGGCCGTCTCCAGCGGCGTCTGGGCGCATCCGGAAGGCCCCGCCGCTGCCGTCAGGGCCTTCAACGCAATCTTTGACGAGCTGGCCGGACAGGCCTGACGCCCGGCGGGTCAGAGCGTCGGTGGCAACGCCTTGGCAACCTTGATGTCGCGCAGATCCTCCGCCATGCGGAAGAGAAGCAGGTAAAGCTCGCACATGAACCGCCACAGCAGCAGCCCGATCGCCGCCCCGATCAGCGACCCGATAATCATGCCGATGCCGCCGAAAAAGCTGAAGCTGACCATCGTGCCAAGGCCCGAGAGAACCCCCGCGATCAGGCCCAGCCCGATGCCGATCAGGCCCAGATAATAGAGGATCGTGATCAGCTTCGTGCCGATCAGCTTGTCGAATGTCAGGAATTGATTCAGCATGGTGTCCGCCCTCCTCAGCGCATGTAGGGGCAGACTGACGGGAATTGACGCTGCGGGCAACCACCTTAAAACCCAAGGGCGCCATTAACACTCTGGCGCCTTGACCCTGAGCGATCAAAGGCTTACGCCGCCCGATCCCGCCAGAAATGCGCCTAGACGAGACGTTCCCATGTCGAAACCCTCTCCCGTTGGAGCCGTGATGATCGCCGCAGCCCTGGCTGCCGGCCGCAGCCTGGCGCGCGATTTCGGCGAAGTGGAAAACCTGCAGGTCTCGCGCAAGGGCCCGGCCGATTTCGTCACCAGCGCCGACATGCGCGCCGAGGAAATCATCCATGCCAGCCTCACCAAGGCCCGCCCCGGCTATGGCTTCCTCATGGAAGAGCGCGGCATCGTCGAAGGCACCGACAAATCCAACCGCTTTATCGTCGATCCCCTCGACGGCACGCTGAACTTCATGCACGGCCAGCCCCATTACGCCGTCTCCATCGGCCTGGAGCGCGATGGCAAGCCCTTCGCCGGGGTCGTGTTCGATGTCGCCAAGAACGAGATCTTCTGGGCCGAAGTCGGCCGCGGCGCCTGGCTCGACCAGCGAAAACTCCGCGTGGCAACGCGCAAGAAGCTTGGCGAAGCGGTTGTCGCCACCGGCACGCCCTGGATGGGCAAGAGCGAAGAAAGCCACATCACCTTTGCCCGCGAAATAGCCGCCATGACGCCGGCCTGCGCCGGCATCCGCCGCTATGGCTCTGCCGCGCTCGATCTCGCCTGGGTCGCCGCCGGCCGTTTTGACGCCTTCTGGGAACACGGCCTGAAGCCCTGGGACATTGCCGCCGGGGTCGTCCTCGTGCGCGAGGCGGGCGGCTTCATCGAGGAAATCAATGGCGGCGACGTCATGAAGACCGGCAGCATCCTGGCCGGCAATGAAGACCTTGTCCCCAGCGTGCTGCACCAGTTGCGCCACGCCGCCTCCTTCGGCAAGGCCGCCAAGGTCTAGCCTGCCCCCGGCTTGTGACACTGCCCCTGCATGAATATTTTAGGTGACGCACGCGTCATCTATTTTAATCTGCGCAAAATCGCGTAGTGTGCCGCCCATGACCCAGCTCGACACAGACGTCCTCATCATCGGCGCCGGCCTCTCCGGCATCGGCGCCGCCGTCCACCTCACCAAACGCAGCCCCGGCAAGCGCTACCGCATCTATGAAGCGCGCGACGCGATCGGCGGCACCTGGGATCTCTTCCGCTATCCCGGCATCCGCTCGGACTCGGACATGCACACGCTGGGCTATAATTTCAAACCCTGGACCGCCGCCAAGGCCATCGCCGACGGCCCCTCGATCCGGAAATATGTGAACGACACGGCCGACGAATACGGCGTGCGCAAGAACATATCGTTCAACACGAAGATCATTGCCGCCAACTGGTCGAGCGCCGATCAGGCCTGGACCGTCACGAGTGAAAACGTGCGAACCGGCGCCCAGGAAAAAACCACCTGCCGGTTCCTTTTCATGTGCGGGGGCTATTACCGCTATGATGAAGGCTTCCGCCCTGAATTTCCGGGCGAAGCGGCCTTCAGGGGCCAGATCATCCATCCCCAGCACTGGCCGGAAGATCTCGACTATGCCGGCAAAAAGGTCGTCGTGATCGGCTCGGGCGCGACCGCCATGACGCTGGTGCCCTCGATGGCCGACAAGGCCGGCCATGTCACCATGCTGCAACGCTCGCCCACCTATGTCGTCTCGCGCCCGGCCGTCGATGGCCTGGCAAACTTCCTGCGCAAGATCATGCCCGATCAGTGGGCGTACAATCTGATCCGCTGGCGGAATGTGGTCTTGCAGCAATTCTTCTTCCGCAAGACACGCTCCGACCCGGCCGCCGCGCGAGAGCGTCTGCTGAAGATGGTGCGCGAAGAGCTCGGGCCCGACTATGATGTCGATAAACACTTCAACCCGGCCTATAATCCCTGGGAGCAGCGCCTCTGCCTTGTTCCGGACTCGGATCTTTTCAATTCCCTGAAATCAGGCAAGGCCAGCATCGAGACCGACCATATCGAGCGGTTCACGGAAACCGGCATCCTGCTGAAATCCGGCAAGGAACTGGAGGCCGATATCATCGTGACGGC
>JBKBRT010000127.1:0-9019 GCA_046291585.1 Hyphomonas sp.
AAAGCGATCAAACACGCCATCAAAGATCAGGGTTGCAAGGGTCTGCATCGCGGCGGCAGGGATCGGCATATAGCTGACGGAGGTAAAATTGTCGTCGCCGCCATGGAAGTCCTTGACCGGAGGAAGGCCGTTTTCCTTGTAAACAGGGTTGAGTTTCTCCTCCCCGCCCACATGCAGAAGGATGGGCAGGCCCGCTTCCTCTGCTGCGCGCCAGACCGGATCGAGGCCGATATGGCTGGGCGCGTGCTTCTGGGGGCAAAGCGATGGCACCATGATGGCCTTGGCGCCCAGCTTGATGGCCAGCTTCGCCGTTTGCTCCGCCCTCTGAAAATCTTCCAGCGGCACATATGCAACCGGGAGAAGCCGCCGGTCAACTGCGCAGAAATCCGTCATCATGCGGTTGTGGGCGTCGGCGGCCGCGTAGCAGAGCTCCATGTCATCGCCCCGATCAAGACCGAAATTACCCAGGCAGAAGGTCGTAAACACAAGCTGGCTGGCAAAACCCAGCCGGTCCATCACAGCTGGGCGATCTTCCCGCCGGAAGGACCCGAGCGCCTCATAATTCTTCTTGAGCAGGATCGCGTCTCCGGCGGCGGCGCGATAGGCGGCGTCTTCATGCCGGGCGCGCTCTTCATTCATCCAATGGGCATGGGCGTGTTTGGCTCTGTATACCGGAAGCGAATGATAGCGCTCCACCAAGCGCGCCTCAAAATAGGGATCGAGGCAATCGGTCATTTCCATCAGATGACTGTCGGCATCATGAATGAGCCGCCCGGCAGCATATGACATAGCTTGTTTCCTCCGCTCTTCTTTTGAGCGGAGGATGTCACAAGGTTTAAGGCTTGTCCAAATTTCGGGAGGCAGCGGCCCTTCAGAGCGCGGCAAGCACCGCGTCTGCCATTTCCCGGGTGGACAGCGTGCCCCCGAGATCGCGGGTGCGGGCGCCCCGGTCGAGGGCCTTGCCGACGGCCGCGAGCAACGTGTCGGCTGCCTTCTCTTTTCCGAGTGACCAGCGCAGCGCCATTTCGAGCGACAGGATGGCGGCGCAGGGGTTGGCAACACCTTGCCCGGCGATGTCGGGCGCAGAGCCATGGACAGGCTCATAAAGACCGGGCGTGCCCGGCGCGCCGAGCGAGGCCGAGGGCAGCATGCCGATCGAGCCGGTCAGCATGGCGGCTTCATCCGAAAGGAGATCGCCGAAGAGATTGTCCGCAAGGATCACATCGAACTGTTTGGGCGCGCGCACGAGTTCCATGGCGCAGGCATCGGCATACATGTGGGCAAGCTCAACCCCGCCGCCAAATTCGGCATGAGCGAGGGTCACTTCCTGGCGCCAGAAGAGGCCCGATTCCATCACATTGGATTTTTCGACCGAGGTGATCCGGCCCTTCCGGCCCCGGGCAATGTCAAACGCGATGCGGGCGACGCGCTCGACTTCCGGATGGGTATAGATCGCCGTGTCATAGCCCCGGCGCAGGCCGTCCTGTTCATCGATGCCCCGCGGCGTGCCGAAGTAAACCCCGCCGGTCAGCTCGCGCACGATCATCAGGTCGAGGCCCTCGACACGGTCTTTCTTCAGGCTGGACGCATCCACCAGGGCCGGAAAGCAGAAAGCGGGCCGCAGGTTTGCAAAGACATCAAGCCCCTTGCGGAGCGCCAGAAGGCCGGCTTCGGGCCGCTTGTCGCGCGCCGCCGTGTTCCATTTGGGACCCCCGACCGCGCCCAGCAGAACGGCGCTCGCCTTGCGGGCCCGCTCCAGCGTCTCGTCTGTGAGGGGCGTGCCATGCGCGTCAAAACTGACGCCGCCGACGAGCCCTTCTTCAATATGTATATCCGGAACAAGCGCTTCTGCGATGCGGCGAGCCTGGGCGATGACTTCAGGACCGATGCCATCGCCCGGCAGTAGGAGGAGTGTCTGTTTCATGGGCGGCTGTTTGGCAGGAAAATTACCGGTCGTCGAGCAGGCTCAAAATGCAACGGGTATTCAGGATCGCCTTGTCGCGAATAGCCCCTATTCAGCAGGAGCCCTCTGACTGCGTCGCGCAGCCTGACCGCAGCCTTTGAAAGCCATCCGTGGACGATTTGGCGTTCTCAGCCATCAACGTGTCGAACTCTTTCCAGGCCTTCTCAGATTTACATTCCTTGGCCGGGAAACGGCTGCCGGTAACCTGCATTGAGCGGCAGGCAATGACAGTGCCGTCTTCCGACATTTTCCCTTCCATTGCGGCGGTAATCCTTCCCCCGGGCGCAACGGCTTCACCTGAAGTGGGCGTCGCACAGGCCGAGAGAATGCTGGCCGCAAGTGTCGCGGCCAATGCCGCTTTAAGAAGGTTGATCATTGTGACTCCTTGAGATTTTTGAGAAGCGATCAAGACTGGCGACGAAAACCCGATCCCCTCGTCAAACGACCGGCGATTCTGCCGGACCTTATGGCAGTCACCTTCAGAGCGTGCAATCAAATGGCGTAAAAAATCCGTCCATGAACGAGGATGATGCCTAATCCTTCAGCGCACCGGATCAAGCCAGGGCGTGGCGAGGCGGCGCTGGTCCTCGAACTGGTCGATCGCAGTGGCCGCCGTAAGGGAGGCGCCGATTTCATCGAGACCCGCCATCAGGTTTGACTTCCGGCCGGGGTCTACATCAAAGGCGTACACGTCGCCGGAAGGCGTCGTGACGGTCTGGGCCTGAAGGTCCACCGAAAAGACATGGTTGGAGCCGCCCGCCTGAGCCGCGAGCTGCTCGCAGACCTCTGCGGGCAGACGCACCGGCAGGATGCCGTTCTTGTAGCAGTTGTTGTGGAAGATATCGGCAAAGGAGGGCGCAATGATGCAGGTGATACCCTGGTCGGCCAGCGCCCAGGGCGCATGCTCACGAGAGGAACCGCAGCCGAAATTGTCGCCCGCGATCAGGATGCTGGCCTTGGCGTATTGGGGCCGGTTGAGCACGAAATCGGGATCGTCAGAGCCATCTGCGCGTGTTTTCAGCTCATAGAACAGACCCTTGGCAAGGCCGGTACGCTCGGTGGTCTTCAGGAACTGTTTCGGGATGATCATGTCGGTGTCGACATTTGACATCGGCTTGCCCTTGTCCATCAGGGGCGCGGCGGTTCCATCAAGGCGTGTGAATGGTGTCATGGGGTAAGCTTCTAAACCGCCTCATGGGCAATGAACAAGGTCGGCACATTCATAGTGCCATTGCGAACCGTGAAAACCTGACTTCCGGGTTTGCGGCCCCTGCGGATCTCCGAAACATCAAAGCCGCTGGCGGCGAGCCGCGCATGGGTGGCGGCAATATCTGCGACGCCCCAAGTGAGGCCCCAGAAACTGTCTGGTCTGGTATTGTCCTCAGGGTCGGCAAGCCGCTGAGCGATCTCGATCGTCAGGCCGCCGGTCCGGAAGAAAATGAGACGCACGCCCCAGTCCGGATTGGTCCGGTCCATCGCGAGCCGCAAACCGAGCTTGGCGCCATAGAAGGCCAGCGCGCGGTCTGGCGCGGCGGTGTTGACCACCGCGTGGTCAAGGCCGTGGACAGCGGCTGCTCCTGCCGGTTCCGGCGCAATTGCCCCCTCCCCCGGCTCGATAACGAACACCTTGATCCCGCCGGCCTTCGCATCCGGAATCCGGAAGCTCTGCCAAGCCCGCTCCAAGCCTGTCTGGCTATGCCTGGAGCAACCATCAGAAACAGGTTCGGGGCCAAGACCGCGCCGGGTGAGAACATCATGATCGCCCGTCAGACCATCGCTAGCAAAAGCAAGGGTTTTCAGGCCTGGACCGTCTGCGTCAATGATCTCGGCAAGGCGCTGCGCGAGCGGTCCCTCACCCGCCGGCGCTAGCAGTTCCAGAGACGTGTTGCCCAGCCGGAAAAGCGCGGTGGCGCCGCCTCCGTCCACGTCTGCCCGCCAGTCAGCCTTCCGGCCGAGCAGTTTTTCATAAACCGCCACGCCCGAATTGATCTCCGGGCAGACGAGCACGAGATGGTCGAGACCCGTTATCACGCCGCTTTCACGCTGGCCTGCGGAAGGCAGTCCTGCGGTCCTTTGAAGCCGGACAGGTCTTCCACCCGCGCCATCCATTTGCGGACATTGCCGAAGGCCTGCAGGTCAATCTGCGCCTGCCCGCAATAGGCCGCGATGCCATAAACATCGATGTCGGCAATGGTCGCGCCGCCGCCCACAAGCCAGCTTCGTCCGGCGAGCAGACCATCCAGCTCCTTCAGCGCGCCGAGCGCAGACTGCAGGTTTGCCGTGGCCACATCTTCCGGAAACTTGAAGAAACCGAGTTTCAGGGCGCGCGTGCGGTAAACGCCGATGGCGAGGGGGCCCGCGCCCCAGAACTGCCATTCCCGCGCGTTCAGGCGCTCTGAGCGATCCCTGCCCGCAAACTGTCCGGTTTCATCGGCGAGATAATCAAGGATCACCGAAGACTGGGAGAGACAGACATCCTTCTCGTGGTCTTCGAGCACCGGCACCTGACCGTAACGGTTCTTCGCGAGGAAGGCGTCTGCCTTGTGCGCCCCGGCCCGCAGATCGACATGCTCGTAGTCATACGGCGTATTTGTCAGGCGCAGCATGAGGCCGACCTTGTAAGTCGGCCCCGACGGCCACATTCCGTGCAGTGTGTATCGCGCCATGAGCGGCTTCCTCCAGGTGTGCTTTGCTGGCGGCATATATCCACCAGCTGCCGGAGATTGGCGAGCCCTGCCGCTGCGAAGCCCCCTGCCTTGTCAGACGCCGTCAAACAGAGCGGTAGAGAGATAGCGCTCGGCAAAGCTTGCCAGAATAACCACGATGGTCTTGCCCGCCATGTCCGGCCGTTTGCCGATACGGACGGCCGCGGCGGCGGCGGCGCCAGAAGAGATGCCGCCCGGAATGCCTTCGGTCTTGGCGAGTTTACGCGCCATCGCAAAAGACTCTTCGTTGGAGACTTTCACGATCTCGTCGATCAGGCTGGTATCGGCATTGCCTGGAACGAAGCCTGCGCCGATCCCTTGGATCATGTGCGGACCGGGCTGGCCTCCGGACAAGACCGGGGAGGCTTCCGGCTCAATCGCAAACATTTTCAAGCTGGGCTTTCGCGGTTTCAGCACGCGGCCAACACCGGTGAAGGTGCCACCCGTGCCGATGCCGGAAATGATGGCGTCGACTCCGCCGGCGGTATCGGCCCAGATTTCCTCGGCAGTGGTTTTCTCGTGAATGGCCGGATTTGCCGGATTGTCGAACTGGCTGGGGCTGACGGCGTCGGGAATTTCAGCAAGCAGCTCCTTGGCGCGCGCGATGGCCCCGCCCATGCCTTTCTCTTTAGGTGTCAGCACAAGCTCGGCGCCGAAATAGGCGAGCATCTTGCGACGCTCCACCGACATCGATTCCGGCATTGTCAGGATCAGGCGATAGCCCTTGGCGGCCGCCACAAAAGCGAGGCCGATGCCCGTATTGCCCGAAGTTGGCTCAATCAGGACGCCGCCCGGCTTCAGCTTGCCTTCTGCTTCCAGCCCCAGGATCATCGCCAGACCGATCCGGTCTTTCACGCTGGCGAGAGGATTGAAGAATTCGAGCTTGAAGAGGATCTCGGCATCGACCCCCTCGGCCTTGGCGAACTTTTCAGCGCGCACGAGCGGGGTTGAACCAACCGTTTCCAGGATCGAGCCATAAATCCGGCCGCGCGGACCATCGAGCGTTATGCCGCCCTCGAGTTTCACTGTTCCGGCCATACCGAATTCTCCCTTCAGGATTATCTTGAAGGGAGAATATCGGGTCGCAGCGAGCGAATGACAACCAAGCTCGGGTGAGCTGAGCTAAACTCAGCCTAGCATTTCGAGCAACCACCCCCGACGGATTCGAGAAGGCGGGTGTCTTTGTCCATCGCGGGATTGGCGGTCGTCAGCAAACGGTCACCGACAAAAATCGAATTGGCGCCGGCCAGAATGCAGAGGGCCTGGCCCTCGGCGCTCATTGTTTCGCGGCCGGCTGAGAGGCGCACCCAGCTTTTCGGAAACACGATGCGACAGACAGCGATGGCACGCGCCAGCTCCAGCGTATCGAGCTCTTCGCTATTGGCGAGCGGCGTGCCTTCGATCGGCACGAGCTTGTTGACGGGCACGCTTTCCGGATGGGGGCTGAGCAGCGAGAGCTCATGGATGAGGCCAACCCGGTCAGCGCGCGACTCGCCCATGCCCAGAATGCCGCCACAGCAGAGCTTGATCCCTGCCTGACGGGCGCGGCCGAGGGTTTCGATCCGGTCGTCAAACGTCCGAGTCGTGACGACCGTGCTGTAATACTCGCGCGAGGTGTCGAGGTTGTGATTGTAATAATCGAGGCCTGCTTCCTTCAGCGCCTCGGCCTGGCCTTCTTCGAGCATGCCGAGCGTGACGCAGGTTTCGAGACCTTCGGCTTTGACGGCTGAAATCATCTCGGCGACTTTCGGCAGGTCCCGGTCTTTCAGCGAGCGCCAAGCAGCGCCCATGCAGAAGCGGTCGGCGCCATTGGCCTTTGCGCGGCGCGCCGCATCAACAACCTCCTCGACGGGAAGCAGCTTCTCAGCCTTGAGGCCGGTCTTGAAGCTCGCCGACTGGCTGCAATATCCGCAATTCTCGGCGCAGCCACCGGTCTTGATCGACAGAAGCTGGGATTTTTGCACGGCTCCATCGGCCCAATGGGCGGCCTTGACGGCGAGCGCGCGCGCAAAAAGCTGATCGAGCGGCAGATCATAGATCGCCGCAATCTCTTCGCGGGTCCAGTTCTGGCGGGGAGTGAGGTCTGCAGACGTCATGACATGATCCTGATCAGTTAACAGATTATCCGAGGACGCCGTTGATGGCGGCCCGGGCAGCCAGAGCCGGGCTCATCAGATGGGTACGCCCACCCCTGCCCTGCCGGCCTTCGAAATTGCGGTTTGAGGTCGAGGCGCAGCGTTCGCCGGGCGCCAGAATGTCCGGGTTCATTCCAAGGCACATGGAGCATCCAGGTTCCCGCCATTCGAAACCGGCTTCCATCAATATGATGTCGAGGCCTTCGGCTTCGGCCTGAGCCCGGACAAGGCCGGAGCCTGGCACGACCATGGCGCGCACCCCGTCTGCCACCTTGTTACCTTTGGCCACTTCAGCGGCGGCGCGCAGATCCTCGATCCGGCTGTTGGTGCATGAGCCGATGAAGACGCGCTGTACCGGCGTGCCCGCGATCGGCTTGCCGCCTTCAAGGCCCATATATTCCAGCGCGCGCTCACAGGCAGCACGCTTTCCCGGATCAGAGAAATCTTCTGGCTTTGGAATAATGCCGGAGAGGGCAATGCCCTGCTCGGGACTGGTGCCCCAGGTGACGGTCGGCTCAACCTCTTCGCCCTTGATGGTGAGCACGGCATCGAAAACGGCGTCGTCGTCAGAGTAAAGTGTGCGCCAGTATTTTTCGGCCAGTTCCCAGGCCCCGCCTTTGGGCGTGGAGGGGCGGCCTTTCATGTACTCGAAGGTGACGTCATCGGGCGCCACAAGACCGGCGCGCGCGCCCCCTTCGATGGAGAGGTTACAGAGCGTCATACGCCCTTCCATGGAGAGCGCACGGACAGCTTCGCCGCGATACTCGATCACATGATTGGTACCGCCGGCGGTGCCGGTGATGGCGATGACATGCAGGGCGAGATCCTTTGCCGTGACCCCGTCGCGCAGGCGGCCGGATACGTCCACCGCCATATTCTTCATTTTCCGCGCGCGCAGGGTTTGCGTCGCCAGAACATGCTCGACCTCTGACGTGCCGATACCATGGGCAAGTGCGCCAAAGGCCCCGTGGGTGGAGGTGTGGCTGTCCCCGCACACGATCGTCATGCCCGGCTGGGTGCGTCCCTGCTCCGGCCCGACGACATGGACGATGCCATTATTGATGTCGCCCATCTGGAAGAACTGAATGCCGTATTCGGCGACATTGCGGGTGAGGGTTTCGAGCTGGTTGCGCGCTTCAGCGTCTTTCACAGCCGCCAGTCCAAGAGCCTGGTTTTCGGTGGGCGTGTTGTGATCGGCGACCGCCAGGGTCAGTTCAGGCCGGCGCACCTTGCGGCCGGCTGCTTTGAGCCCTGCGAAAGCCTGAGGGGTGGTCACCTCGTGAATGAGATGCAGGTCTATATAGAGAAGGCTCTCACCGGACTGTTCGTCGGTATGAACGACATGGGCGTCCCAGATTTTGTCGTAGAGTGTCTTGGCGGACATTTCGGCCTCTTACTTGCGCGGCGCACCATAACGCTGAAGCTCACATAGGGAAGCCTTGCCCATGCGAAAACGCCCTCCGCGAAGGGAGGGCGTTTCACATAGCTGGCATGTTTCAGCCAGAAGCTTACGCGTCGCCGCCCTCGGCGGGCGTTTCAGCAGCGGCGGCGGCCTCGGCAGCAGCAGCCTCTGCGGCGGCAGCGGCATCCGCCTTGGCCTTGTCGGCACGGGCCTGAGCCGCCACTTCCTTGCGGTTGGCTTTTTCTGCGTCTTTCTGACGGCGACGCTCGGTTTTCGAGACGGTGACTTCCTGGGTCTCGATGCCGTGACCCGTGGTACGCTCGGCGATACGGGCGCCTTTGCCGCGCAGATCGCGCAGATAGTAGAGTTTCGCGCGGCGCACACGGCCTTTGCGGATCACTTCGATCGACTCGATCAGTGGCGAAACGAGGGGGAAAACCCGCTCAACGCCTTCACCGAAAGAAATCTTGCGAACCGTGAAGCTCTCATTGATGCCGCCACCGGAGCGGGCAATACAGACGCCTTCATAGCGCTGGACGCGCTCGCGGTCGCCTTCCTTGATCTTCACGTTCACGGCGAGGGTATCGCCGGGCGAGAATTGCGGAATGGTCTTGTCGCCGAGGACGCGGGCCATTTCGGCGGTCTCAAGCTCTTTAATCAGGTTCATCGCCAGTCTCCGGCGCAGTAGGGGTCGGGGTTTCGGAGTAAGCGGCGTATAAATCGGGGCGGCGGTCAAAAGTCAACGCCTTTGAGCGGCTGATTCGCCACTCTTCTATCCGCCTGTGGTCGCCGGACAGCAAAACCGGGGGGGTCT
>JBKBRT010000128.1:0-8982 GCA_046291585.1 Hyphomonas sp.
CGCCGGAGTTTCGGGCAGTAGGATTCGGGATGACTTCGGCGCTGCCAGGCCGTGACCACTTACCATCAACTCTCGTGACCTCTCAGAGGAGAGGCGGGCCAGTGGGGGTTCTCTACCGGCTTTTTGGTCCGGCTTGCCTGGATCAACGTCCCTAGAGAGAGGCTGGACCGTAACACCCAGCCGCTCCCATCCTCCGGGGCGGCCTCCCCACAAACCGAACGGTACCGGCGCGGCTCCTGTGAGGAGGATGGGTGTGAGTATGCGGGGGGCGGGACCGGGGCGGATAAGTTCTTTGCGAAAACGCATCGCGCGTCCTCCCGGTTTCGCCGCAGGCGAAGACCGGGACCCAGGGAGGGCTTGGTTCTGCTGGGCTTTCTGGGTCCCGGACATTTGCTGCGCAAATTCCGGGATGACGGGGGGAGGGGTGGGCGTGTGTTGGATAGCGCCGCGCTTATCCTCGCGGCCGCAGCCCTCACCTCCCATCGCTGCGCGATGGGTCCCTCCTCTCCCGCAAGCGGGAGAGGGGTAAGAGGTGCTGCACTCCCTTAACCCCTCTCCCGCGAAGTGGGAGAGGAGGGGCCCGCGCCCGCAGGGCGTGGGAGGTGAGGGTCTTATGCTCCGTGCCCGTGATAATAGTGGGGTGGGTTGAGGCCCGCGGAAGCGAAGCGATACCCACCACCTTGCATTTCGCCCCGCCGTAGCCAGGTGGGTATCGGCTACGCCTCAACCCACCCTACGCTCGTCATTCCGCCGAACAATCGAGGTTCAGTAAACCGGTCCGGAGATGTCTATTTTATGATAAGTTCCGTCATTATCAACGAAGGTTGAGAATGTTCTACGCTGATCGGGATCGTGAAGCATAAACTGCTTTATGTGGTGTTGGCCCGCACCTACGGCGTCGGAATGCAATCGAAAACACAATTCCGACGTAACTATTTCACATGTGATGGCGGCAAAGTCTAATCGGAAGCAGTCGTTTAAGATTTTCTGACTCGCTTTCGGAAAATGCTCTTTGTACACCTCATTATACTTCGGTCGAAAATATCTAATTAGAGAAGCCTCTGCCAAGCACACTACCTGTTTTAAGTCCGGCTGATGGTCCAAGACGTTACTTAGCCGCTGATCTTCCTCGGCCGGATCAGCGCTAGCATTGGCTGATCCATCAAACTGAGTAAAAATCATAGCATTTTCATAGTTTGCGAGAACTGCGACTATTTCAGAGTCTGGATCAGTATGCAGCGTATCGGCAAATATTCTTTGTAATGTCGAGTGACGTGCAAGTCTGGTCAAAGCGCTCCGCTTCCCATCATCTCCAAGGGCCTGTCCTACATACAAAACTTTGCAATCAGAGTAGGTGGAAAAAGGCAAACGAAATTGAGCGGCTAGAGTTGCTGGGAAAGTTCTTACCACACAGTCGTTATCGTCAACGATAACAATATTCCGGAACGGATACTCTCCCAGTTTTGCGCTAGTTCCAATTTCCAAATCTATAATCAGATGAAAGCTTTGCTCAGTGATGTTTCCAGACGCGCGTTTACACAGGTAGCCACTAACAATGGCCCTTCGAGGTGTATTTATTATTCTGAGATTGTCGGGCTTATACCACAAATTCGGTCGGCTACAGATCAAATAGATATGACACTGATCTAAAAAATCGGCTTGTGCCTTAGTGACCTCAAGTTCCTTGTTTCCAATTTGGTGTGCCAGCAACATCGCGATCTCATTGTGAATGAGACCAATTGCGTACTCGCCCACATAACGCCGATCAGGTGACTTATTCAGGCAAATGTCTCCTTGATGCGCGCGCCGTATCTCAATGGTCTATCTCAATCTAATGTTGCAATCCGAGCGCGGGGTCAACAATGGATTCATATCAAAGATACTTACTTCACTGATCTAGAGTCGGCTATGTTCATCTCAATGCCTAAAGTGCCGCATCCCGGTGAACACCATCGCGAGCCCGGCCTCGTCCGCTGCGGCGATCACTTCCTCATCGCGGATTGAGCCGCCCGGCTGGATGATCGCTGTGGCGCCCGCGGAGGCAGCCTGCAACAGACCGTCCGGGAACGGAAAGAAGGCGTCGGAGGCGGCGACGCAGCCCTTGGTGCGCGGCTCGGGCCAGCCGGCAGTCTCTTGCGCGTCGACGGCTTTGCGGGCGGCGATGCGGGCTGAGTCGATGCGGCTCATCTGGCCGGCGCCGATGCCGGCTGTGACGCCGTCCCTGGCGTAGACGATGGTGTTGGATTTGACGTGCTTGGCGACGCGCCAGGCGAAGAACATGTCTTCCAGCTCCTGGGGTGTGGGTTCGCGTTTGGTGACGACTTCCAGATCGTCCTTATGGATACGGCCCGCGTCGCGGTCCTGCAGCAGGAAGCCGCCGGCGACCGTCTTCAGGAAGATGCCGCCGGCGGCCGGGTCTGGCAGGCCGTCAGTGATCAGGAGGCGGAGGTTTTTCTTCTTGGCAAAGATCGCTTCCGCCGCCGCGTCAGCGCCCGGCGCGATGACGACCTCGGTGAAGACTTCGGTGATGACTTTTGCGGTTTCCTCGTCCAGCGGGCGGTTGAGGGCGACGATGCCGCCGAAGGCAGAGGTGGGGTCGCAGGCGAGCGCCGCGCGGTAGGCCTCGATGATCGAGCTGCCCAGCGCCACGCCGCAGGGGTTGGCGTGCTTGATGATGGCGACGGCGGGGGTGTCGCTGCCCAGCTCCCCGATCAGCTCATAGGCCGCGTCGGTGTCGTTGATGTTGTTGTAGGAAAGCTCCTTGCCCTGAAGCTGGCGCGCGGTGGCGACGCCCGGGCGCTTTTCGCCGGTGACGTAGAAGGCGGCTTTCTGGTGGGGGTTTTCGCCATAGCGCAGGGGCTGGGCGAGGCGGCCACCGAGGGCAGCCCAATCGGGCGCGTCCTCGCCGATCTGGCGGGCATACCAGGCGGAGATGGCCGCGTCATAGGCGGCGGTCCGGGCATAGGTTTTCGCGGCGAGGCGGCGCAGCAGCGCGTGGTTTACCGCGCCGTCATGGGCTTCCATCTGGGCGAGGACGGCGTCGACATCGCCGCCATCGGTGCACACGGCCACGAAGGCGCCGTTCTTGGCGGCGGCGCGCAGCATGGCGGGGCCGCCGATGTCGATATTCTCGACGCAGGTTTCAAAGTCTGCGCCCGAAGCAACTGTCGCCTCGAAGGGGTAGAGGTTCACATAGATGAGGTCGATGGCGCCGATGCCGTGGGTTTGCGCGTCTTGTACGTGGGAGGGGTTGTCGCGCAGGTAGAGGAGGCCGCCATGCACGGCCGGGTGGAGCGTCTTGACGCGCCCGTCCATCATCTCGGGAAAGCCCGTCAGGTCTGACACGTCTTTCACCGCGAGGCCGGCATCTTTCAGGGCCTGGGAGGTGCCCCCGGTGGAGACGAGCTCGACGCCCATCGCGGCGAGGCGCTTAGCCTGGTCGATCAGGCCGGTCTTGTCGGAGACCGAGATCAGCGCGCGGCGGATGGTGACGGGGGCGCCGGAAGTCTGGGATGACATGGGGCGGGCTCCTTCAGAGGCGGTGGGACAGCTGCGCGCGGCCTAGCACCCCCTGCGAAGGCGTCAAGCTATGTCAGGCGTCTCGCGCGGCCGTTTCCCGGATGAACGCCCAGCGGATGCAGTTGGGCGGCTGGCTGCCATCGGCGTTGGGGTCGGCAAAGCCAGAGAGCACGATCTGGTCGGGCGTCTCCACCACGCCGCGAGCGAGATAGGCGGTGCGTTCGAGGCGCGCGCCCTCATGGCTGGTCTTGAAGCGCCAGACCGCGCCGGTCTCGCTGACGAGGCGGATGGCGTCGTGGCCCATCTGGGCGGTGATGGTGGGGTGGAGGTGGAAGCGGATCTCGAAGGGGATGCCCTTCTTGTCGTCGCTGGGCGGCTGGGCGACGGGGCGCACGAGGGCGTCCTCGCCCGTCAGCCGGTCGCCGGCGCCGGACACGAAGATGCGGCGGCGGTGAAGCAGGCCATGGGAGGCCTTGTAGCCGGCATGCTGGGCGTCGAGCCAGATCTCGTTGGCTTCCTCCAGGCGCTTGGCCGCGATGCCTTCCGGGCCGATGACGGCGCGCATCCGGGTTTCGTCATTGAAGACGAAGGCGGAGCTGTCGCGGCCCGCGAGGATCAGCGTCGAGTGCGCGCTGGTGCGGCGCACGGCGGCCTGCCAGTCGACATTCACCTCGGAGGAATAGCCGCAGGAGGTGACGAGGCGGGCCGGGCCATCGGAGAACTCAAAGCCGAGCGCGCCGGCGCGGGCATGTTCCGCAAACGGACGAGGCGGGGCTTCGCCGCAATCGAGCACAAAGCGCAAGGTTCCGCGCTCGATCTTCTGGAAGCCGGATTTGGGCGCAAACAGGAACCGGCGCGGGGGCGTCTCGAGGCGTGAGAGCGCGGCCTCGACGACTTCGGCGCGCGACTCGTCGCCGTCATTGAAGGTATCGAGCGCGCCGTCGCCACAGCGGAAGAAGGCGAGCATGGCGCCCATCCGCGGGGCCCATTTGGTGATCCAGTCGGGCACCGGGCGCTGGGCGCGTACCAGAGCTTCTTCGATCGTCTGCAGGTGCAGCAGGGAAGATAGGGTGTGGGCCGGGCTGCGGGTGACGTGTCCGCCATCGGGGAGGATCTGCGCGGTGACCTCGCCTTCCAGCCGGGCAAGCGCTTCGCTGAGGCCCGCGCCCTTCCGCAGGCAGAGGGAATGGGCGACGAGGCCAACCGCCGCCATCCAGCGGGATTTGGGGTCGTGGGCCGTCTCGATCACTTCTGCCAGATAGCGCAGCTGGCGGGAGAGGGCGTCGATCCGCGCGGCGCGCGCTTCGGGGCTGCCCACTTCAAAGAGGTCGGGCCCGCAGCGCATCCAGTTCCAGACGCGGCTGGCGGTCGGCTCGATGCGCCAGGCAAAGCCGTTGAATTTACCGAAGCGTTCGATCCAGTCATCGGTCAGGGCGCGGGCGCGCTCTGCGCCGTCTTCCCCGCGCGCAAAGATATCGGGCAGCCAGCCGAAGCGGTGCACCCGGTCGGCAAAATGGCGCGAGGGCATTTCCAGGCTCCAGGGCGGCGCGCCTTCGGCCATCACCATCCGCTGCTGGCCTATGCGCCAGATGCCCGCCATCAGCGCTTCTCCGCGCCGGTCGTCCGGGGGCAGAAGATTTGAGATATGGAGGGAGAAGGCGTCGGGCCCCTGGCCGGTCAGCTTCAGCTTCTGCAGGGCAGAGACTTTTGCGTCCTCGCCGACAACGCCCCGGAAACGGCGCCAAAGCGCGGCGTCATCACTGCTGGTGCGTGTCCGGTCAGCGTTGAAATCAGCATCGCTCTCGGTCAAGACTGGACCCATTCCCGCATTCTGCGATCAGGCATTCACCTGCGGCCGAAGTGCCCGGATGTTGGCGGCGTAAGCCTCCGGTCCGCCCTTGAATACGGCAGACCCGGCGACAATGGCCGTTACACCCGCAGCAATGGCGCGCGGCGCGGTTTCGGCGTTCAGACCGCCGTCAATTTCAAGAATGATGTCGCGGCCCGACGCATCGATCATGCGACGCAGCTGCTCGACTTTCCTCAGCTGGCTTTCAATGAAGCTCTGCCCGCCAAAGCCGGGGTTCACCGACATGACGAGCACCAGGTCGATATCGCCGATCACCGGTTCGATCACGCTGGCAGGTGTGCCCGGATTGAGCGCGACGCCCGGGCGCATACCGGCGGCGCGGATGGCCTGCAGCGTGCGGTGCAGGTGCGGGCCGGCCTCGGGGTGCACGGTCAGGATATCGGCGCCGGCCTTGGCAAAGTCCTGGATGAAGGGGTCAACCGGCGCGATCATCAGGTGCACATCGAACAGTTTCTTCGTGTGCGGGCGCAGCTTCTCGATGACGGGCGGGCCGAAGGTCAGGTTGGGCACAAAATGGCCATCCATGACATCAACATGGATCATGTCGGCGCCGGCCGCATCAATGGCGCGGATTTCCTCGCCCAGCTTAGCAAAGTCTGCAGAAAGGATCGACGGGGATATCAGGACGGGTTTCATGGACCTTCCCTAAAAGGGAACAGCCGGCCGCACAAGGCAGCCGGCTGTCTGGTTCCAGGGTATTTCGCCGCGACTGAAGCACCAATCCTTCGTTTCACTCAGGGATTGGCGCTTCAGGTCTTTGTTGGCGCAAGTCTCCGTTCGCAATCGAAACCGGTAGCTTCGAACTTGCTTAGCGCGGAACGATCTTCCAGCCATCTGCGCCGGCAATCGCGTTTACGGCCGCGCCGGGCGGAATGTAGATGTCCGCGCCTTGGGTGATTTCGCGCACTTCGCCATTGTCGAAGCGAACGGTGTAGGCATAGCCGCGCTTGGTGCCGATGGCTTTGCCTGCTTCGTTACCGGCCACGCCGCCGATGACTGCGCCGCCGATGGCGCCAGCCGTCTGGGCCTTGTTGCCGCCGCCGAGTTCAGAGCCTGCCAGGCCGCCGAGCACAGCGCCTGTGGCGGTGCCGATGAGCGAGCGGTCATTCCGGATGGTCACTTCGCGGACCGACTGGACATAGCCAGTATAGACCGTGGAAGCCTGACCGACCGAGGAGGGGCTCGCCGTGCCGGCGCCATAGGAGCTGGCGCAACCGGCAAGAGCCATGGTCAGAGCCGCAAGCGCGCCTGCGGCCATTTTAAAGGGCTTCGCCCGAGGGGTGATCGCCATGTTCATCTGTATATTCCTTTCGCACTGCATACCTGCGATGGGCGTCTTATACCGCAATATCTGCTGAATGACATATGAACTGTCGCGCGGTTTTCCGTTCAGAAATCCATTACAGTTTGGAGAGGCGCAGTGTGGCCGGGCGCTCGCTTCAGGCCGGTTTTGTCAGCCGGGCGATGTAGAACGCGTCATGTTTCCGGCCCTTCAGGGGTAGGGTCAGCATGTCCCCCGCCGGCGTCAGGCTGGCTTCAAAGCCGGGAATTTCTTCCGCAGTCACGGGCGCGCGGACCAGGAGGCCATTGGCGATGGCTGCTTCCACCACGTCCACGCCTTCTTCCGGAACGGGCGTACACACGCAGTAAACGAGGCTTCCGCCCGGCGCGAGCATCCCGGCAGCGGCCGCCAGAAGGCGGGCCTGCACGCCGGGAAAGCGGGCGACATCGTCCTGCGTCTTGATCCAGGCGCTTTCCGGGTGGCGCCGCAGCGTGCCCAGGGCCGAGCAGGGCGCGTCCAGCAGGATTTTCGGGAAGAGGGCCGGCGGGGCCCAGGCTTCGCCGTCACCCACGATCACGTCTGCGTGTAGTCCGGTCCGGGCGAGGTTTTCCTTAAGCCGCTCCAGGCGGGGGCGCGAGCGGTCGAGCGCGGTGACGTCTGCCCCGGCTGCGGCCAGTTGCAGGGTTTTGCCCCCCGGCGCGGCGCAGAGGTCCAGGATGCGCTCGCCAGGTCGGGGCGCGAGCAGATGGGCAGGAATCCGCGCGGCGGCGTCCTGCACCCACCAGTCACCGGCAGAATAGCCGGGGATGGTTTCGACCGCGCCACTGATGATATCGATGGCGCCGTCTGGCAGCAGCGTGCCGCCGGTCGCTTCGGCCACGCGCGCGCCGTCGCCTTTGGGGGAGAGGTGCAGGCTCGGCTCTTCCAGCTGCGCCAGGGCGAGGGCTTCGGCGGCCTCGCGGCCATAGGCAGAGCCCATGCGCCCGGCCAGCCAGTCCGGCCAGAGGACGAGCGGGCTGAGTGTGTGGGCCGGGCTCTCGCTTTCGCTAACCCGGCGCAGGGCGGCGTTGACAAAGCCGCCGCCCGAACGCGCTGGTGACCAGAGCCGCGCCGCCTCCACCGTTTCGGAGACGGCGGCGTGAGGGGGCACATCCATGAACCAGATCTGCGCCGCGCCCGCCCGGATCAGCGCGCGGATTTCCGCGCCCGTGGCACTCAGGGGCCGCGACAGGAACGGCGAAACGCCCCGGTCGATCCAGCCCAGATGGCGCAGCGCCGAGGAGGCGATGGCCCGCGCAAAGGCGCGGTCGGAGCCGTCGAGATTGTTGTATGCATCGTCCGTAGCGAGGGCGTCATCGAGCGTGCGCTTCTTGTCGAGCACAAGGTTCAGCAGACGGCCCGCCGCCAGACGAATGGGAGCGCCGCTCAAACCGATGTCCTCCGGGTTGGCGTCTTGCTCGCGTTCGGCAGGGTGGTGATCATCCTCCCCTGCGAAGCGGGGGAGGTGCCCCGGAGGGGCGGGGGGGGAAATTCGATCATCGCAAGTTTTCCAGCGTCTGCAGTTCGAGAAGTAGGCCTTCCAGAACGCCGTCAAGGTTTTCGTAGACCTCATTGTTCCAGACGCGCCAGACATGCCAGCCTTGCTGCTGCAGAAAGGCGGTGCGGCGGGCGTCATGATCCAGTTCGGAGAGCGTGCTGTGGGTCGCCCCGTCCACTTCGATGACCAGCTCCAGGTCAGCGCACGCAAAGTCTGCGATGAAAGGGCCGATCGGAACCTGACGGCGGAAACGATACCCTGCCAGCTGCTGTCGCCTGAGGCGGCTCCAGAGGATCACCTCGGATTTCGGCATCGCCTTGCGAAGGGAGCGGGCTTTGCGGAAGGTCGGTTCTTCACTGTCACGCATTTCCCCCCTCCGTCTCGCGCTGACGCGCGATCCACCTCCCCCGCTTCGCAGGGGAGGATACCAGCGCTCAACCCGAAGCATCGCACTTCAATCTGGCGCCGTGCAACTTTATCCTCCCCTGCGAAGCGGGGAAGGTGCCCGGAGGGGGGCTGTTTTAGCTTATCCCCAGGGCCCGCTGGAGCGCGCGGTTGGAGTTGCCACGCCGGAGATGCCCATCTCGCCGGCCATGCGGCGCAGGGCTTCCACGCGGTTGGCGGTGGAGGGGTGGGTGGAGAAGAGATTGTCAGCCCCGCGCCCGTTGAGGGGGTTTGAGATATACATGTGCGCCATGGCCGGGTTGCGTTCGGCATAGGGATTGATCTGGGCGCGCGCGCCGCGCTCGATCTTCTCCAGCGCCGAGGCGAGCC
>JBKBRT010000129.1:0-8981 GCA_046291585.1 Hyphomonas sp.
GTTCATCGAGACGCGCGCTGGGCGGCAGAATACCGAGGATAATGTCGAGCAGGATTTGCTCATAGGCTTTGGATTTCTGGAGGTCTGGCGCCCAGTCTTCCGTGTGGCGGACGTCGCTGAAACCCTGTTGGTGAAAAGGTACCATGTCTTGCCTGGGCTTTATTCTGCTCTGGACGCCCATATTGTCTGCTCCCTTTGCCCGCGCATTATTTATGTCGGCAGGCTTTGTTATCGTATTGGTTGTGGCAAGCCCATCTGCAAATTGACTGATACGCGGCAGAGCTTTTCCGATGTGAATGCTCGCCTGATACGCAGGCGGAGTGTGAGATGACAAGTTGGCGCGCGGGGGCCAAAAGTCAAACATATCACCTAACATCTCAGTGTTGCGTCGGCGATCGGCGGCTTGCAGACTGGGGGAACTGGTCACGTGCTGGAGCCATTTGATGATGACTGAGAAATCGAAAAACATAATGGATACAGGGATTAGCAGGCGTGATGCGCTGCTGGGGCTGGGTGGCGGCGGGTTCACGCTGCTGGGCGGGTGTGCGGCGACCGGGCGGCCGGCGACGGAGGATGCCGAATTTGCCTGGGGCGTGGCGAGCGGGGATCCGACCCAGACATCGGTGGTGCTCTGGACGCGGGCCTTCAGCCCTGAAGTTACGTCGTTCCTGTCGCGTTCGAGGTGGCTGAAGACGCCGCTTTCCGGAGGATCGAGCGCCGCGCGGGACTATACCGTGAAGGTTGATATCGAAGCGCTCGAGCCCGGCAAACGCTACCATTACCGGTTCAAAGCCGGTCAGAAGGTGTCAAAAGGCGGACAAACACGGACACTTCCGGACACTTCAGGACAGAATATACGCCTTGCGGTGGCCTCCTGCGCCAACTTCGGATCAGGCTTCTACAACGCCTACCGTGTGATTGCCGAGACGCCCGATCTCGATGCCGTGATCCATCTGGGCGACTACATCTATGAGTATGGCCCCGACGGGTATGACGGCGCGACCGGCCGGGACATAGGTCGGATAGCCGAGCCGGCAGATGACACCGTGACCATCGCCGACTACCGGGCGCGCTTGGCCAGCTACCGGCGCGACCCCGATCTGCAGGCGGCGCATGCCGCAGCACCGTTCATCACGATCTGGGACGATCATGAGACGGCCAACAACAGCTGGATGGGCGGAGCGGCCAATCACAAGGACGACACGCAGGGCAGTTGGGAGGCGCGGCGGGACGCGGCCGTGCAGGCGTATTTTGAATGGATGCCAATGCGCGACCCCAAACCCGGCGCGGCGGCGAAAACGCTGACGCGGACCTATGAGTTCGGGGACATTGCGACATTGCTGCTGATCGAATCGCGGCTGACGGGCAGGGGGGAGGCGCTGAGCCTGGGCGGGGTGACCGATCCGGACGCGTTCGAAGCCGGGCCGCTGGCGGACCCTGCGCGCTCAATGCTGGGGGCGCCGCAGTAAGCCTGGCTTGCCGGAGAGTTCAAACGCTCTGCCGCCGCGGGGACGGCCTGGCAGGTGCTGGGGAACCAGAGGGTGATGGCGCCGATGCGCACGCCTGATTACCCGGCGATCCTGCCGGAGGACATGCTGGCTGCCATTGAGGCCAAGGGGGGTATGCCGCGCGCTGGATTGCGCGCTCGCAGCTTGGCCTGCCGGTGAACCTCGACTCCTGGGACGGGTATCCGGAAGCCCGCGAGCGGCTGTTGACCTCAGCGGTGGAGGCGGCGGCAAACCTCGTCGTGCTGTCAGGCGACAGTCATATGTTCTGGGCCAATGATCTCTACCGGGGCAGCGATGGCGCGTTTGCGGGCGTCGAATTTGCCACCGGCAGCCTGACCTCGCCGGGCGGCTATGAGAACCTCACCAGCGATCCGCGCATATTCGACATCGCCGCCAAGGCCATTCCGGAGAAGAACCGGGGCGTGCGCTTTGCCAATGTGAAGGATAAGGGGTTCGTGCTGCTGACGGTGATGCGGGAAACGGCGCAGGCCGAGTATGTGCGCGTCAGCACGATCCTCTCCCGGGAATTTGAAACGGAAACATTCCTCACGGCGCAGTCCAGCCGGCGAGAGGCCGGGCGGGCAGGCGAGATCCGGTTGTCTGTGAACGGATAAGACTTCCAGCATAAAAAAAGGGCCGCAACCCGGTGAGGGTTGCGGCCTTTCCAGGAAGCGTGCGCCTAGAAGCGATACGAGAGCGAAGCGCCATAGGTGCGAGGTTTGCCGGCATAGCGCAGCACCACGTTTGCGTTCGTTGTGACCTGCGAGATGTAATACTCGTCCGTCAGGTTCTGACCCCAGAGCGAGAATTCCCAGGTATCGTTCAGCGTGTAGAGACCGATCGACCCGTTGAGGGTGCCGTAGGAGTCAATGTCGTAGAACGGATCGTCAGGATTGCCTGCGGTGGAGTCGCTCTGCCAGCGGCCGCTCAGCGAGCTGCGGACGCCGAGCGTCTCGTTCACCGGGCGGTCGTAGAGGACTGCGAGGGTTGCGCTTGTTTCCGGGCTGTAGAGGAAGGGGTCACCGGCGCGGCTGGTCGGAAGGCCGAAGCTGTCGGAGGTGTCGAACTCCTTGATCTCCGTCTGCAGCAGCGTGAGGCCGCCCATCGCGGTGAAGTTCTCGTTGATCAGCCAGGTGACTTCGGTCTCAAAGCCATAGGCTTCCGACTTCGGCACGTTCTGAAGGCGCGAGAGGGCGCGGTAGATCGGGTCCGGGAAGAAGGAAGCGACCTGCTTGTCTTCATAATCATAGTAGAAGAGCGAAGCGTTGGTCTGAAGGCGCTGGTTGAACAGCTGAGCTTTCACACCGACTTCATAGGCCAGCAGGCTTTCCTGTGTAGCCGGGGCGTTCTGCTCGGATTTGGAAGCGGCGTTCACAGGGGTGGACGCTGATTTGTAGCCCTGCGTGACCGATGCGAAGAGGAGCATGTTGTCCGCAGGCGTCCAGTTACCGGCAATCCGCCAGCTGACATTGTCTTCCTTGGTGCTGGATGTCACCGGACCGAAAGTGTTGGTCGCGATATCATACGTGTTGCAGCCATTTTCCTGAAGCGCCGCAGGCGGAGCAGAGAGACCGTAGATGCCCGTAAAGAACACGCGGTTGAACACGTTGACGTTGGGCTGCATCGAGCCGTTCACGTCAGCCGAGCAGCCGAGATAGTTCTGCTTGTCTTCGGTGTAGCGGATGCCGGTGGTCAGCGAGAATTCCGGTGTCAGCTCCCAATCGACATTGGCGAAGATACTCTGCGTGGTCGTTTCAAAGTCCCCGCTGTCGCGATAGGTCTGGAACGAGTTGAGCAGTTGTGCCGCTGTGTAGGGCTGACCGGATTCAGGGTCCACATTCACAAACGAGACCAGGGGTCCGACAACCGCCGGATCGAAGCCGAGCGCCGCAGGGTTGACCGTCAGAAGGTAAGCCGCCGTGGAGATGAAGTTGGAGTTGGCATTGTCCCGCAGCATCGTGCGGTTGGTGTCTGTGGTCTCGTCCTTGCCGTAATAAGCGCCGACGAGCCAGTTTGCCATGCCGTTCTGGCCTTCAAGGCGCAATTCCTGGCTGAACGAGGTGATCTCGCCATCAATATCCTGATTCAGGATCTGATACGGGGCGCCCGAAAAGTCTAGAATGGCTTTGCGTTCCAGCTGGTTGTAGCCGGTCAGCGAGACGAGGGTCAGGTCGTTGTCGAAAGTATAGTTGATACCGGCCCGCAGGGCGTGGAAGCTTGCGTCTTCCTTGTTGTCGTCGGTCATGCCGGGAACGCCGCCGATGGTTTGTGAGCGGACGTTATAGGGAACCCAGTCTGCGTCTTTCGCGCTGGTGGGTTGATTGTTCTGGATATAGTCAAACAGGCCAGGAGCAAGGAAGCCCGATGCCGAGGCAGGACCATTGGTGCCCGGAACGATGAAGGTCGGGTCAGTGCTCGGCGTCAGGCCGATGCCCTGTCCGGCGATCGTGTCGGATTTGTTGATCCAGCCATTATAGCTGAGGTTCACGTCCAGCTTATCGGAAGGCTGAAGCGCCAGCGCGGCGCGGAAGCCGAGCTTTTCGACGGTGCCGCGGTCTTCATCGGGACGGCTGATCGAACGCTGCCAGCCCTTGTCGCTGTTTTCGCTGCGAATGGCGAACCGCGCCTGGACAGTCTCGGCGATCGGCAGGTTGACCATGCCTTCGATATTCCAGGTGTCATAATTGCCGACTTCGCCTTTCACGCGGGCCTGGAACTCGTCGATCGGCTTGTTGGTGACGACGTTGATCAGGCCGGCGGTGGTGTTGCGGCCAAAGAGGGTGCCCTGCGGACCTTTGAGAACTTCGACACGCGAAACGTCAAAGACCGGGCCGGAATTCATGAACGGATAGGGGTAGGCGACCTCGTCGACATAGGTGCCGACGGTGGAAGTGGCCGAGAGGTTGATCGTGTTGAAGCCGATGCCGCGCAGCGTGTAGGTGGGCACGCCCTGATAGGATTGCGACACGTTGAAGCCCGGGACGACCGAGCTGAGGTCTTCGACCGAGTTGATCTGGAGCTGGCTGAGCGTGTCTTCGCCGAAGGCCTGGATGGCCATCGGAACGTCCTGGGCGGACTCTTCACGGCGCGTCGCGGTGACGGTGATAGAGCCGAGTTTCAGGTCGGATTCAGAAGACGGGGCCGGCGTGGCCGCAGGAGCGGCTTCCGGGGCCGTTGTTTCCTGCGCGAGCGCGGGCGCAGCCAGGGTGATGGCGAGCACCGAAGCACCGCTGAACACAATACGACTAAAGGCTTTTTGACGTTTCATGGATTCCTCCTCAACGTCTGCTCTGGGAGGGCGGCAGACTTAGTGGGAACGACGGTGTCAGCATGCGGGGGCGCCGCACAAGCTATCGAAAATGATAGTGTGGCCTGGAACTCACACTCGCCTTTGAGGTGTGCGGCCAGGATAGTTGATTTTTATCAAATATTTTCAAGCCAGTGCGCCCAAAGGCGCTGCAGCGCTGCCAGACCCCTGTTCGGGGGGTGGACGAGGCGGCACGCGTTGGGGCTGGCATCGCGCAGAGTGGTTTACTTCCGGCGCGCGCCAGCTTCAGATGAGGCGCGTTGGAATGGGGAAGAGCGCGGGGATGCGACTGAACGATATGAATACGCCGCTGGTGCGCTTCGCGGTGCCTGCTTTGCTGGTCGTGGCGGTGACGGGGGTGATGGCGGTCTGGGGGCTGCAGCCGGCGGCGGGATGGACCGGTGAGGTGAGTGCATGGCGCTCACCCCTGGCGGCGCATCCCGGGCTGTGGGTGTCGCTGCTGGTGGGGTTTGGGGCGAGCCTGGTGTCGGCCTGGGTGTGGGCGCTGAAGCCGTCTGACCCGGCGGCGATCCTGTTTGCGGTGAGCGGTCTGACGACACTGATGTTCTCGGCCTCCTCGACCGTGTGGCTGTTTGCGATGGTGTTGCCCGACGGGGCGTATCTGACGGCGGGGATCATCAACTGTATCGGGGCGTCGGGCTTTGGCATCGTGATGATGTGCCTGTTCCTGATCTATCCGGTGAAGCTGCCCTATTGGCGCTGGCTGATGGCGGCAACGGTGCTGGGGTTCGGGGCGGCGACGTATTGGGTGATGTTCGGGCCGTCGCCGGATTTCATGCTGGTCCATCCGATCACCTTCTGGGAAATGGTGGGCATCTTCGCGCTGATCGGCTGGCAGATCTTTGCGACGCGGGAGGATCCGGCGCAGCGATCGATTGCGCTCTGGCTGGGCGCGGCGGTGGTGCTGGGGGCGGGCGGCTTTATCTCGACGGTGGCGTTTCCCCATACGTTCGGATTTGAGCCGCTGCTCAACGAGAATATCGCGTTCGGGTTTTTCCTGCTGATCTATGCGGCGCTGACCGTTGGCCTGATGCGCTTCCGGGTGTTTGGGCTGGGCGGATGGGCATTCCAGCTGATGTTCCACTTTCTGGCCGCGCTGGGCGTGCTCGCGCTGGACCTGGCGTTGATCGGCCTGCTCTCGTTCGAGCCGGGGGCGGCGTTCTCGGTGGCGTTGCTTCTGGCGGCGGCGATCTATCTGCCGGTGCGCAGCCTGGCCTGGCGGAAGCTTTCCGGGCAAGCGCGGCCCGATGAGGCGGAGCTGTTCCGCGCGGTGATCGATATTGCCCTGCGCCCCAGCGGCGGGGAACGTGCCGAGCGCTGGCGCAAGCTGATGCGGGACGTGTTCGGGCCGCTGGAGATCCGGGCGGTGGAGACAGCCGAGGGGAAAGTGCGCGTGGAGGAGGAGGGCACGCTGATGCTGCTGCCGGGCGTGGCCGATTCGCCCCCGCTCAGCCTGCGCTATCGCAATGGCGGGCGAGCGCTCTATTCCCCCAAGGATGTCGCGCTGGCGGCGCAGATCGTGAAGCTGATGCGGTATGCGGAGGAAAACCGGAACGCCTATGACCGGGGCGTTTCCGAAGAGCGGGCAAGGATCGCGCGCGACATTCACGACAATATCGGCGCCCAGCTGCTGCGCGCATTGCACTCGCGCGAGACAGGCCGGAAAGACGCGATGATCCGCGAGACGCTGACCGATATCCGCGATGTCATCAACAACGCGCAAGGGGCCGATGCGCCGATGGAGAACGTGCTGGCAGACCTGCGCGCAGAGACCGCCGACCGGCTGGAGCCTCATGGCATTCAGCTCACCTGGAACCTCTCTGCCGCGCCGGGCGCGCTGCTCTCCCGGCAGAAGGTGCATGCGCTGCGGGCGCTGATCCGGGAAGCGGTGAGCAATACGATCAAGCATGCAGACGCCCGGAGTGTGGACGTTGCCATTCGTCTGGATGCCGACTGGTTGTCGCTGACGGTGACCGATGACGGGAAAGGCATGTCCGCGCAGACAGCCTCACTGGGCAACGGGCTGGGCAACATGAAGCTGCGCGTGGAGAGCTTCGGGGGTGATATTTCGCTGGAGGGCGGGCGGGGGACGTGTCTGGCCGCCCGTATTCCGGTGTTCGAGATGGCGGCCGAATAGGCGGATCAAGTGCGCCAGATCAAGAGCGGTCGGTCGTCAGGCCCATGCGGGTGGCGTGCCAGGAGGCTTCGGCGCGGGAGGATATGCCGAGCTTGCGGTAGATGCCCTTGATATAGCTGGCGATAGTATTCTCGCTGAGGTCCAGCGCGCGGGCCACCTCGCCATTGCGCATGCCCCGGCCGATGAGAGCGAGCACGTCGCGCTCACGGGTGGTGAGATCATCATCGGGCGCGGCAGGCCCGGTGAGGCGAAAATGGTCCATGATGCGCCGGGCAATCGAGGGGGAGAGGGCGGGCACACCGTCGGCAATCTGACGGAGTTGGCGGGTGAGGGTATCCTGGGGCTGATCTTTCAGGAGGTATCCATTGGCCCCGGCTGACAGCGCGCCAACGATCCAGGCATCGTCGCCCATCACGGTTGTGATGACGCAGATCGTATCGGCGCTTTCCTGTTTGACCTTGCGCAGCACGTCCAGGCCCGAGCCATCCGGAAGGCCGAGGTCCAGCATCGCCAGATCGAATGTCGCGCTGCTGGCGGCTGCGGTGCCGCCGCGAACGCTGCCCTCTTCCTGAATACTGCAGCCGGGGAAGGCATCGCGTGCGATCTCGCAAAGCCAGGCGCGGGTTTCGGCGATATCTTCAAGGATCAGGAGGCGCTTCACGGGGGGTCGTCCTTTCCTCGCCGGGCGGGCCATTTCCGGGGCCGTTGATCCCAGCGGAGAGGAGACCATCATAGGGGGAATATGACCTTTTGCCGACCCACCGGAACAGGGGGGGGCGCGCGCGCCCTGCAAGGCGATCGCCTCTCGGCCCCCCCGGAACAGGGGGAAGACGGACGAGGGTGACCTCCCTAAAGCTGCAGATGGCCCACTCCTGCGGGGGACGCACGTGGACCAGGTTTACTTTTACTCTGATGACACTGCCTTCCTGCGGAGCTGACGGCCACCAGTCTGGGCCCTCGGTTCCGCAGCTTTTCGTCGGGGATCAAGGGTTTGCCGGGGCGCGGCAGTTCAGCGCGCGCGGCGATTCTGACGGGCTCCGGATTTGACGATGACGCCGGGCTCTGAGAGAGAGGCAGCATGCGCGGCATGGGGCTTCTCTCGGACGGTTTGCGGGCATTGGCGGCAGCGCTGCTGGTGCTGGCTGTGGCTGTGCGGGTGGTGGTTCCGGCGGGGTATATGGTGGCTGAGAACAGCGCCGGGTATATGCAGATTGAGCTCTGTACGGAGCACGGCGTGATCAGCCGGACGATGGATCTGGCGACCGGCGAATATGTGGAGCCGGGCGGCGATATCCCTGCTGACGACGGCCAGAAAGCCGCTGACGGATGCGTTTTTGCGGCCGGAACCCAGATCGCCGCGCCGGTGAATGACGCGCCAGGCCTGCAGCAGTTACGGGTCATCCGCGAGGCGGGACTTCACCATCCTGTTGCGTTCGAGATTGCAAGCCGCCTTGATGCGGTCCGGCCCTATCCGACGGGGCCACCTGCCACCCTCTGAGACGTTCAGCGCCGCGGCGCGCCTTCGGGCGTATGCCGGGCTAATCCCCTTTTGCTCAGAGACAAAGCCTTGAAAAACAACGTAAAAACGAAGCGGCCCGCGAATGCGCGCCGGTTGCACCGTCAGATCGGATGGGTCGCTGCCTTTGTGGCGATGGCCTGGGCGATCACCGGTTTTCTGCATCCTGTGATGAGCTGGACCGCGCCGCGCCCGGCCGTCCAGGCGCTGCCAAATCCTGGCCAAATCCGGACAGTTCCGGACACGCCGGGACAATTCCTGGCCAGATCCGGACAGATTGAGGCCCATCAGGTCAGGCTGGTGACTGTGGGGGACCGCTCTTACTGGTTTTCCAGTTTTCCCGGTGAACCTCGCAAAGGTGTGGTCGATGCCCTGACCGGCACGCCCGCGCCGGAGGTGGAAAGGGACCACGCCATTTCCCTTGCCCGTCATTACGCCGCGCTGCCGGAGGCCGATATCCGGTCTGTGGAAATCGTCGACCGGTTCTCGACC
>JBKBRT010000130.1:0-8903 GCA_046291585.1 Hyphomonas sp.
GTCGTGCCGTCGAGATAATCCCGCATCAGCGGAAACACGGCCGGCATCGCAAACGCCTTGGTGGCCAGCAGCACCTTGCAGCCGGCTTCCTCGCGCACCCGCTGCGCCGTCTCCAGATTCTTCCGGAGGCGGGCAATATCGAGAACGAAGCAGGGGGTCTGTATGTCCGTCATGTCCATCATCCGCTCACCCCCGCGAAGGCGGGAGTATGGTAAGGCAGTTTCGCCCGCTCGGGATCCCCGCCTTCGCGGGGATGAGCGGCTTGGAGTAGGCTCAGGTCTTTACCTCAAACAGCAGATCCTGATCGCCCGGCATCACATCGACAATCGTCGTCGGCAGGCCGCGCTCCGCCACATCGTCCAGGAACGGCTTGGCCGGGAACTCCTCGACGTTGAACACGCCAGGCCCCTTCCAGATGCCCTTGAAGAACATCGCCGCGCCCGACACCGGCGGCACGCCGGTTGTGTAGCTCACCGCCTGCGCGCCGACTTCCCGGTTGGTCTCGGCATGGTCGGAAACATTATACAGCATCTTGGCGATCTGCTTGCCATCCTTCTTGCCACGGATGATCACGCCGATCGACGTCTTGCCCGTATAGCCCTCGGCGAGCGAGGAAGGCGGCGGCAGCAGGTCGCGCAGGAACTCCATCGGAATGATGTCCATGCCCTTGTGCTTGATCGGCTCAAGGCTGATGAGGCCGATGGATTTGAACACTTCCAGGTGCTTGATGTACGCGTCGCCAAAGGTCATCCAGAAGCGGATCTGTTTCAGCCCGCGAATGTTCTTCACAAGGCTTTCCTCTTCCTCATGATAGATGAGGTAGGACGCGCGCGGGCCGACTTCGGGATAGTCCACCATCGTCTTTATGCTGAGCGCCGGGATCTCGATCCATTCGCCATTCTTCCAGTATTTGCCGTCCTGGGTCACTTCGCGGAGGTTGATCTCCGGATTGAAGTTGGTGGCAAAAGTCTTGCCATGGTCGCCGGCATTGCAGTCCACGATGTCGATATATTCGATCTCGTCGAAGAGATGCTCCTGCGCATAGGCGCACCAGACGTTGGAAACGCCGGGGTCAAACCCGCAGCCGAGAATGGCGGTGAGGCCCGCTGCCTTGAACCGCTCCTGATAGGCCCACTGCCAGGAATACTCGAACTTCGCCACTTCGCGCGGCTCATAGTTTGCCGTGTCGAGATAGCTGACGCCGGCCTCGAGGCAGGCATCCATGATCGGCAGGTCCTGATAGGGCAGGGCCATATTGATCACGAGGTCCGGCTTCACCTTCTTGATGAGCGCGACCGTGGCCGCCACGTCATCGGCGTCCACCTGGGCGATCTCAATAGGCGTCACACATTCTTTGGCGACCTTCTCGCAGCTCGAAATCCGGCGCGAGGCCAGAGTGATGTGCTTGAACGTATCGCGGTCCATCGCGCATTTCTTGGCGACGACAGAGCCTGCCGCGCCGGCGCCGATGATGAGAACATTGTCCATATCTGGGCTAACTCCCGGAAAGGGTTGAAACTATGCGCCTCCCTTAGGGCAGTTTGAGCCTGGACGCTAGAAGGGGCACTAGATAGGTCCGCCTATGGCGTGTCACAATGACAGCCGTGTGAAAGGGACCAAAGCGCATGATCGCCATCACGCCGCCGGCGCCCTATTGGGCGGTTGTCTTCACGGCTGTCTTTTCCGGTCAGGAAGAGGCTGAATATATCGAAATGGCCGCGCAGATGGTCCAGCTCGCCCACGGCATGCCGGGCTTTCTGGGCTACGAGTCCGCGCAAGGCGAAGGCGGGCTGGAGATCACTGTCTCCTATTGGGAAACCGAAGACGCGATCCGCGCCTGGAAACGCCACGCCGATCATATCACCGCCCAGAAGCGCGGCCGCGAAGCCTTTTACACCGCCTACACAATCCGCGTGGCGAAGGTTGAGCGCGCTTACAGCTTCTGACGTCGCGCCGTTTCAGATATGTGCGATGGCGGCGAAGAATTCGTCGGCCGTCATCCAGGCGCCCACCGTCTGGCCCGGGGTTGCCGACAGCGCGATACGCCGGGACTGGTTGCCAAACTGGCGGCGCAGAAACTGCTCGAAAGCGCGCGCCAGACCTGCCGGTGTATGGGGATCTTCCCCGGCGGGCTGCCAGGCCATAACGTCTTCCAGAAACTCCTCAACGAGATCGTCGCCCGCGCCTGTATTGCCGTTGAACATCATCGCGCAGCCTCTCAGGCTGGGCAGGCAATAGATGGCGCAGTCAGATACTACGGGAAAACGCTCCTTATCCCGCTTGAGGTCACACCACTTCAAATTGTGCTCGGCCGATGGCCGAAGTCGCGTCGAGTTCATACCGAACCCTCCTTTTTAGCAGGAAGGTCAGATGACGCGTTGTGCAGGCACTGAACCACAACACAGTATTTTTGCGTGTTCTTCGGCATCATCGTTGACCTCTGTTCTCTCAAAACAAAACGGATCAGAGCGAGAGTTGTTCCGCTGCCGATACAGGTCTGAATTGAAATCGAGGGCAGTGCGCCCTCCCGGCCACACAAGGCTCCAGAAGCTTTTTCCAGCCCCGTCCTGGCCGGATCACGCCTCGCCGCCCCTGATGCATCCTTTTGGCAGCTGGCGCGTTAGGTTCACGGGGGGCTGGTCCCCCATAATTGGGAATTAGCAACATGACCGTAGAAAGTCTTATTATTTTCCTGCTGATCGGTGCGGTCGCTGGCTGGCTTGCTGGCATAATCGTCAAAGGGTTCGGCTTTGGCCTCGTCGGCAACATCGTCATCGGCATAGTCGGCGCCTTCATTGCCGGCTTTCTCTTTCCGGCTCTGAATGTCAGTCTCGGGTCAGGTATTGTGGCCGCGATCATCCACGCCACGATCGGCGCCGTGATCCTGCTTCTGATCGTGCGGGTCATAAAACGCGCCTGACGCCCTGTTGAACGCCTTGTCTGCCCGTCCGGCCTGTCCGGGCGGGTAGTTTTTATGGGTAAGTTGCCCTTTTAACCAACAAACACTGGCGATGGCGCTCGAAACGCGCTATTCGCCCCCCTTTCTTTTGCGGGGGCCCCGCTCATGACGATCCGCCACTTCCTCGATATCTGGCCGCTTGAGAGCGCAGAGCTCCGCGCGATCCTTGATCAGGCGCATGCCATGAAGAAGGCGCGGGCCGGCTGGCCGAAGGGCCGGATCGATGCCGGCGCGCCGCTGGACGGACACACGCTGGCAATGATCTTCGAGAAATCCTCCACCCGCACGCGCTTCTCGTTTGACATGGCGATGCGCCAGCTCGGCGGCTCGTCGATCACGGCAACCTCAAACGACATGCAGCTCGGCCGCGGTGAAACGGTCGAAGACACCGCCAAGGTGCTATCCCGCTTCGTCGATGCCGTGATGATCCGCGCCAATGATCATACCGATGTCGAGGCGTTTGCCGACGCCTCCAGCGTGCCCGTCATCAATGGCCTGACGGATCGCTCCCATCCCTGCCAGATCATGGCAGACCTGATGACGCTGGAAGAGCACGGGCTCACCCTGAAAGGCGCGCGCCTCGCCTGGGTGGGCGACGGCAACAATGTCTGCGCCAGCTTCATTCACGCCGCGCCCAAATTCGGCTTCTCGCTGGCCGTGGGCACGCCCAAACGCTTTGCTCCGGATGAGGACGACCTGGAAATCGCGGCCGAGCTTCAGGGCCGGATCGAGCTTTTTGAAACCGCCGAAGAAGCCGTCGCGGGCGCTGATGTTGTTATCGCGGACACGTTCGTCTCGATGGGCGACCTGGACGCCGAACGCCGGCTTGAAATCCTCGATCCGTTCGCCGTCACCGAAGAGCTGATGGAGCTGGCCGCAGGGGGCGCAAAATTCCTCCACTGCCTGCCGGCTCACCGGGGCGAGGAAGTCGACGCTGCCGTGATCGACGGCCCGGCGAGCCTGGTGTTTGATGAAGCTGAAAACCGCCTCCACGCCCAGAAAGCCATCCTGCGCTGGTGCCTGCAGAAATAGGCGGCGCAGGGGCAGCCATCCCCCCGCTCAGCTTGGGTTTTCGGCCTGCACTTCCTTGAGGCTGAGGGCGGCGGGCACAGCAGCCAGGCTCAGCAGGGCAAAGACGAAAAGCACGGCTTCTTCACCATACGCCTGCGCGGCGAGGCCGAACGCCCCGCCTGCCAGAAGCAATGTCCCGATCACCGTGTTTGACAGCGCCGTATAGGCGGCGCGCGTCTCTGCCGTGGCCATGTCCACCAGATGTGTCGAGCGGCCGATGCGCACGCCCTGATAGGCAACCATCAGTCCAAAGAGCACAACGGGCAGGGCCCAGACCGCCATCAGCAGGCCTGCCCGGCTGAGCAGAACCGTCAGCCCCAGGGACAGCGCCGCCGCCAGCGCGGTCAGCGCCAGCACCTTCCGGCTGGAAACGTCCGCCAGCCGACCCCACACATATGAACTGACAAGACCTGCCAGTGCCGAGGCGATGACCAGAAGGCCAAGCCCCCCAAAGGCGTCCTCAAACTCCACCCCGCTCTGCCGCGCGGCCAGCGACACCATGTAGGGCGGCGCCAGCGCTGTGGCGATCAGCAGGCCGCGCGTCAGGATAAACCGCTGCAGCTGACCATCCTTCAGCACTCTCAGATTGTGCACGGCCAGCTTCAGCGTGCTTTGGCCGTCTTCGGTTTCGCCCGGGGATTCTATAATCCGTGCAAAGATAAACCCGGCATAGATCCAGGCGATGCCCGCCGCACAGAGGCCCGCGAGCACCACCTCCATCCGGTGCCCCGGCAGCACGACCAGAAATCCGCCAAACACCAGCACAGCGGCGGCGGCCACCGTTCCGGCCGCGCCCGTCGCCGTGCCCCGGCGGGATTTGGCCACCGTCTTGCCCAGTACATCCTTATGCGTCACCGACGCCACAGAGCGGCACAGCGCCAGCACCCCCAGCGCCCCGAGAATGGCCGCGCCTGCGGCCCAGCCCTCCAGGGTAAAGGCCGCCAGTCCGATGGCCAGCGCCCCGGCGCCCTGACCTATCGCGGCGCCCGCCCAGGCCCATTTGCGCTGGGCCATCCGGCGCAGGGCCCCGGCCGTGAAGAGTTGCGGCAACAGCGCGCCCGCCTCGCGGATCGGCACCAGCAGGCCGATCATCGCCGCCGGCGCCCCCAGAACCGTCAGCAGCCAGCTCAGCACAAGTTTCGGATCGACCAGCCCGTCGGCAACCTTGCTCGCAGACAACGCCGCCACATGGCGAGCGAAATTGCCCGGCTCCTGACGGCAGGCGCTGTCGGGAATGTCCCGGCAGGGACCATCACTTTCTTCGCCGCTCAGCAGACTGAAGAGGGCATTTTCTGAGGGTTTTGTCATCAACCGCGCATATAGCTGCCCCTGCCGCTCCGGCAAGCGCTTCCCGTTTGCCGGGGAATGTCGGCTGCCCGGCTTGGCCGTGCGCGCGGCGCGCTCTAGTATCCCGGGTATGGCCGATACATTCCACCCGCCCGCAAAGTTCTCCCATCCCGATATCACCGCCAAGGGAGAGGTGCGCGCCAGCGTTGCCTGGACCGGCCTGCGCACGCTCTGGCTCAACACCGGCACGCTCTGCAACATCGAATGCGCCAATTGCTATATTGAGAGCAGCCCGAAGAATGACCGCCTCGTCTATCTCACCCTCGCAGACGTGCTGCCCTTCCTGGATGAGCTCACAGAGCCTGCCGAGATCGGCATCACGGGCGGGGAGCCCTTCATGTGCCCGGACATTCTCCCCATCATGGGCGCGGCGCTGGAGCGGGGCCACAGCCTGCTCCTGCTGACCAACGCCATGCGCCCTATGATGCGCCCGCGCGTTCAGGCCGGTCTCAGGGATCTTGCCGCGCGCTACGGCGCCCGCATGACGCTGCGGGTGTCGCTGGATTCCCATGACGCCGCTCTCAATGATGCCGAGCGCGGGGAGGGCGCCTTTGCCGAAGCCTGCGCGGGGCTCGTCTGGCTGTCAGAGGCAGGCATCCCGCTGGCGCTGGCCGGGCGTCAGTCGCTGCATGAAAACGAGGCGGCCGCCCGCGAGGGCTACCGCGCCCTCATCGCGCGCCTCGGCCTCTCCATGGATGCCGATGACCCCAAACAGCTCGTCCTCTTCCCGGAGATGATCGCCCGCGACGATCCCCCCGAAATCACCGCTGCCTGCTGGGGCATCCTCAGCAAATCGCCCGACAGCATCATGTGTTCCAGCCAGCGCATGGTCGTGCGCCGCAAGGGCGCCTCTGCCCCCCGCGTGCTGGCCTGCACCCTGCTGGTCGATGACCCCGCCTTCGACCTTGGCGATACCCTCGCTGAGGCGACCGCCGCCCCCGTCAAGCTCAACCACCCCTGGTGCGCCAGCTTCTGCGTGCTGGGCGGGGCGAGCTGCTCGGCCTGAACTTTCTCTGCAACCGGATGCAGATGGGGGCAAAACCGGGCCTTCGCGGCCGCCCCCTTGTCCTTTCCCCCCCTCGCTGCCACATGGGGCGCCTTGAGCTTCCTCCCAGCCGGCCCTTCAGGCCCGCTGCCCCTAAAGCCCGTAGAGGGACACGCCCCATGACCAAGCCCGCTTTCGAGACCGGTGACTTCACCGCCAGCTTCCAGATCCAGGACCGCCCCATCCGGGGGCGCGCCGTCCGCATGGGCCCGGAAAGCCTGACGCCAATCCTCGCGCGCCATGATTATCCCGAAAACCTCGCCCGCATCCTGGGGGAGGCGGTCGCGCTGGCCGCGCTGGTCGGCTCGTCGCTGAAGTTTGAAGGCCGCATCCTCGTCCAGGCAGAGGGCGATGGCCCCGTGCGCATGCTGGTCGGCGAATATACCAGCGGCGGCGGCGTGCGCGGCTATGCCCGCTATGACGAAGCCGCTTGGGCCAACATCGAACGCCTCAACAAGGGCAAGCCCCCGCACATGCCCCAGCTCTTTGGCCCCTCGGGCCGGCTGGGCCTGATCCTCGTGCACGATAATCCCGACATCCAGCCCTATCAGGGCATCGTGCCGCTCAACAAAGGCACGCTCGCCCAGTGCGCGGAGGATTATTACGCCATGTCAGAGCAGGTGCCCTCGCGCATCCGCCTCTCGGTGGAGCCCGTCGAGGGCGGGGACTGGGTCTGCGGTGGCATGATGATCCAGCGCATCGCGGGCGACGAGAAACGCGGCGACACATCCGAAGCCTGGCGCGAAGCCGAAGCCCTCTTTGCCACGCTCACCCAGGGCGAACTGATCGATCCGGACCTGCCGGTCACCGAGCTGCTCTTCCGCCTCTTCCATGAGCAGGGCGTGGTGCTGGAAGAAAGCCAGATCGTCGACGACCGATGCACCTGCAATGAGGAGCGCCTCATGCAGACCCTGCGCGGCATGCCCGACGAGTCCCTGCGCGATCTCGTGGAGCCCGATGGCACCCTCGCCATCGACTGCCAGTTCTGCGGCCGCCACTATTCGCTCCCCATCGAGAGCGTCACCGGCCCCGTGAACTGATAGATCCGCCCAAATGCAAACGGGCGCGGGAAGGCAAAAACCTTTCCGCGCCCGTTATCATTTGTCCCAGGACTGTCCCGGTTTGTCCGGCCTTGTGACCCTAGACCGTCCGCTTGGCGCGGTCCTTGGCGTTGGTCGCCTCGATGGCTTCGCGGGCGGCGACCCACTGCTCATCACCCCAGGCCGTCAGCATGCTGAAATTGCCGCCCGACGCATTATACATCGCCCCGTCAATCGCAATCGTCTGGCCGTTCACATATTCGGCGCCCGGCGCCATCAGGAAGGCGGCGAGGTTGACCAGCTCATGCATCTCGCCCACGCGGCCCATCGGATTGGCCACGCCCCGGTCCATCCGCTCGGCGCCTTCAGCGTCCGGCGACAGGCGCTTGGACATGCCCTCGGTCGGGAAGGGACCCGGCGCAATCGCGTTGAAGCGCAGGCCATGACGGCCCCACTCAATGGCAAGGGATTGGGTCATCACATTGACGCCCGCTTTCGACATTGCCGAGGGCACCACAAACGGCCCGCCATTCCACACCCAGGTCGTCAGGATGGAGCAGACATTGCCGCGCCGCTTTTCCGCAATCCAGCGCTTGCCGATGTCATGCGTCATGTAGAACGTGCCGCGGAACACGATGTTGGAGATCGCGTCAAATCCGCGGATCGTCAGATCTTCCGTACGCGAAATGAAATTGCCGGCTGCATTGTTGATCAGGCCGGTCAGCGGGCCATGCTTGGACCAGATGGTATCGTTCATCTCGGTGATCGCTTCAGCCACGCGGATATCGCAGGCATGGGGCACAACCTTGCCGCCATGCTTGGCCATCAGTTCCTTGGCGGTCTCTTCCAGCACGCCGCCCCGGCGGCCGCAGATGTGCACTTCGGCGCCGAGCTTCAGAAAGCCCTCCGCCATTTCCTTGCCGAGGCCCGTGCCGCCACCGGTCACCAGAATCCGCTCATCCTTCATCAGGCCGTCGCGGAACATCAGTTTTGAAATGTCCATGTAAGTCTCCTCCCTTATGTCCTTAACGAGTGTATAGGCCCTCTGCGTAGCCCGCCAGCGGCGACGTCGCGGAAGCCCCGAACCTGCCTGCCGGCGTCATTTTCGCCAGGGCAGGCTCACCAGCCGCCACAATGCCCAGACCGGCAACACAACCAGCGCTCCGGCCAGCGCCGGCTGCCAGAAATGCTGCACCGCCCAGCCGAGCGCCGAGAACAGCTGGCGCAGCATCGCGCGCAGCGCCTCGACGATGTTGAAATTGGGATCTCCGGCATCGAAATTGGCCGCCATCACGAAGAAGCCGACCACAATACACAGCGCCAGCAGCTTGACGCTGCCCCAGAGGCCAATCCCGAACAGCCGCTTCAGCAGGGGCCGTTTGGGCGGCGCGGCTGGCGGCCCGGAGTGCGGCGGCGGAGGTTCAGCCTGAAACGGACCCTC
>JBKBRT010000131.1:0-8821 GCA_046291585.1 Hyphomonas sp.
TCTTCATCCAGCTTGCCGACATCGCCGAGCGACGACCAGTCGGGGTGTTTGGGGTTGAGGGCGGCTTTGTTCTTTTCCGGGTCGTTGTGATAATTGGGCGGAACGGTGCCCGAGAAATAAACCTGACCCTCTTCGCCGATGGGCAGCTCGTTGCCGTCTTCATCGCAGATATGAACCACACCGTGGATCGGGCGGCCGACGGTGCCTTTGTGTGTCAGCCAGTCCGGGCTTTTCACATAGGTCATGCCGTTGCCTTCAGAGCCGGCATAATACTCGTCGATGACCGGGCCCCACCAGGCGATCATCTGTTCCTTGACCGGGACCGGGCAGGGCGCCGCAGCGTGGATGGCGAAGGTCAGGCTAGAGACATCGTATTTCTTGCGGACATCTTCGGGCAGCTTCAGCATCTTCACGAACATGGTCGGCACGACCTGCGTATGCGTGACCTTGTACTTCTCGACAGCTTTGAGGAATTCTTCGGGATCGAATTTTTCCATCACGATCAGCGTCGACCCGATGCGGGTGAACGTCATGCACCAGCGCAGAGGCGCGGCGTGATAGAGCGGGGCCGGGGACAGATAGACCGAGTCCGGGCTGGCGCCGGACATGGCGCGCGCGATCTGGACAAGGATATTGTCCGCGTCGATCGGCAGGTTCCGCTCCAGCGGGGGACGGATGCCTTTCGGGCGGCCTGTGGTGCCCGAGGAATAGAGCATGTCCGTGCCGCCCATCTCGTCGGCGATGGGGGTGGTCGGGAAGGTCGCGGCATGCGCCTCGAGCGCCTTGAACCCGTCAACATTCCCGTCGATCGACCAGAGATCCTGAGTGCCGGCGGCAGCGGCCGCTTCACGCGCGACCGAGGCCTTGTTGGCGCCGGAGATCAGCAGCTTCGAGCCGGAATCCTCGATGATGTATTTCATTTCCGGCGCCGTCAGGCGCGAGGAAATGCAGACATAGTAAAGGCCGGCGCGCTGGGCGCCCCAGCAGATTTCAAAATAGCGGGGCGAGTTTTCCGCAAAGATGGCGATGGTGTCGCCCGGCTGGCAGCCTGCGGCGCGCAGGGCGTGGGCGATCTGGTTTGACCGCTCGTCCAGCTGGCGGAACGTGATGGTTTCGCCCGAGCCGGCCATGATGATGGCGGGCTTGTCGGGGTGGGTCCGCGCGTGATGACTGGGGTGCATGACGATGTATCCTCCGGATGTGAGCCTCTGCGCGCGAAGCGCCGGCTGCAGTCTCGCGGCGGACTTTAACGAGCCTTAAGGGAGTGTCCACGACTGACCTAACGAGAGGGGCTGCCGTTTCCTTCAGATTCCGGGGTTTAGCCCGCCCGGCCCCCTTTCGGAGGGGCCGGGCGACGGCTGTTTCAGGGCTCCATCGGGCCGTTGAACTGGCGGGCGAAGAAGTCATCCTTGCGCCAGAGGGGGCGCTCATCGGCGTTCGCCAGGGCGAGGGCGATACGCGCCTTGATGGCCGCAAAGCGGGCGGCGGAGTCAAAGTCGATGGAGTTGGCCATATCGTCCGACGGGCGGTGGTAGTTCGTCGTCATGTGACGGGCGAACTCTTCGGCCCCGCCATTTTCCCAACCGGGGATCAGATAGACCGAAGGAATGCCCGCTTCGACAAAGCGGAAATGGTCCGAGCGGGTGAACAGCCCCTGATCGGGCACCGGGTCCGGGCTGAGGGTGATGTTCATCTCGGCGGCGGCCTTTTCCACTTCCTCGATGATCGTCGAGCGCGCGCCGCCAAACACGACGAGGTCGGTGAACGGGTAGGTGAGCACGGGCATGTCGAGATTGACGTTGGCGATGAGGTTTCCCTTCGGCACCGTCGGGTTCTCGGCGAAGTACTGTGCGCCGAGGAGGCCTTTTTCTTCTGCCGTCAGCGCGATGAACATCACCGAGCGCTTCATCGCCGGGCCGGCTTTCAGCATGCGGGCAGCTTCCAGCAGGGTGGCAACACCGCTGGCATTGTCGAGCGCGCCATTATTGATCTGGTCGCCTTCGATACCCCGGGTGATGCCGATATGATCGAGGTGGGCCGTCAGCACGATAACTTCATTCTTGAGGACGGGGTCAGTGCCTTCGATCATGCCGATGACGTTGGCCGACTGGACCTGGTCATGCGTTGAGGCCTGGGTGAGGTGGATCGTGTAGGGCAGATCAAAGCCGGTGACATTGCCGCCTTCGGCTTCGGCGGCAGCGAGGATGTCGGTCCAGTTGGCGTCTGTGCCTTCAAACAGCTTGGCGGCGCTGTCCATCGAGACACTGGCGCCGCCCTGAATGTTCGGGGCGCGGTCGAAGGGGGCGCCGTCTGGCCCGATCCAGGTGAGGCTGGCGCCATCGAGGCGCCCCTCGCGGATCAGGCGCTCGAAGGGATAAACCCCGCGCGAGGTCGGCGTTTCGAGCGTGACGACGGCAATGGCGCCGCGCTCCGACGCATTGACGAATTTGCGGGTGCCGTAATAGGCGCGCTCTTCTGACTGGATGCCCTTGGGCGTGCCCGAGAGCATGACGGCAACCTTGCCCTCAAGATCAAGCCCGTCAAAATCATCCCGGCCAAGATCAGGCGCGACAATGCCGAAGCCGACGAAGACGGCTTCCCCGGTCACGTCTATGCTGGGGGCAGAGAGAGAATTGCCCATCGCATAGTCCACATTTTCCGAGAACGGAACAGCATCGCCGGTAGCGGTGTGGGTAACGTGCATCATGCGGCCTTCCGGCGCGCGCACCGAGCGCAGGAAGGAGATAGTCTGGAAGTAGGTGTTTGTGTCACCGGCTGGCTTCAGGCCGATCTCGGCAAATTCAGCGGCCACATAGTCGGCGGCGATGTCAAAGCCAGGCGTGCCCGCTTCCCGGCCTTCCAGATCGTCAGAGGCGAGGAACTCCATATCCGCGCGGATCGCGTCAGGGCTGGCGGCAGGAAGCTCGGCCGGGGCAGGCGGGCGCGCGGGGGGCGTCTCTGGGCCGCAGGCGGCCAAGGCGAGCGCTGAGGCGATGAGCAGTGAACTGATTTTAAGGTGCATTATATGTATATGTCTTTCGTGAAACCGGTTTGTTGCCGGCGTGTATAGACCTTTAGAATTCACGCATCCAGTAGCTCATGGGATGGGTGAGGTCCACGCCGCCCGGCTCGATGGGCCAGGCAAAGTGGGTGGTGATGCCGGGAAGCTGTCGATAGCCGCGCTTTTGCCAGAACGCATCGAGCGGGCTGTAATCTGCCGGGCGCAGCGGATGGCCTGCCGGCCGGTCCACGGCGCAGAAGACGGCGCGGGCATAGCCGCGTTCCTGCGCATGCGCCTCCCGGGCGTCAAAGAAAGCATGGCCGAGGCCGCGCCCGCGATAGTCCGGCTTCAGGACGGATTCGCCGAAATAGAAGGTGCCCGCCAGATCAAAGCCCGCTTCTTTCAGCGGGGCGGCGAATTCGCCATGATGCGCGTCAATCGCAGAGCCGGTGGCGCAGCCGACGATCTGCCCGTCCTCCTCTGCGGCGACGATGAACGCGTCGCGCGCAGTTGAGAATGTGCGCAGATATGCCTGTTCGTATTCTTCCGTACCCGCATAGAGATAGGGGAAGGCGGCAAACACTTCGATGCGCAGGCGCGTCAGCGCAGGCAGCGCGCCCTCCAGATCCTCTCCTGTCAGGGAACGGACGATCATGAAACCTGACGTATCCATTCCTTGAGATTGTAATAGGTGGTGACGCGCTGGATCTCGCCATCCTTCACATCAAAGAACGCGCCGGCCGGCAGGCGGTAGGTCTGGCCGCGCGCTTCGGGAAGGCCCACATCGGTTTTCTTGTAGACGCCGTTGACGATGAATTCGGCCGCAGCCCGCGTGCCATCGGGCGAGGCCATGACGACGATGTCGGTCAGCGTCTCGTCATAGCAATCGTCCATATGGGCGATGAAGTCTGCGAACGCCGCGCGCCCGCCGCGCTTGTCGCCCTCATTGACGAAATGGTCGATGGTTTCGGAGACGCAGGCGGCCATCCCGGCCCAATCCTTGGCGTTGAAGGCGGCGTAATAGCGGGAGATGAGGTCGGGTGTGGTCGTCATGCGGCGGGGTCCTGCGGCGTGTTTGTCCACACGGTATCTCCGGAAATGCGCGCGCAAACAATATGGCCTGCTGCGATGGGCCCGGTCGGAGGCCGCCGATGCATCTGGCATGCCTGTTTCCGGGCATCTGCGTCAGAAAGCCTACCGCTTGAACACCATCTGCCCGCCCACGAAGGTCTGCATCACGCGGCCCTGCAGGCGGCGGCCGTCGAATGGGGAGTTGGCGGAGCGGGAGAGCAGGTCTTCGCGCTCGCAGAGCCAGGGCTTGCCCGCATTGAACAGGATGAAGTCTGCCGGGGCCTCTTTCGCAAGGCGGCCCTGCGGCAGACCGAGAATGCTGGCCGGGCCGATGGTCACTGGGGCGAGGGCTTCGAGCAAAGTCAGCGGGCCATCATGATGGAGGTTTAGGAGGGCCGAGAGCACAGTTTCCAGGCCTGCCGCGCCGAAAGCGGCCTCCCCGAAGGGAAGACGCTTTTCTTCCGGGGGCTGAGGATCATGGGCGGAGACGACCGCGTCGATCTCGCCAGCTTTCAGCGCCGCGATCAGGCCCTGGCGGGTGGCTTCATCGCGGAAAGGCGGGTTCACCTTGCAATAGGTGAGATAGTCGCCGACATCGCGCTCATTGAAGAAGAGGGAATGGGCGGCGGCCGTGGTGTAGACCTTGGCGCCGCGCTTGCGGGCGGCAGTGGCGATTTCCAGCGTCCGCGCGGTGGAGACCTGGTCGAGGATCAGGCGGCAGCCGGTCTGCTCGGCCAGCGTCACGTCGCGCATCGCGCCGATCCATTCGGCCTCGGGCGGAATGCCCGACAGCCCCGCGCGGGCGGCAAAGGCGCCGGCATTCATGACGCCGCTGCCCGTCAACGCGCGCTCATCGGGGCGGGACATGACGATGGCGCCGCGGCTGGCGGCGTAGGCCATCGCGCGCTTCATAACCTGCGCGTCGGCGACCGGGAGGTCGCCATTGGTGAAAAGGATTGCGCCGGCGTCGGCCATCAGGCCGATCTCGGCCATGGCAAGCCCGGCAAGGCCCACCGTCAGCGCCCCGGCGGGATAGATGCGGGCTTTGGAGGTTTCGCGGGCCCGCTCGGCGATGAACTGCACAAGGGCCATGTCATCGATCACGGGGCGCGTGTCGGGCATGACGACAAAGCTGGTGATGCCGCCGGAAAGGGCGGCGCGCGAAGCGGTCTGCAGCGTTTCCTTCTGCTCGTCGCCGGGCTCACCGGTCTTGACGCGCAGGTCGATCAGGCCAGGCGCGAGGCAGAGGCCGGCCGCATCGATCGTCGTTTTCGCGTCGCTGAAGCTGGCGCCATCGCCCGTAAGTATGTCCTTGATCTTGCCGTCTTCGATGAGGATCGCCCCGGGCGCATCCAGCTCCGTAGCCGGATCAAGCAGGCGCGCATTGAGGATCTGCAGGCTCATGATTTTCCTCCGGCGAGAAGGTGGAGGACGGCTTCGCGCACAGCGACGCCCATTTCGACCTGCTGGGTGATGACGGAGCTGGGGCCGTCAGCAATCGTGCTCTCGATTTCGACGCCGCGGTTCATGGGGCCGGGGTGCATCACGGTGACGTTGGGCTTGGCAAGGGCGAGGCGCTCGGCGGTGAGGCCGAAATAGCGGAAATATTCGCGCCGGCTGGGCAGGAAGGAGCCGTTCATCCGCTCCAGCTGCAGGCGGAGCATCATCACCACGTCTGCGCCTTTCAGCACCTTGTCGAAATCGGTGCCCGCGCTTTCGGCGCCCCAGGTGTCCGTGCCCGGAGGGATCAGCGTCTTGGGTCCGCAGAGATGCACCCGCGCGCCCATCAGATGCAGCGCAAGGGTGGTGGAGCGGGCAACGCGGCTGTGGGCGATGTCGCCGCAGATCACGACTTTCAGGCCCTCGATGCGGTTTTTGACGCGGCGAATAGTGAGCAGGTCGAGCAGCGCCTGCGTGGGGTGTTCATGCGTGCCGTCGCCCGCATTGATCACCGCGCAGTCAACCTTGCGGGAGAGGAGTTTGGCCCCGCCCGAGGCGGAGTGGCGGATGACGAGCGCGTCTGGCTTCATGGCGTTGAGGGTCATCGCCGTGTCGATCAGCGTTTCGCCCTTCTTCACCGAGGAGTTTGCCACCGGCATCGAGATGACGTGGGCGCCCAGGCGCCGGGCCGCGATCTCGAAACTCGACATCGTGCGTGTGGAATTCTCGAAGAAGAGGTTTACCACCGTCTTGCCGGTCAGCACCGGATCGGGGCGGTCGCCCGCGCGGGTCTTCTCGGCATAGCTGTCGGCCAGATCGAGAATATGCCTGATATCAAGGGGGTGAAGGCCTTCGATTCCGAGCAGATGCTCGTGCGTGAAGGTGTAGTCTGGCCGGGGCGGCGCCATCGGGATACCTCAGATTTGCGGCGGTGTAAGCGGGATTCCGGGGCAGGGCAAGTCATGGAAGGCGGGAACAGCGCCCGGGGCCTCCCCGCGCGCCGCGCGCCGGGCGAGCCCGCGCTGCCCTATCCCCCAATTCTGCGCCTCACGCCTCAGAATAAATGCAATACTTTCAGGGTTCTATAAAATACCTCTCCAAATCGTCCCCACCCCCTCGCGGCCCGCGCGTACACTCACGCCCATGATCAACCTCGCCGCCCTGCACCGCGTCCGCAAACATCCGGTCTTCGCGGAGTATTTCGACGCTGTGCTGCCGATCTTCTGGCCGGTGGTTTTCTGGTATCTGCTGCGCGTCGCCGATCAGATGGACGCGCATGGAAACTGTGATGTGCTGGTCCAGGTCCACTGGTGGGGCCGCATCGACATCACCTACTATGGCGACCCCGCGCCCAGCCCCTCCGCCTACAGACCACTCGTGCCCGCACGCAAAGCCTGGGATGATCCTTACTGGTCGTCATCGCTCCCGGCAGAAATCAACACTGATGTGCCGCACCCTCTTTTCTTCCCCTGCTTCAGCGGGGGAAGTGGCAGGGCGCCAAGCGCCCTGACGAAGGGGGCCTACACCCGCGCGGCAATCGCCGACACGTCCTAGCTTTCACCTGATCCCGAACTCAGCCAAATAACCCGGCCAGCGCAAGCTGCGTCCGGCCAAACGTGCTGCCGGAAACGGAAGTCTTCCCCCGCAATCTCTGTCTGCAGCGCCGCTCAGACCACGCCCAGCCAGAGGATCAGTGCCCAGGTCAGAGGCAGGGTAAGGCCCGCCAGCAGGGTTTGAACTGCGATGAGGTTTGCCGCCAGCGTCGTGTTCCCGCCAAGTTCACGGGCAAGCACATAAGAATTGGGCGCCGTTGAGGTGGCCGCGCAGAGCAGCGCGATGGCGAGCGGCAGGCCGCTGAGCCCGATCATCAGGCCGAGGGCAAGGACGATGGCCGGCATCCCCAGAAGCCGGATGACGGACCAGACCAATGTGCGCAGCCCCGCCCGTCCGAGGGCTTTGAGGTCCACCCCCGCCCCGGCGCTGAGCAGGCCCGTGGCGATGGCGGCGCTGGCGAGGATCTTCAGCGTCTCGTCGAGCGCGATGGGGATCTTGATGTGGAAGGCCGCCAGCGTGATGCCGATGACGCAGGCAATGACCAGCGGATTGCGCGTCATGGCCAGAAATGGCCGCGGTTTGGTACCTGGTGGGCGCTCGGCGTGCGCGGTCAGGGCGTAAACTGACAGGACATTGGCCGCCGGAATCATTACCGCTGCGGCAAGGCCCACCAGCGCGACTCCCTCATCCCCGAACAGCGCGGCGCCGAGGGAGAGCGCGATAATGGTGTTCCAGCGCACATTCGACTGGATGATCGTGCCGATGGCGGGCCGCTCGATCCCCGGCCAGCCATACGCGGCAAGGCCAACGGCCCCCATCAGGCATTGCGCCGCGACAAGGGTGACGACCATCTGCCAGGGCGCGGTATCAAACTCGGCATTCGCCAGCGCGCGCACGATCAGGGCCGGCAGGAGCACGAGAAAAGAGAGGCGGTCCATCGCGCGAAATGCGTCCGGGGCGATCCAGCGGCGGGTGGAGAGAAGCTGCCCGAGGGCGACGATCAGGATGACAGGCAGGAGCGCAATGAGAAAGGCGCTCATGGGCGCTGCTCCAGCCGGGAAAGGGCGTCCTGCAGGATCACGGCGGCCGCCGAGGCGTCGATCCGGGCTTCCCGGTTGCGGCGGGAGGCGCCGGCCGCGCGCATGATGTCGCCGGCTTCGGCGGAGGAATAGCGCTCATCCTGAAAGGCAACCGGCAGATCGCGGACTTTCAGGAGGCTGGAGACCAGCGTCCGCACAGATTGGGCGCGTGGCCCCAGGGTGCCATCCACGTTCAGCGGCAGGCCGACAATGAGGCCCACCGCGGCGCGCTGATCATAGATCTGCAACAGCCGCTCCAGCGAGGGGGCGAGCTTTTTCTTCAGGATCGTCTCGACAGGCGAGGCCATCATGCGGATCCGGTCGGTCGCGGCGACCCCAATGGTTGCGGTTCCGGGGTCTATGCCCAGAAGAACGCCCTCGCGGGGCAGGTCGAAGAGATCCACCACAGCCATATTGGGAGCGTCCCTTACAGCCTTGATGGGCCTCTGCCTATGGCGTATGGGGCAAACACCATCAGGAGCCTGCCCATGAGCGTTACCCGCGACGATGTCCGTAAAGTTGCCCGCCTGTCCCGCATCGCCGTGCCGGAAGAGCGCCTGGACGAGCTGGCAGGTGAGCTGAACGGCATCCTCGGCTGGATCGACCAGCTCAATGAGGTGGATGTCGAGGGCGTCGAGCCGATGACCTCGGTGGTCGAGACGACCCTGCCGATGCG
>JBKBRT010000288.1:0-2138 GCA_046291585.1 Hyphomonas sp.
AGGGTGTTCTCTATGTGGGCGGCACGGCCGTTCGGGTCACAGGCGATGCGCTCGATGGGCCCGATGAGATGGTCCGCCTCAAGATGACCTACAAAAAAGGCAAGGGCACACGCACGGAGACACGCGAAGTGAAAGCCAAATATGTCGAGCGCGAAATCAAGAAGATGAGCAAGAAGGGCAAAGTGGTCGACGTGGCGGTCGAACCGCTGAACTGATCTGCGCCCCTGAAGCCGGTCGCCCCGACACGCATCCACGTATCGGGGGTCGCCTTGCGCCTCTTGCCCCAAAAGGCGGGCCGCCGGCAGCCTATCCGGCAGCCGAGATCAGTGAGACTTTCGCCTTTGGTAGCTTGCCATCCGGCCATCCCGCCCAGAGGTCAGCCTCGTGAGCTTTGGCCTTTTCAACAGCCGCTTCCTTCACATGACCGAAGCCGCGGATTTCGTCGGGGGCCCGGGCGATTTCGACGGCGAGAGAATGGTTGGCCGCCGTCAGTTCTGAGGCAATGCGGCTCATATTTGCAAGATAGGTATCGCGAAGGTCGCGTTCCATTTTGCGCTCTTCAGTATAGCCGAACAGGTCAAATTTCGTGCCGCGCAGGCCCTTGAGCTTTGCCAGAACGCGGAAGCCAGTCCACATCCAGGCGCCGAAGTGTTTTTTCTGCTGATGCCCGTTCGCGTCTTTTTTGGAGATGATCGGCGGGGCGAGCCAGAAACGGAGTTTGCCCCCCTTGAACTGGCTGGCCAGTTGCTCGGCGAACTTTCCGTTCGTGTAGAGACGGGCCACTTCGTACTCGTCCTTGTAAGCCATCAGCTTGTAGGCATAGGTTGCCACAGCGCGGGTCACATTTTCGCCAAGGCCGGCAGCCTCTTCCGCCTCCCGTATCTCTGTGACCGCAGCGCGATAGCGTTCAGCATAGGCAGCGTCCTGATAAGCCGTAAGTCGCTCTGCCCGATCGGCGATCAGAGCGTCCAGCGTTTTGGGTTCGACCTGTCCGCGCGGGTCATGCTGGACGGCCAGGCGCTCCGGCGCAGCGGCCGCGATGCGGCCAATGTTGAAGGCTGCCATGTTGTCTTCAACCTTCGTGCCGTTGAGGCGGATCGAACGGTAAAGTCCTCGGAGGCTGACGGGCACTTTACCCTTCTGCCAGGAATAGCCCACCATGATCATATTGGTGTAGATTGCGTCATGGAGGTAGCCTACCGCGAGCGCTTCCGCGTCGATGGCATTGAACTCTGCGGTCTGACGCTTCACCCGGGACGCAAGCAGCTCGCTTTCGAAGCGTTTGGACCGGTTACGGATAAATTCTGAGGTCGGCGTCACGTCCGAGTTGGCGTAGGCGGCGGTGCGCTGCGGGTCCATGAGCGTGAGCGCGTCCCCGCCTGCGGCCACCACAAGGTCGCACCCGATAATGAGGTCCGCGCTGGCGGGTGGAACCCGGCCCGTCGAGATCATTTCCGGCTCGCGCGCAAAGCGCAGATGGCTGAGCACCGGGCCGCCTTTCTGCGCAAGGCCGGTCATGTCCAGCGTGCAGGCGGCGTTGCCGTCCACATGCGCGGCCATCGCCAGCACGGCAGAAACCGTGGTGACACCCGTGCCGCCAACGCCCGTGAACAGCACATTCCAGGGCTGGGCAAGGCTCGGCGTTTCCGGAAGCGGCAGGCCGTCCGCATCGAAGATCTGGCGCGGTTGGTCTTCCCAAGCCGCCTCACCATCCTGGATGGTCACGAAGCTCGGGCAAAAGCCCTTCACGCAGGAAAGGTCGGTATTGCAGGTCGATTGGTTGATGCGGCGCTTGCGGCCCAGTTCGGTTTCCACCGGTTCCACCGAGAGACAGTTCGATTTGACTGAACAGTCGCCGCAGCCTTCGCAGACTTCGGTGTTGATGATCGTGCGCACACGGTCCGGCGCAGTCATGCCGCGTTTGGAGCGGCGGCGCTTCTCGGTCGCGCACATCTGGTCATAGATGATGACGGTGACGCCGGGCGTCCCGCGCAGTTCCTTCTGCACGTCTTCAAGGTCGTCGCGGTGAAAGATCTTGACGCTCCGGGGCAGGCCGGTCACCGCGGCATAGCGGGTCGGGTCCTCCGTGACGATGCGAATGGTCTTGACGCCTTCAGCTTCCACCTGCTGGGCGATCT
>JBKBRT010000289.1:0-2136 GCA_046291585.1 Hyphomonas sp.
GTCCTGCTGCCCTTTCTCGAAGCGGCGGCCGAAGCCTGCCGGAACGCGCCAACCCGGGCAGACCAGTTCCCTCTTGCTCTACTGGCCAAGGCCTATATCCGCCTCGTTGATACAGGGCAGGTGAGCGATCCGGCTGAGGTTGAACGCCTGCTTCTTGCCGCTGAGAAAAATGCTGCGGAGTATCTTGGAGAAGACGAATTCCGGGTATTCTATTTTGATCAGAGCGACGTCAACAAACTCAAGAGCCTGCTGAAAAAGTACGGAGTCTATACCGGGTCAGGTGAAGCCACAATTGACCGATCCTTGTGGTTCACGGCCGAATACATCGGCAGCGAAGCGGCCATACGGGCGGTTGTTTATTCCCTGGATGATTACTGGACACCGCTCGCCGCAGGCGACACCGGTGCGCCGGCCGAAGAGGTTGCCAGGGCGCGCAACAAGATGTCGGGTTATCTGCTCGAGCTCAACAAGGAAGGCGCTGCGGCAGGGCTCAAGGATGAGACGAGCGCCATGCTTCGAAAGGCCGTCACCGCATTCCACAAGCGTGAAATCATCTCTCCCAAAATGGCAAACCGCAAAGATATGCCACCCTGGCTCTATGACGTCATGATCAAGATCTTGACGCCGCAGACATCTGCCGAGCCTCAATAGTCAGCAGGCTGAATAAAAGCCCGGCATCATCATAAGACGAGCCGGGCTTGAATTTACTCCGGGATGACTGAATTACCAGCGGCGCGGATCGTCCGGATAACGGTCGCGGGCATCAACGACACCATCACCATCCGAATCGTAGTTGTACGGATCGTAATTGGCGGGGCGGTTGCTCGTGCCGCAATCGCCAGCCTGGCTGCACCCGCGCACTGCTCCGGCGACACCGCCAGCGGCTGCGCCAATCGCAGCGCCGCGTGTGGCATTACCATCACCGACATTGTTACCGATCGCCGCGCCGGCAACCGCGCCAAGACCGGCGCCTACAGCAGCGTTGCGTTCAGCGGTGCCAGAGGACGTACAGGCTGCCATTGCCAGCGCGCCTGCGCCAATTGCGGCGACTTTAAGATATGCAATCATGGGTCGTTCCTTTCCGTGTCTACTGACAGGGAAAACGTCCGCGCGCCCGGTTGGTTCCGGGTAACACCATTACAGGGAGTTCAGCTCCAGCGTTTGGAGGTGCGCTGACTGATGAGATCCACTTCGCCTTTTTCTGCGCCGTTATACCCCGTCACGGCGTCTGCGACGAAGGGGTTGTCCTGGCGTTCCTGCCCGAAAGTGGAGAGGGGGCCATGACCGGGCACAAAGCGCATCTCATTGCCCAGTGGCCAGAGCTTCTGGGTGATGGAGTCGATCAGCTGCTGATGATTGCCGCGCGGAAAATCCGTGCGCCCGACGGAGCCGCGAAACAGTACGTCGCCAACAAAAGCCAGCGCGCCTTCAGGATGGTAGATCACGACATGGCCAGGGGTGTGGCCGGGGCAGTGGGCGACGCCGAATGTGTTGCCGGCAAGGTCGAGCGTGTCGCCATCGTCCAGATAACGGTCGGGCGTCACATTTTTCCCATCGCGGATACCGTATCTGGCGCCGCTGGCTTCGACCTCATCGAGCAGCCACTGGTCGTCCTTGTGCGGCCCGATGATCGGGCAACCGGTGCGATCCTTGACCGCCATGGCCGCGCCGACATGGTCCAGATGGCCATGGGTCAGCCAGACGGCGACGATCTTCACGCCGAAATGATCGGCCGCCTGCATCAGCTTGTCGATCTCCCCGCCGGGGTCCACGAATACCCCTTCCATGGTCTCCGTCGACCAGATCATCGACGTGTTCTGCTGCAGCGGGGTCACCGGAATGATCCGGATTTCGAGTTTCGGGGCGGGGGTCTGCTCGGTCATGCAGGAAACATAGCGATCCCGGCCCGCTGCGCAATGCGGCGTGTCCTGTCTTTTCGTTCGCCGGACGCTGGGTTAACTGTTTTGATATTCCCCTTTTCAGGAGCGCCCGCGATGCCGCCATCCCAGCCACCCATCCGGGCCAATGGCCTTGGCGACCTGATCGGCGGCCGCGGCGGCATCATTCTGATCGCGCTGATCGGGCTCTTCATCTACTGGCAGTCAAACCAGAAAGAGGTGCCGTTTGCGCCCGGCA
>JBKBRT010000132.1:0-8715 GCA_046291585.1 Hyphomonas sp.
ATCGGCTTGTACACACGGTTAAAGGCCAGCCCGGCCGAATAAACGGCAAAGCAAAGCGAATGATCCAGCACGGCCGGGCCAGACATCGGGGAACCATCGGCGGGGGTCTCGCGTTTTTTGGTCATGGAACAAATATAAATCGCACACGATTTAATCGCAAGGCTTGAAGTCTTAATGAGGATACGCAATATATATCGCACGCGATTTAATTGCCAAAGATAATTCAGGACGGAACCAACAGAAAAGGATGTTCCCCATGGCCATCAATGTTCTCTACAAGACCACCGCAACGGCCACAGGCGGCCGCGATGGCCGCGCCAAGACCGCAGACGGCGCTCTGGATGTGGCGCTTGCCATGCCAAAGGAGCTGGGCGGCAACGGTAACGGCAACAACCCTGAGCAGCTCTTCGCGGCCGGCTATGCCTCCTGCTTCCTGAGTGCCATGAAGGCGGTCTCCTCGCAGGGTAATCATTTCAAGCTGCCCGCTGACTCGACCGTGTCGGCCACCGTCGGCATCGGGCCGCGTGAAGATAAAGGCTTCGGCCTTGTCGTGAAGCTCGACATCGCGATCCCCGGCGTTGATCGGCCGGAAGCTGAAAAGCTGGTCGCGGACGCCCATGAGGTGTGCCCTTATTCTCATGCAACCCGGGGAAATATTGACGTCACGCTCAACGTGCTCTGACGCAACTACGGGCGCGTGCGGCCAGCCCGCGCGCGCCCGAACGCGCCGCTCTGTACGTCGCCGATTCGCGCGCGCTTAATGAACGTGAAGGCCTAAAATAATCCTCCTTTATGTTTGGATAGGATATATTGACGGCGCTTATCTTTCGGAAAAATAGCGCCCGCCAGAAGATACGCGCCGCGCACTATCCTGTTTTAAATATCCTTTTTCTCAATCCTGCGCCGCTCCCGCTACGCTGGCACAGCCCTGCGCAACCTCAGGTCACCCGGGCCTCTCGCCCCCGCCGTCCATCGTCATAAAAAAGAACTCAAAAGCGTTTGACTGGCCGTTAAGGCTTGCCTATCGCTGGCGCCGGGGCAGAGACCCCGGCAGCGTCGGCTTGTTCGCGCCGCTGATAATGGCGGGAGGTTTCCTCGCTCCGTGGACGCCACGGTCCGAGCTTCCTTGAAAACACTGGCAGATCTCCTGGCGCGTGCCTTTGGCGCGATCCCTGTTGCTTTGCTGTGTCTGGCCATCATCGGCGCGGTCCCCCCGCTTGCCCAATGACAAGTCAGACCAGGGAGAATTCTCATGAAAAAACTCAATTGCAGGCCGCTGCTAACCGGCACATCGGCGCTCGCACTGGCGACGCTCTTTGCCCCGCTCGCTATTGCTCAGACCGAGGACCAGCCAGCCGAAGCAGAAGCCGAACAGAGCGATCTCAAGCTCAACCAGATCGTCGTCACCGCCACCCGGCGCGCCACCGATCTGCAGGATACGGCCGTTGCCGTCACCTCTGTCGACAAGGAATTCATGGCCGAGGCGCGGGTGGAGAATATCGGCGATATCACCGCCGTTTCGCCCAGCGTCACTTTCCGCAACACATCCAACCCCGCCACCTCCGCCAACCTCCAGATCCGAGGGATCGGCACCACCGGCGCAAACCGCGCCTTTGAAGGCGCCGTCGGCGTGTTCGTGGACGGGGTCTATCGCTCGCGCCCCGGCGCGGCGCTGCAAAACTTCCTCGATGTCGGCAGCCTGCAAGTGCTGCGCGGGCCGCAGGGCACCCTTTTCGGCAAGAACACGTCTGCCGGCGCCATCCTGCTGGAAAGCTCCACGCCGGTCATCGGCGAAATGGGCGGAGATTACTCGCTCTCCATCGGCAATTATGAAGCCGTCACGGGACAGGTCACCGTCAACGCCCCTCTGGGCGAAAAAGCCGCCTTCCGCCTGTCCGGCATCAGCGCCAACCGCTCCGGCTTTTTTGAAAATCCCAATACGGGCGAGGACTATAACGAGCGGCGCGGCATGGGCCTGAAGGCTCAATTCCTTTACGAACCGACTGATACGCTGCGCCTGCGGGTCATTGCCGATCATTCGCGCTCGGATGAAAACTGCTGCTTCGGCACGGTCGACGCCATCCCGGGCCCGGTCCAGGACGTGGTTGATCAGATCATCCGCGAACGGGGCCTGGTGCCCACCTCGCGCCGCAAGGATGAATATCAGTCCATTCTGAATATCCCGCCGGATCAGGTCGTCGAGGATACCGGCTACACCGTGAAGGCAGACTGGGATGTTGGCCCGGGCAAGCTCTCGTCGGTCACGGCGCTTCGTCAGTACAAGGTCGACCAGATGACCGATGCTGACTTCTCCGGCGCGGATCTTCTGCTGCTTCACGAGAAATTCAAGAGCAACTTCTTCTCGCAGGAGTTCAGCTACTCCGGCGACCATGGCTTTGGCGCTGAGGGCAATGCAGACTATGTGATCGGTGTCTTCTATTCTGATGAATCGATCAAATCAGGCCGCACCGGCTGGTGGGGCGAAGACCTCCAGCGCGTCTACAGCTTCACCCTTCCGCCAACGCTGGTATTCGATGCGTCTCCGGGCCTTCGCTCCATTGAAGTCATCGAAGGAAACAACCAGTCTTTTGCCGTTTTCGGCCAGTGGGACGGACGCATCAACGAGAATTGGGGCGTAACGGCGGGCCTGCGTTGGTCTCAGGAAGAAAAGCAGGGGCAATTTGAAAACCTGTTTTATCGCCCCAATCCGCTGGATGTTTACAAGGTTCTGGGTGTCCAGCCCGCTCCGCACTTCAACACGACCAAGACGGATGAAGCCTTCAGCGGTACGCTCGGCGTACAGTATCACTTCAATGAAGACGCGATGCTTTACGCCAGCTACAATCGCGGCTTCAAGGCAGGCGGGGTAAACCTCGACGCCAACGCGGCAGGCGGATTCCGTCAAAACCCGGACTTCTTCCCCGGCGCGGTTCCCGGTGATCCGACCTATGATCCTGAATATGTTGACGCCTATGAACTTGGCCTGAAGACGGAATTCCTGTCGGGCCGCGGCCGCGCCAACTTCTCAGCCTTCTATAATGATATGACCGACCTGCAGGTGGCCCGCTTCGTCGGCACCCAGTTCCAGGTGCTCAACTCGGCCACCGCAGAAGTCTATGGGGCGGAAGTCGAAAGCGCGTTTGAACTGACTGAATACTTCTCTCTGGACGCGGCGGTTACATGGCTCTCCCAGGCAGAACTCGGCGAAGACGCCTCGCTCGGACCGGTTCTTTCCGGACGCCGCTTCGCGATCGCTCCGGAATTCTCCGGAAGCATCGCTCTGCGCATGGACAAGCCGATCACGGACAGCCTCTCGCTCGTGGGCCGGATCCAGACGCAGTATTCGGGCGGCTACTACACCGGCAACTCGGACTTCTCCGAACAGGGAGGCTATGGCCTCACAAACCTGAACTTCGGGGTCAAATCGGTTGATGGCTGGACGCTGGAAGCCTGGCTCCTGAACGCTTTTGACAAGCGTTATGTCACCAACCACTTCTCCACGACCCTGCAGTCGGGAGACGTGAACGCCTATATGAGCGCGCCGCGCACATTCGGTGTCACGCTGCGCGGATCGTTCTGATCTGGCTGACGCAACGTAAGCTGCAAGGATTTGCGGTCACCCTTCCAAAAAGGGGTGACCGCAAGTTCATTTCTGAACATAAACCTCGCATCTGGTTTCAACAGAAACGATCTGAAGAGTGGAAGTTCCATGTCCCCGACGCTCCTGCCGCCCAGCATTGCCGCCAACTCGCAACAGCGCATCCGGATCACCTTATGGCTCCTGCTGATCGTCAATGCGTTCAACTTTGTGGATCGGCAGATCGTCAACATTCTGGCTGAGCCGATCAAGAATGATCTTGGCCTGTCGGACACGCAGATTGGCCTGATGACCGGCCTCGCTTTCGCGCTGGTCTACACTATCCTTGGCATTCCGATTGCTCGGTGGGCGGACAACCCGAAGTCAAACCGCGTCGGCATCGTCGCCGGCTCTCTCGCCATCTGGTCGGGCATGACCGTACTCTGCGGCCTCGCCATGAACTTCTGGCAGCTGCTGCTCGCGCGCATTGGCGTCGGCGTGGGTGAGGCTGGCTGCACGCCCGCCTCCCATTCGCTCATAGGCGATACGGTGCCGCCCGAAAAACGCGGATCGGCCATCGCTTTCTTCGGCCTGGGCATTCCGATCGGCTCGCTCATGGGCATGGTCATCGGCGGTGTACTGGCAGATACGGTCGGCTGGCGCATTGCTTTCATGGTTGCCGGCGTACCTGGCATTCTGCTGGCGATCACTCTCTGGTTTGCCGTGAAAGAACCCCGCAAGGCCGGCACGCTGGCTGAAGCTGCCGCCCGCCTCAAGGCCAGCCAATCAATCCGCCGCTCCACCGTCGGCGAAACCCTCAAGGAAGTTCTCACCTCCAAGGTCTTCATCTACGCCACACTCGGCGCCTCCTTCGTTGCCTTCCTCGGCTATGGCAAGGGCGTCTGGAACGGCATTTTCCTTATCCGCTCGCACGGGTTGGAACTCTGGCAGGTCGGCGTCTTCTATGGCGTCGGCTCGGGCATCGGCGGCATCCTCGGCACATGGCTGGGCGGTTGGACATCCGACAAGTTCGGCGTTGAAAAACCTGCTCACTATATGCTTGCCCCAGCCATCGCGATGCTGTTCACGGTGCCCATCCTGCTCATCGGCTATGTTGGCCCGGTCTGGGTTGCCATCCCAATGCTTACGCTCTCGGCTGCGCTTTCGGGTGTCTACTACGCGCCCACCTTCGGCTGCGTTCAGCTGCTCATCAGCCCGGCCTCCCGCGCGGTGGCTGTCTCGCTGATGCTGTTCACGCTGAACCTCATCGGCCTCGGCCTGGGCCCGCTGCTCTTCGGCATCCTGTCAGATGTGCTTGCCCCCCCATCGCCGGCACGGAAAGCGTGCGCTGGTCGCTTTATGTGGCCGGCGTCATGGGCGTTGTCCCCGCTGTCCTCTACTGGCTTGCCAGCAAGAATATCGGACGCGAACTCAATGAGAAATCCGCCCGCGACACCGCGCTTTCCTAGGGCAGAGTCCCCCAGACAAAAACGGGATCAGGCTACCGCCTGATCCCGTTTTACGTTTCCGCTCCGGTTTGCCTCAAGGCCCGGTGAAACGAATGTTCCCGGCCTCAAGCCCTTTCAAAACGATATCCGTTCCGCCCGTCTTCATCATCCACTCCAGGCGATGATCCCGGTACTGACGCTTGAACAGACCCGCCTTCACGGCCTGATCCACCTGATTCATGCCGACGATGGAGGCTTCGGACTCGCGCCGCGCCAGTGCCACGCTTTCGCGCGCATTGGCCCGCTTTGCCCAGGCGCCAAGACGCGAGCTCTCAGCCGGGCGAATATCAAATCCCGCCGCGCCATTCAGATACGGCACAACGCTGAGATCGCCCCAGCCGAACTGCGCTCCGGTGAACCACTCATTGTCTCCCAGATAACCTTCCAGGACTCCAAAGAACGCTTCAGCCTGCGCGCGGGCCCTGGCTTCCATCTCTTCTTTACGAGCGCCTTCTGCGCGGCGGAAAAAGTTGAGCTCGCCGAGCCCCCAGGTGATCGCTTCGAACTGGGTGTCCATCACATCTTCGATCATCCGCATACGGGCGCGGTCGGCGGGCGCTGCCGGCATCATCGGGGGGTCCGGCCAGACCTCTTCAATGTATTCAAGAATAATCGTGCTGTCGAAAATCTCCACATCGCCATGGATCAGCGCGGGTACCTCGCCACGCGGATTGGCCTTGGCAAAGCCGCCAGCCGTCGCGCCCGTGCCGATGCCCTCTGGCAGACGCGTCTCGAAAGGCACGCCCTTTTCCCGCAGCGAAATCTTGACCTTCTGCGCATAGGGCGACAGCGGATGCTCATAGACAATCAGATTGGTCATGGCGCCGTCTCCTCAATGCCCGGCCAGACGGCCGAGGGGGCGGCCATCGACGATCTGATCGAGATATTCACTCATGCCGTAACCCACCTTTCCGTCGCAGCGATATTCGGTCATCGCTTCGGTGATGCGGGTGGTCAACGCCTGCCCGTCCGGAGCCGTCCGCCGGTTGCGCAGCGGAATCAGGGACAGCACCTTGCCGGTGACGGTGTATTCCTTGCCGCTCTTGGTACGGATCTTTGCTTCAAGGTCGGTCTGGTATTCATTCGCGTCCCAATTGCTCGAAAGCTCGGCAGCAACGATTCCGTCATAGACACCGTCGCGGAACACCATGCCGCTCTGATGGACGCCGCCTTTGCCATCGCCCATCACATTGAACATCATGCCGAAATCAGCCCCGAAATTCATCGGGCACCAGCGATACCATTCAATCGCCTGCCAGTGGCGCGGCCCCCAGGATTTGTCACGCAGGCCGTGCCCATCGATCTCCAGCCGCTCTCCGCCACATTCAATGAAGCCCCTGGCCGCGCAATGCTGCTCATAATGGGCTTTGGCGAAGGATTTCTCGGGGTCGACCTCAATCGGCGATCCATCGGCCTTCACCGTCTCCCCGCCATACATCGGCGAGAGGCCGGTATAGGTCATCTCCATCTTGCAGGGCAGACGCGGATTGTTGCGGAACGCCACTTTCGGGTCGGCCATCTGGCTGGGTTCCTTGAGCACCAGCAGCTCGCCGGTATAGGTCACTTTCAAGGTTTTGAACGGCTCCACGACATCAATGCGCAGGCCGCCGGCATTCATCTGAGAATTGTCGCTGATCTCCGGCCGCGCAAACATGAACCCGACCCGGCCATCGGGAAAATATACGCAGATCGACATTTCCGCGTAGCGCTGATTGGGGCGGTTACCGAGACGGAACCAGGCACCGGCGCGCTGGCCCGCATCGAATACGTTGAAATACATACTTTCATTGTAATTCTCGGCGTCCCCCGGATCATGGGTGAACTCGTCTTCCGGCGCGAGAATGGTCTTGTAGCCTTCAGCTGCTTCAGCCATGGCAAATCTCCCCTGATCTTCAGTTATCAGACGAACCTGCCATGGCTTTGCGGGCAGGCAAGCCTGTCCTCGCGTCAGACCCCTGCGTCAGCGCTCTAGGCCGGGTTGCCCGCATAAATCAGCGGTTCAGTCTCAAACCCGAGCGCTTCAGCTTTCTCCAGAATACGGTCAAGCGTTGCCTTTGGGGGATTGGGATCCCGCGCCAAAATCCAGAGATACCTGCCACTGGGCGCGCCGACCAGAACGGCCGAATAGTCCGGCTCCAGGTGCAGCACCCAATAATCACCCTCCGCAAATGGCACCCAGGACGGGGCAAACTTGACCTTCAGCTTGGCACCATTTGAGCCGTCGACCACCCGCGCCTTGCCCTCGGCGACATCAATTTCGCCGTCTTCCTTGGCGCAGCTGTTGGTCACTGAAATCTTGCCGTCAGGGAGCTGGGCATATTCAGCCACCGCCGTGACACATCCCCGCTCGAACCAGTTGGGGTAGCGCGCGATTTCATGCCATTTGCCAACGTACCGGTCGAGATCGACCTCGGCCACGGTCGGCAATTCGGCGTCGGTAGCGCGGTAATCGGGCTGCGAGATACACGCCGCCAGCGCCAGCGCAGAAAGTGGCGCCATCATCTGCTTGAGTTTCATATCTCTTCTCCATGCCGCGCGGAAATATCCGCATATTGGCCAGATCCTGGCCATTTACTGGAAAGTGTAACTGATAAACACGCCAATGGTTGCCTGGTCAGCATCGCCGCGAAGCTGCACGAGGGGTGCATCGGCGGCGTCGCCGGACAGCTTATCATACCCGGCCAGGAACACAGCGCTCCATGCGCCGTCCCTTGTCAGCGGCAAAATTGCCGTCGCGCCAACACCATAGGAATGGAGCCCCCCACCGGCCTCATACTCGGGCAAACCGGACGCGAGCGCCTGCGCCGGCGTCACGCCGAAATAGGCGGTGGTATACGGATCATCCACCAGCCGCAGACGCGGGCCCGCCGACCAGATCACCGGCGGCCCGAAAGCGGTGGAAACTCCGCTCCAGCGCGCGCCGATATCTGTCACCAGCCCGTCATGCCCCGACACCGCCTGACGTAACTCTGCGCCGAGCTTTATGCCGGCCAGCTCGTATTCGACAAAGCCGCCGAGTTCGATGCTCGTATCCACATCTCCCAACCCGCGCAGATCATCGGTCTTTCCGCCGCTCAGCGCAAAGGTCTGGTCGCCGCTGTCATCGCGCGAAAAGCGGATGCGGGCGATGGGGCCGGCCCGCAGGTTTTTGGTGTTGACGATATTGTACCCCGCGCCTTCCTGCACTGATGCAAAGAAGCGGCTCCCATAGCGCAGCTGCACGTTGGGCAGGACTTTCAGGCTGTAATCGTCGTCGCCTTCATGAGATGGGGAATAAAGCGTTCCGGCCCCGACCGTAACGGCCCAGCCGTCAGATTGGGCGGGCTGAGCGGCGGCCAATGCCGGGAATGCCAGCGCCGCAGCGCTGATTAACAAGATGCGAACCAATAGAGCCTCCAGATTTGGGAAGCTTTACGGCGCGCCCGCGCGACTGGATCAGAGAGTTACACAACTTTCAGATGAGCACGCGGAACTTGCGCGCGGCTATTTCGCGATTCCGCGCAGCACGGTATCTGCCGCAAAGGCGGCGTACTCGCGGGCAAGCTCCTGGCCGACCTTTGTTTCGCCCACCAGCTCACGCACCGTGATACGGGTCGAGAAGATATACTGGCACGCGCCATTGATCAGGAA
>JBKBRT010000133.1:0-8674 GCA_046291585.1 Hyphomonas sp.
AGGAAGTGGCCGAGCTGGTGCTGTGGATCGGCTATCTGCAATGGCAGTATCGCACCTTCGGCAAGGCGAACGAAGGCGACCCGGTGTTGCAGGACTTCCACAATATCGAGCATTGCGACGCGCTGCTGATCCTCGACGGCGAGCGCCCGCGCCTGGGCGAAGACGGGAGGCCCATGAGCCGGTGGGATGGGGAGACGTTCATGACCCACCCGGCGACCGGCGAGCGCGTGCCCGACCCCGAAGCACGGCGCATCATTCTGGACTTTGACAGCGCCAAGCCGCGCGCCTGGCCGAAGGCCGATTTCATCGTGGGCAACCCGCCTTTCATTGGCGCCAGCAGGCTGCGCGAAGCCCTCGGCGATGGCTATGTGGAGACGCTGTGGGCGACGTATTCGGAGATGCCGGAGAGCGCGGACTTCGTGATGTTCTGGTGGCACAAGGCCGCCCAGCAGACCCAGAAAGGCGGGGTGCGCCGGTTTGGCTTCATCACGACGAACTCCCTGCGTCAGACCTTCAACCGGCGTGTTCTGGAGCCGTATACGGAGCACCGGACCAAGGCGCTTTCCCTGCTGTTTGCTATTCCCGACCATCCCTGGGTGGACGCCAAGGATGGCGCGGCCGTGCGCATTGCCATGACCGTGGCCGCGCCCGGCAAGCGCGACGGGCGGCTGATGACCGTGATCGACGAGGACCGGGAAGACCGCGAGGCCGAAGGGCGGCGCGTGACGCTGGCGGAGAAAACCGGGCTGATTTTTCCGAATTTGCAGACGGGGGTGAATGTTGCGGCGGCTCTACCACTGAGGGCGAACGACAATTTGACGTGCGCCGGTGTTAAGCTCCACGGCGCAGGTTTCATCGTAACCCAAGAGCAAGCCAAACAATTAGGATTGGGGCGAAGAGAAGGACTAGACAACGTAATTCGACCATATCTCAATGGTCGTGATATGCTCCAGAAATCGCGCAATGCGATGGTAATCGATTTTTTTGGCTTGTCCCTATCGGAAGTTAGGTCACGATATCCAGAAGCATATCAACATGTATTCGATAACGTGAAGCCTGAGCGTGATGCAAATAGAGACAAAGCTATCCGTGAAAACTGGTGGCTCTTTGGAAGAACTCGTCAAGAGATTCGCCCAGCATTAAATGGACTCTCTCGATACATCGCTACTGTTGAAACTTCCAAGCATTGTGTTTTTCAGTTTCTAGACGCCAAGATATTGGCAGACAACAAACTGATCATATTTGCTATTCAGAGTGCTGATTATTTAGCATACTTGAGTAGTAGGATTCATACCGTTTGGGCAATCCGATCAGGCGGTTGGCTAGGTGTCGGCAATGATCCCGTCTATGTTAAAACCGCCTGCTTCGACCCCTTCCCCTTTCCCGAGCCTACCCCTCAGCAGACGGACCATCTGCGGGCGCTGGGCGAAGCCCTCGACGCGCACCGAAAAGCGCGGCAGGCGGAGCATCCGCGCCTGACGCTGACGCAGATGTATAATGTGCTGGAGAAGTTCCGCGCGCTGGAAGCCGCAAGAAGCGGCGAGACGCTGGAGGGGCCGGAGAAGCAGATCTGGCAGGACGGGCAGATTGGGCGCCTGAAGGAACTGCACGACGAGATCGATGCGGCGGTGGCCGAAGCCTATGGCTGGCCGGGCGATCTTTCCGACGAGGACATTCTGGCGCGGCTGGTGGCGCTGAACCGGGAGCGGGCGCTGGAGGAGGCGGCCGGGCGTGTGCGCTGGCTGCGCCCCGAATACCAGAACCCGACCGGGGCGGGCGTGGCGGCGACGACGAAAGACGCCGACCTTTCCGGAGAGGCCGCGCAGAGCGCCGCCCTGCCCGACTGGCCCAAAACCCTGCCCGAGCGCATCGCGGCGGTGCGCGCGGCGCTGGAGGAGATGGGCGAGGCGAGCGCCCGGCAGATAGCCGCCCGCTATCGCGGGACGGGCGAGAAAGGCGTGACGCCGCTGCTGGAGAGCCTGGCCGCGCTGGGGCAGGCGGAAATCCTCGAGGACGGGCGCTATGCGGCGTGAGCCGGGCGGGCATGGCGAGGGGACAGGACGAGAATTGCGCGGCGGCGGAACCAAGGCCCGAGCTGGGAATTGATCCGGTCATGCGCCCTGACCCTGACCCTTCGCCTGACCTTGGCCCTGACACGCCGCCTGTCCGCCTGTCTCAGATGCCGGCCGAGAAGGCCGATGCCCTGGCGGCGTTCGGGCGGCTGTCGCATCTGCTTGACCGGCAATTCTCGCTGCCGGGTGTGCCGTTCCGGTTTGGGCTGGATGGGATCATCGGGCTGATCCCGGTGGTGGGGGACGTGTTCACGGGGCTGCTGGGGCTCTATGCGCTGAAGATCGCCGCCGACCACAAGCTGCCCTGGCACGTTCACTGGCGGATCATCTGGAATCTTGTGGTGGATGCGGTGGTCGGCGCGATCCCGCTGGTGGGGGATCTGTTTGATTTTGCCCATCATGCGCATGCGAAGAACCGGCGCATTCTGGAACGCAGCATTGCCAAACGCGCTGGCCGGTGAGGCCAGTCGGCGAGAAGGGGCTGTGACCAAAGCCGCGACGCCGCGCGCCGGAAGCTGGTAAGTATTTACAATTCAAGGATTTTTTGGTGTGCCCAACAGGGTTCGAACCTGTGACCTACTGATTAAAAGTCAGTTGCTCTACCAGCTGAGCTATGGGCACGACCGACGGTCTGAACCGACCGAAGCGGCCATTTAGGCCGGGAGTCGGGGTCGGTCAACACTTCCCTGCACGCAGCGGCTTGATGTGGCCATATTTTTCACATCTGTTTGGGGAATGCGACACCCTGCCCTTCCGATTATCGCCGTTCTTCTCCTGTCCGCCTGCGCCAGCGGGGGGCAGACTGCGGGGCAAAGCAGCGCCCAGAACGGCTCCATGAGTCAGAGCGCCATGAATATGGCGAGCGGCGCCGCCAACCAGACGCGTGAAGGCCTGGCGGAGGCCGCCTCTGCCCCGCTGGACGACTTCAATCTGCGCCGCCGGGAAATTCCACAGCTTCTGGCGGGGATGACCTCGCCCTATGGGCCGCCAACGGAAATGAACTGCGCGGGCATCGCGATGGATGTGGCCGAGCTGGACGCCGTGCTGGGGCGGGACTGGGACAGCGGGGCCCCTGACGAGCGGCTGAACTCCGAGGTGCTGGCGGACGAGGCGGCCAATGCGGCGCTCGACACGGTGCGGTCTGTGTCGACGGGGTGGATCCCCTTCCGGGGCCTCGTGCGACAGGCCACGGGCGCGCAGAGCCATGAGAAGAAGTATAATCAGGCGTTCCGGATCGGCGCCCAGCGGCGGACCTATCTGAAGGGCTATGGCCAGGCGCTCGGCTGCCCCACCCCGGCGCAGCCTGACTTTGAGGCCCTGGAAAGACTGAAGAAGGAAAACAAGGTTCAGTATCGCTGAGGGCGGCTCAGGCCCCGGCTTCAGATTTCGGCTTGGATTTTGTGCTTTCCCAGCGGGCGCTGAGCTGCGTGCGCAGCTGCTCGAAGCGGCCTTCGGCGATCGCGGCGCGCATCTCTGCCATCAGCGCCTGGAAGAAGGCGGTGTTGTGCCAGGAGAGGAGCATGGGGCCGAGATATTCGCCCGCTTTGAAGAGGTGGTGGAGGTAGGCGCGGGAATAGTCCTGGCTGGCCGGGCAGTTGAGGGCCGGGTCCAGCGGGGCCGTATCTTCGGCGAATTTGGCGTTGTTGAGGTTGAGCGGTCCATCCCAGGTCCAGGCCTGGCCGTGGCGGCCCGAACGGGTGGGGAGGACACAGTCGAACATGTCGATGCCGCGGGCGACGCTTTCGACGAGGTCGATGGGTTTGCCGACGCCCATGACGTAGCGGGGCATGTGATCGGGAAGATGAGGCATCGTCATGTCGATGGTGGCGCACATCTGGTCATGGCCTTCGCCGACGGCGAGACCGCCGAGCGCGATGCCGCCGAAACCCTGGCTCGTGACGCCTTTGGCGGATCGCTCGCGGAGATCGGGAAAGTTTGAGCCCTGGATGATGCCGAAGAGGGTTTGCGCGTCGCGGGCGCCGAAGGCGTCGAGGCTGCGCTCGCCCCAGCGGAGGGAAAGCTCGAGGCTGCGCCCTGCTTCTTCATGCGTACACGGAAAGTTGGTGCACTCATCAAGCTGCATGGAGATGTCCGCGCCCAGAAGGTCTGCCTGGATCTCGATGGAGCGGGCGGGCGTGAGGCGGTGGGTGGAGCCGTCGATATGGCTCTGGAAGGTGACGCCGTCTGCGTCCATCTTGCGGAGCTGGGCGAGGCTCCAGACCTGGAAGCCGCCGGAGTCGGTCAGCATCGGGCCGGTCCAGCCGGAAAACTTGTGCAGCCCGCCGAGGCGCTGGACACGCTCGGCGCCGGGGCGGAGCATCAGATGGTAGGTGTTGCCGAGGATGATGTCGGCCCCTGCCCCTTTGACCTGATCCATGTAAAGGGCCTTGACCGTGCCGGCCGTGCCGACGGGCATGAAGGCGGGGGTGCGGATGTCGCCGCGCGGGGTTTTGAGGCGCCCGGTGCGCGCCTTGCCCTCGCGGGCGGAGATTTCAAATGGGAAGGTGGCCATGGGGCGGGCGTATAGGCGCGCGGGGGCGGGAAGCCAAGTGGCTCGGCTGTCGGGCTGCGTTTCTATTGAGAGCGGCGCCACCCTATCCCTCCTCATGGTCATGGGGGGGGACCTGTTGTGCGTGGGGTGGGGTTGGGATTTCGCCCTACCCCGCCATGAAGACCTGCCAGGCGGCCATCAGCATGGCGAAGGCGCGCAGGTCGCCGGTGGTGGTGGGGGCCATCTTGTTCATGGTGTAGGCGTAGGTGGCGTGCTGGTCCATGTCGATGACGGCAAGGGAGCCGCCATAGCCGCCCCAGAAGAGGGTGTTGGGATTTGGGAAGTTGGCGATGCCGCCGGGAAGGCCGAAGCCGAGGCCGTAGCGGAGGGGGACGCGCAGGATCTTGTCTTCGCCCTCGATCTGGAATTCCAGCGCCTTGCGGCAGCCCGCCTCGGACATGATCTGCTTGCCATTGGCGTAACCACCATTGGCGAGGATGGTGTGGACCAGCGCGACGGAGCGGGCATTGCCTGTGCCACCCGCGGCCGGGATTTCAGCGGCGCGCCAGGCGCGGGTGCGCGTGTCGAGCGGGTTGATGGGCGGGTTCAGGAGATTCATGATGAGGGGATCGACGGCCCCCTCGCCCATGCCGGCGCCGGGCGGCGGGGGCGTGAGATCGGCGACGCGGTGATCTTCCGTAGCCGGAAGGCCGATGTGGAAGTCTGCGCCAAGGGGCTCGGCGATTTCCTTGCGGAACACAGTGCCGACGGTTTCGCCCGCTACGCGGCGGATGACTTCACCGACGAGATAGCCCTGCGTCATGGCGTGATAGCCCGGCGCGGTGCCGGGTTTCCAGTAAGGCGCCTGGGCGGCCAGCAGGCTGGTGGCTTTTTCCCAGTCGTAGAGATCTTCCCGGACGATCGGCTCTTTCCAGCCGGAGAGGCCGGCCGAATGGCTCATCAGATGGGCGACGGTGACGTCTTCTTTGCCATTGGCGGCAAATTCGGGCCAGTATTTCGCGACGCGGTCTTCAAACTTCAGCGCGCCCTTGTCGGCCAGGAAGAGCGCGGTGAGCGCTGTCATTGTCTTGGTGGTGGAGTAGACGTTGACGATGGTGTCTTTCTGCCAGGGCTTGGTCTGTTCTTCGTCGGCAAAGCCGCCCCAGATGTCGACGACCGGCTTTCCTTCCAGTGTCATGCAGAAAGCGGCACCGTTTTCCTCGCCATTATTGAAGTTCTGCGCAAAGGCGTCGCGGACAGCGGCGAAGCGCGGCTCCACGGTGCCGTGGATCTCGGTCTGGCTCATTGGTTTCCCCCAAAAGGATTTGGCCTGCCTTATTGGGCAGGTCCGGTTCGGCCATTTGGGTAAGCCAGGTGTGGAAAGCTGGCAAGCGTGACGCGAGGGCGTCAGAAATCGATGGCGGCGCCGGCAAGTTCGGGGAGCTGGAGGACGATGACGAGATCGCGCAGTTCCTGGCGGGCGGCTTTGTGGCTCATCGTGAAGGCGACGTTGGAGCCTGCTTCGGTGAGGTCCAGCAGGGTGAGACCTGCAGGGAAAAGTTCGCGGTAAATGACGCGCTCGGAGAGGCCCGGCGCAAGGCGGAAGCCGATGCGCTTGGAGAGGTTTTCCAGCGCGCCGCCCACGCGTTCCTTGTTGCGGGCCGCGAGCGGGGACATGCGGTTGCGCATCACCACCCAGTCAATCGGGCGGCGGCTGGACTGGGCTTTGCGCTTGCGGCAATCCCACACCATTTCGGAATAGAAGCTGGGCCGGAGAACTTCGAGCGTCTGGGGGTTCACGTCTCCGAGAAGGTCAAAATCGACGAAGCTGTCATTAAGCGGCGTGATCAGCGTATCGGCGCTGCGATGGGCGATGCGGGAGAGGAAGGTGTCGCCGCCGGGCGCGTCGATCAGGATGAAATCACAGGTCTGTTTCAGGCGGGCGAGGCCAAATTCAAACCGTTCCCGCTCTTCAATCTCAGCGCGGTCCAGATCGCGCTCCTGGCTCGCCTCGACGCGGACGATTTCCGGCATGACGAGGGTGGCGCCGGTATTCTGGGCCCAGCGGACACGGTTTTCGAGATAGCGGGTAAGCGAGCGCTGGCGGACGTCGAGGTCAATGACGCCGACTTTCTTGCCGGTGCGCAGGAGGGCGACGGACAGGTGGATGGAGACGGTGGACTTGCCCGCCCCGCCCTTCTCATTGCCGATGACAATGACGCGCGCGTCCCGCGCAGGGGCCTCAAGGCCCGCACCCGGAACGCGGCTGAACTGAGCGACGCCGTCAGCGGGCATCCAGGGAACTCCACAACTCCTCCGGCAAAGCGCCTTCGGTCAAACGTGTATCAGGCGCAGATCAGGCGACCCGCTGCATGGCTTCGACAGACGGCGCGTAATGGTGGCCAGCACCGGCCCGCGGCAGAGCGAAGGTATGTTCGACAAAGAGGTCGTCGTCCTCGAAAGGCACCACATTGGTGAGCACCGGAATGAAGGCACGATCTTCGTCAAAGAGCATCGGATCGGTTGCCAGCGGCGCATCAAAGGGAGGCCGGTATGCCATCTCGACAGCTTCCGGAACGCGCGCGAGGCTGGACAGCACACCGCGAAGCGAGGAAAGAGCACCGGAGACGCGGGAATACTCCTGCTCCAGCATGTAGGCCCCGGAGGCAAGATTGGTCTCGGACCTGTCAAACAGCCAGGCATCATTCTCTTCATCAGGGCGAAGGGCGCCCCGGATGGGTTCAGGATGCCTTTCAGCGATATTCGCTTTGCGGAAGCCAAGCGAAACTGCACCAAACAGTGCAAGCGAGCGGAGAGTTGTCATGAGGCGCTGGGTCATGTCTGTAAAAGTCCTCCGTCTGGGTTAACAACACATTAATTTCATCTCGAAGCAGGACATCTGGAAAGTGAATTCCACGAAAGAAAACCCCGTCGAAATCATCCGCACACGCAGTGACCTGCAGGCACGGGTGCGCGCCTGGAAACAGGCCGGTGAAACCGTGGGTTTCGTGCCTACCATGGGGGCATTGCATGAGGGGCATCTCTCGCTCATTGAAAAGGCTCAGGAAAAGACCAAGCGCACGGTGGCGAGCATTTTCGTCAATCCCACGCAGTTCGCGCCAGGCGAGGATTTCGATACCTATCCGCGCCGGGAGAGCGAGGACATTGCCAAGCTGGCGAGCGTGCAATGCGACGCGGTTTACCTGCCCACTGTTGCAGAAATGTATCCTGAAGGCTCGGTGACGAATGTCCGGGTCGAATCGCTGTCGGATCTTCTGGACGGGATTTACCGGCCGCATTTCTTCTATGGCGTGGCCACGGTGGTGGCGCGCCTGTTTCTGCATGCCCAGCCCGATGTGGCGGTGTTCGGCGAGAAAGATTACCAGCAGCTGCAGGTGATTCGCCGGATGGTGCGCGACCTGGGCTTTCCGATCGAGATCATCGGCGGCGTGACGCGGCGCGACGCGGACGGGCTGGCGCAGTCTTCCCGCAATCTTTACCTCTCTGCTGACCAGCGCCGGGCCGCGGGCGCAATCTATTCGGCAATGCACCGCGCCGCGATGCGGATGAGCCTGGGCGCCCTGCCCGGCGACGCGCTGAAGGAGGCGGAGGGCTACATCCTCGCCTCCGGATTTGCGAAGATCGACTATGTGACTCTGGTGGACCCGGCGACGCTGCAGGCGGCGCCGATGGATCAGCCGCTGGCCGAGGGCACGGTTGCCCGCCTGCTGGCAGCCGCGTGGATCGGCAAGACGCGGCTGATCGACAATATCAGTGTGACGCGGTGAACGCCTTGAGGGCATCCATCAAACGCTGATTGTCCTCTGCGCTGCCGACCGAGATGCGCAGCTTGGTGGGCAGGCCATAGCCACTGATGGAGCGCACGAGGATGTCGCTGTCCTTGAGGTGCTGGTTGGCGGCCGCCGCCCGCTCAGCGGAGCCGAACTCGGTGACGATGAAGTTGGCGTGTGAGGGCGGCGTGGGCAGACCCATGGCGTTCAGCCCGTCCGTCATGATGGCGCGCCAGCGGGTGTTGTGGTCCCGTGACAGATTGAGGAACTCCTCGTCCCCCACGCAGGCGATGCCGGCGGCGGCAGCAATGCTGCTGACA
>JBKBRT010000134.1:0-8478 GCA_046291585.1 Hyphomonas sp.
TTTCGGTCGCTGCGCGAGAATGTGCTGCTGCCGCTGATCGAAGAGCGCCTGTCGAGCCTCGACGATCCGATCCGGGTCTGGATCGTCGCCTGCGCCACGGGGGAGGAGGTCTACAGTATCGCAATTGAGCTGATCGAGCTCATGGAGCTGCATCGCTGCCGCGCGCCGCTTAAGATTTTCGCCACCGATGTTGAGGCTGACTATGTGAGCCGTGCGGCGTCCGGCCGTTTTCCGGAGGCCCAGCTCGCCGGCCTGCCCCCAGGCTATCGGGAGCGCTGGTTCGTGCCGACAGATGAGGGGTATTGGCAGGTCCAGCCGCGACTGCGTCAGCAGATCGTGTTCTCGCGGCATGACATCCTGACGGACGCGCCGTTTACCCAGATGGACCTCATCACGTGCCGCAATATGCTGATCTATCTGCGTCATGATGCGCAGCAGCGTGTGCTGCGGCGGCTGACCTATGGGTTGAAGGCGGGCGGATGTCTCTTTCTTGGGAGTAGCGAAACACCCGGCGACGTCTCGAACGACTATACGGCGCTCGATGGCAGACACCGGATCTACCGTCTTTTGCGCCGCGTTAGCCGTCTGTCGGCCGATGATCTGCTGGCGGGACGTTTTGGTGGCCGCAGCAGCGCGCTGTCGGGAGGTGAGCGTCAACCCGATGGCGGCCGGCTCAGCAGCCAGGATGCTGTGGAAGTTCTGGCCAATGCCTATGCGCCGCCTTCGGTGCTGGTGGATGGCGACAGATCCGTGCTGCACATGTTTGGTGACGCCCAGAAATATCTCCGGTTTTACGGCGCCGCGCCCACCCTCGATATTCTCCAGCTCCTGCCCAAGGGCGTAGCGCCGGTCGTGGCGACGCTTCTCCACAGCGCCGCCAAGGACAAGGCAATACAGCGATCGCGCGCCGTTCGGTTTGAGAGCGAGGAGGCCAGCACGGCCGACAGCGGCGCGGTGCACATAACGGTGCGGCCGCTTGATCCCCAGAACTTGCGGGTGACCCGGCTGCTGATCAGTTTTGAGCCGGTGGCCAGGACACGTAAGGAGGCTGCCCGAGCCCTCGACGAAGAGGCCATTGCCCGCATGAGTTCCAGCCATGCCGCCGACCTTGAGCGGGAGCTGGAACTGACGCGCGCCAATCTCCAGGACGCCATCCAGGAACTGGGGACGGCAAATGAGGAGCTTCAGGCGAGCAATGAAGAGCTTATGGCCTCGAATGAAGAACTGCAGAGTACGAATGAAGAGCTTCAGTCGGTGAATGAGGAGCTGCACACGGTCAACGCGGAGTATCAGTCCAAGATCACGCAGCTTCACGATCTGAATGCCGATCTTGAAAACCTGACGCGGGCGGCCGGCATCCCGTTGATTTTTCTGGATGAAGACCTCTGCATTACGCGCTTCACGCCGCAGGCGACGTCTCTGTTCCAGTTGCGCGCGGGCGATGTCGGCCGGCCGATCACTGATCTCAGCCACCGCCTGGAACTGGAGGACCTGTTCGACCGGCTGCGCCAGGGTATCGAGGGCGCCGCCACCTATCAGGCAGAAGTCGCAGATACGTCGGGGGGGAGCTGGCTTGTAACCATTCTGCCCTATACACCCCGTGGCGGGGTCGGCGCGCGGGTGGTGATTTCCTTCATTGATGTGTCGGGGCTGAAGGATCTTCGCCGGATGCAGCTGATCCTGGATGCACTTCCGGAGAATGTGGCCGTAATCGACCGCATCGGCATCATCCAGGAAACCAACCGGTCCTGGAATGATTTCTGTTTGCGTAATGGCGGCACACTCGCCTCTTCCGGGCGGGGGGCGAGCTATCTTGAAGCCTGTCGCAGCGCGGCGGCATCTGACCCTTACTCCCGCCGGGCTTATGAAGGTCTCAATGCGATCCTTGAGCGGAGTATTCCTCATTTTTCGCTCTTGTATCCCTGTCATTCGGAAATCGAAGAACGCTGGTTTCTCCTTACTGCCGCTGCGCTTCAGGATGGCGGTTGCGTCGTGACGCATTTCAATATGACGGACTGGATCGACCCGGAAAAACTGCAGTTCACAGGGGCGACTAAAAATGAAGCCTGATCCGCAAGCGCCGGACCGTTCAGACCTTGATCCCCATCAGCGCCGCATAAGGGAGCTTGCGATAGACGCTCTCAAGCGCGGCCGGATTGAAGAAACCGAGGAAATCCTGCGCTCAGAGAACCTGACAGTTGTCCAGCTTACGCAGGAATTGTTGATCTATCAGGCTGAGCTTGAAATGCAGGCGGAAGAACTGTGGGAAGCCAACCAGCGGCTGGGGCGCGCGCAGGAGAAATTCCGGCGGTTCTTTCAGTTTCTGCCGCAGCCGGCGCTTACGATTGATCCGTCGACGGCGTCCATTCTGGACGCCAATGATCTGGCCCGAACGATTTTCCGGATCGAGGGACCGTCTCGGGGCGCGTTGTCGCAATTCCGGCGGCTGGGCAGGGGGCGCGCCGCCCAGGACCTGCTGGCGAGCGCAGTCAGCGAGGCTTTCGGGCGCGGGCGGGCACGCCTGTCCGAAGTCAGCCTCGCAACAAGATCCGGGCAAGTGATCCGTTGCCGGATAGATCTTGAGCGTGTGGCCGACGATCCACGAGCTGCGCCGATCCTTCTCGCGGTGATTTCAGACGAAACAGAGAGCCGGGCGCGCATTGACCAGCTCGCCCGGGAAGGCCGTCTGGCGGCGGCGATCTCAGACCTTCTGTCGCTGGCGAGCAATCCTGCCTTTTCGCTTGAGGACGTGCTCGCCAGGGCGCCGGATGTCATGACGCGCGGGCTCAGCGCGGCAGGAGATGCATCGGTCAGAATTCTCTATAGTGGCCGCGAGTATACCAGTCGCGATTGGCGGGCACAGCGGGTCGATTGTCTGGTTGCCATCGAGATCAATGGCCTCACAGCCGGACAGGTGGAGTTCGGGGTTGGAACGATAGAAGCAGCGTCCGATCCGCTCGCGCTTCTGACGCCCAGCCTGCCGCAGTCGGAAGACCGGCAGGCTGAGGACATCTACCGGGCGTTTGCAGAACTGCTCGCACGCATCATTGAAAACAGACGGTTGTCGCAAGAGTTGACGCGGACAGAGCGGTTGGCGGCCATCGGGCAGATAGCGGGGGGTGTTGCGCATGATTTCAACAACCTCCTGACCGTGATTGTCGGAGAGGCAGAGGAGCTGGCCGATACCGAAGCGATCGCGCCGCAATACCGCGAGCTCGCATCGGGAATTCTGTCTGCTGCCCTAAAAGCTGCGCACCTCACTCATTATCTGTTGGCGTATGCGCGGCGCCAGCCCTTGGAGCCGCGCAAAATCGCGCCGGCCCTTTTGCTCGCCGACATCCTGCCAACCCTTCATCGGGCGTTGCGGGAAGAGGTAGAGCTGAAAGTGGAAGTCGCACCTGATCTGTGGGACATTGAAGTTGATCCAGGCCAGATCAAGGATACAATCTTGAACCTGATGCTGAACGCGCAGGAAGCGATGCCGGCGGGCGGGACCATCACGGTCGCTCTACGTAATGAGGGGGCGCCTCCACAAACCCGGCGGGACGTAGGCATGGCGCTTTCGGCTTTTTTGCTCCTGGAAGTAAGGGACACGGGCCAAGGGATGACACCGGATGTGCTGGCAAAGGCGCTCGAGCCGTTTTTCACCACCAAGGAAAGAGGCATGGGCAGCGGTCTGGGGCTGAGCATGGTGTCGGGATTTGTTCAGCAGTCGGGAGGATTTCTGGACATTCAATCCGTGCCGGGAACGGGGACGCGCGTACGTTTGCGCTTTCCGGTACGGCGTGAGGCGGAGGTATGATGCCGACCACGATCGTGACCGAAGAGGTCTGCCGGGGGTACAATATCCTGCCTCTGCCAATCTGGATATTTGACCGCAAAACGCTGGCCATCAAATGGGTCAATAGCGCGGCATCAGAAATGACGGGTTATTCCGCTGACGAATTTGCGCAGTTGACGATCGAGGATTTGCACCCTGCAGACAGCCGCGCCGCCCTGCTCGAGGCTGCCGGGAAATCTGCCTCCCTGGAACAGGAAGACGCCAGGGCCTGCGCCGTTGTTGCCCGGGACGGGTCGACAATGGATGTGGCCGCGCATTGGCGCCACATTGTGTTCGAGGGGGAGGCGGCGATCCTCTGCCTGGTTGGGCAAGTCGACCCGTCGCTCAACAGCGCTGAACAGGAGAGCAGGGCTCGGGTGCGAACGTCAGAACGGCTGCTCGATCTCGGCAGTTGGGAGTATGATATAGAGCGCAAATCCCTCAACTGGTCAGAGCGCACCTTTGAACTCTTCGGGATGGATCCGGGCCATCCGGCGCCCGATTATGATCGCTACGTTCAGCTGGTCCACCCGGCCGACCGGCAAGGTCTCGTGGATATCTACCGTGCCTATGTCCTGACCGGTCCGCCCTTCATCGAATTCCAGCACCGTGTCATTCGTCCCGATGGATCGACCGTCCATATAAGGAGTCTGGGCGAACGCGCCCGGTATGGTGGCCGGGACATGGTGATTGGCGTGGTGCAGGATGTAACCGCATTTGTTCAGTCTCAGCAGAAGCTGAGTGACGCCGAAAACCTTCTCAAGCTGGCAGGCGAGCAGGCGAAATTCGGGGCCTGGAAGGTCAATCCTGAATCCCGCAGTATTTTTTGGACAGATCAAACGGCCAAGATCCACGGGATGCCGCCGGGCTCAAAAATGAGCCTGGAACAGGGAATAAATTTCTATGCACCCGAATTCCGGGAAACGATCCGGGAGGCTTATGAGAACTGCGTGCGGACAGGGCAGGGCTTCGAAGCCGTCTGCCAGATCATAACGGTGCAGGGTGGGCGCGTCTGGGTACGTGCGATCGGTAGCGCTGTGCGAGACCCGTCGGGCGCCGTTGTTGCGGTGCAGGGAGCCATACAGGATATTTCCGCTTTGAAATCGGCCGAGGACAGAGCGCTCCGTGCCGACCGGGAACGCAGCCGCGTCCTTGAAAGTATTTCAGATGCTTTCATTGCCCTAGACCGGAATTGGCGATTTACATATCTCAATCCGTCTGCAGAAGAATTACTGGGGCGCGACGGGGAGGAAATCATAGGACGGGTTATCTGGGACGAATTTCCCGAAGCCCTTGGTTCAAACTTTCAAACCCATTACGAAAAAGTGCTTGAAACCGGTGAGACTTGCCGGTTTGAGGAATTCTTCGCGCCGCTCGGGCGCTGGTTTCAGGTCAATGCATTTCCCATGTCCGAGGGTATCTCGGTTTACTTCAGGGATATTACTGAAGACAGGAAGACGACAGAATATCTTCGTCTCCTGGATGCCGCTGTTTCGCGACAGAATGATATCCTGTTGATTACCGAAGCAGAGCCAATCACTGCGCAGGACGGCGGACCCAGGATCATTTATGTAAACGATGCTTTCACCCGGCGAACCGGTTACGAACGTGAAGAAGTGATCGGCAGCACACCCCGTATCCTGCAAGGCCCCAAGACCGATCGGCAGGTCCTTGCGCGGATCCGCCGGGCGCTCGAAAACTGGCAGCCCGTGCGCGCCGAACTCGTCAACTACACCAAAACCGGGGAGGAGTTTGATCTTGAGCTCGATATCGTTCCCCTGGCAGACCATACAGGGAACTACACCCATTGGGTCGCCGTAGAGCGGGATATCACCGCGCGCAAACAGGCCGAAGAAGCGCTTCATGTCAGCGAAAAGCGGTTTCGTCTTGTATCTCTGGCTACCAATGATGTGATCCGAGACTGGGATTTCCGCACAGGGATTATGTGGTGGAATGAGGCAATGGCCACTGCCTTTGGATATCCGATGGGCGAATCGGAGATGTCGCCGGATGTGTGGATCAGCCGGATACATGAAGAAGACCGTACAGCCATCCTCCACCAGATGCGCTCTGTCATCTATGGAAGCGGTGACCGATGGTCTTATGAATATCGATTTATGCGCTCTGACGGATCTGTCGCCATTGTTTCAGACAGGGCATTCATACTGCGGGATGACGATGGCGACGCCATACGGATTTTGGCGAGCATGAGCGATCTTTCCGAACAGCGTGAGCTTGAGCAGCGTTTGCGGGAGTCGCTCAAGCTTGAAGCTGTCGGACAACTCACAGGCGGGGTGGCGCACGATTTCAACAATCTGTTGACGGTCATTCTTGGCAATGCCGAGGAGCTGTCGCAGCGCCTTACTGACGATCAGCAGTTGCGGATCATGGCGGAGATGACCGCTACGGCTGCCGAGCGCGGCGCGGAGCTGACTAGCCGTCTGCTCGCCTTTGCGAGGCGTCAGGCGCTGGAGCCGAAAATCTCAGATCTCAACGGCCTTATTCGGGGTATGGAGGGCCTCTTCCGCCGCACCCTGTCGGAAGACATCGAAATTGAATTCGTGCGGTGCGCCGGTCTCTGGTTGGTTGAAGTAGATCATAGTCAGCTCGAAGTGGCGTTGCTCAATCTGATGGTCAATGCGCGCGACGCCATGCCAGCCGGGGGACGCCTCACAATCGAAACAGCGAACGTCCGCTTTGATGAAGAATATGCAGCACACCATATTGATGTGAGCGCCGGGCAGTATGTCATGGTATCAGTCTCGGACAATGGCGTCGGCATGGATGAAGAAACCGCCTCGCGGGCTGTCGAGCCTTTCTTTACGACCAAGGAGGTAGGGCGCGGCAGCGGGCTTGGGCTCAGTATGGTGTTCGGCTTCGTCAAGCAGTCGCGAGGACATATCAAGATTTATTCGGAGGTCGGGGAGGGAACAGTGGTCAAGCTCTATTTCCCTCGTGCCGTGAGTACCGGACTAGCAGAAGAGTTGAAAGTGGAAGCAGACAAGGTTGTGGGTGGTCATGAGCATATTCTGGTTGTTGAAGATGATGGCCTCGTGCGCGAGCATCTGTCGAGTCAGCTAAAGGGCCTCGGATACCGTGTGACGCAGGCGGAAAACGGGCCACGCGCTGTGGATATGCTGAAGAAGAACGATGACATCAATCTTCTGCTTACGGATGTGGTGATGCCTGGCGGAATGAATGGGCGAGAGCTTGCTGACCTGACCCGTGAACTTTGGCCTGAGATCCGTATTCTGTTTACCTCTGGCTACACAGAGAACGCCATCATTCATAACGGGCGGCTGGACTCGAAGGTCGAGCTTCTCAGCAAGCCCTACCGCCGGCGAGAGTTGGCAGCGAAGGTTCGCAAGGTTCTGGATGGAGAGCTCTCGGCGCGTGAAACTTGAGCGGCAAACAACGGTAAATCAAACGCCCAGGTCCTCGCTTGATGAAACAGCGCGCCGGACTGTACTGATGGGTCTGGTGGTTGCATTCGTCGGTTCGAGTATCAGTCTGGTTCTGACACTTCGGTTCGGCCCGGTGGCGGTATTGGAAGCTGCGGTCATAGCATCCTCTGCAGGGATGACGCTCATCCTTTGCCTGCTGCTGATCAAACCGGATCCAATTGCGCCCCGGCAGGTCGCGGCGGCAGCGGCCGTTTACTTCAGTCTCTATCTGCCAACTGCGGCAGCGGCGGCCATCTGGGACTCGTCTCATTTTGCGCGGATCGTTCCTTATCTGCTGTGGTATTATCCGCTGCTGGCATTCGCCAAATTCACACTTTCCGGACGGCTCCGGTCCGTTCTGGATGTTCTGATTGCGATCAGCCCGGCCCTGATTTTGCTTGCCTATTTCCTCGTCCATGGGAGGTCTGCGGAATCGGAAGACTTTGCCTTTATCTGGACGAGCCTCACGGCATATTCTGCCTACGCAATCTTTCTTGGCCGGTTTTCCGGGTACCGGGAAGCCATCGCGGATCAACAGGCCCGCGCAGAAGAGGCCCTGAAAGCTGCTGAGGCGTTGCAGGAGAATGAAATTTCCTATCAGCGGATCTTGAGTGATGCGGGCGCCGGTATCGGCATGATGAACAGGGAAGGGACGATCCTATGGGCAAATGACAAGCTGGCCGAATGGAGCAACCGCGCGCAGGTCAGTGGTCTGAGTTTGGATAAGTTGATATCCGTCGCCCAGCGTCCGGCCTGGAAGGCCGGAATAGCCAGAGTTCTGCAAAGCGAGGCCGCCAAATTCGACTGTGAGAGTACGATAGCGGCCGCGGGAGAACCGCCGAGAGTGATTCAATCCACGTTTCTGCGGGCGCCCGGCCGCGAGGATCAGCCCGCAAACATCGTCTTTATCAGTTTTGATGTCAGCGAGCTTCGGAGTCTCGACTCGCAATTACGCCAGTCGCAGAAGATGGAAGCACTGGGCCGGCTGACGGGCGGCATTGCGCATGATTTCAACAATCTGCTCACGGTAATCCTTGGAAGTTCGGAAGCCCTGACATACCGGCTCGAGGGCAGGGGAGAGGAGCAGGAACTGGCGGGTATCATTGAGGAAGCTGCCGAGCGCGCGGCGGGCCTCGTACGCCATCTCCTCGCCTTTTCGCAGAAGCAGACGCTGGCCCCCCGCCCGACTGATGTGTGCGAACTCATCGACACAGC
>JBKBRT010000290.1:0-2089 GCA_046291585.1 Hyphomonas sp.
AGCGGCGCCGAGACGCGTATTTCGCCTGAAGCGCAGCCGGAAAACGCGATCAGCTATGGCGTGGCCGAGTTTGTCGCGCAGGAAGAGATGAACCGGTATACCGGCTATTGGTGGAGCGCGGACGAGCGTTACATTGCCTTTACCGAGGTGGACGAAAGCGGGGTGGATATCATTCCGCGTTTTGACATTGCGGCCGATCAGGTGACGGTGATCAACCAGCGCTATCCGCGCGCGGGGCGGCCGAATGCGAAGGTGGCGCTGTGGGTGGCCGACCTGAAAGAGAACACCACGCGCAAGATCAGTTCTGTGGGGCCTGATGATTATCTGGCGCGTGTGAACTGGGCGCATGGCAGTCTCTGGTTCCAGACCGTGAACCGGGCGCAGACGGAGATCCGCTACAATCGCACCGATGGCCTGCCCTGGCGCATCTGGTCTCCGTTTACGGAGGAACAGGCGCGGTGGGTAAACCTGACAAATGATTTCATTGCGCTGCCCGGTGGCGGTCTTCTGGTGACGCATGAGCTGGACGGGTATCGCCACATCTATTGGCGCGACGCCTCGAACGGCGACATGCGGCAGGTGACCTCCGGGAACTGGGTTGTGAACGATATTTCCGGGTTCGATCCGGAGACGCAGACGATCTATTTCACCGGCTTCAAGGATACCCCGCTGGAGCGGCATCTTTATGCGGTGCCGCTGTCGCCGGAAAGTCCGGAAGTGCGCCGGATTACGCCGGAGGGCGGGAGCTGGGCAGTCTCGATGGGGGCCGGCGCGAAGAGCTATATCGGCACATTTTCATCGCCGACGCAGCCACCCCAGACCGGGCTTTACAATGCGGACGGGTCGCGCGTGGCCTGGATCAACGAGAATGCGCTGAACGCACAGCATCCGTATACGCCTTATCTGATCTCGCACACCGTGCCGGAGTTCGGCACGATTGCAGCCGAGGACAATCAGGCGCTTTACTATTCGATCCAGAAGCCGCCGGGATTTGACCCGTCGAAGAAATATCCGGTGATTGTGGACGTCTATGGCGGGCCGCATGTGCAGCGTGTCAGCCATGACTGGCGGCCACTGAGCGATCAGTTCCTGACCCATGAAGGCTATATCGTGTTTCGGCTGGACAATCGCGGCACCTGGAACCGGGGCAAGCGGTTTGAGGATGTCATCCACCTTCTGACGGGCGGGCCGGAGGTGCGCGACCAGCTGAGGGGGGTCGAGTGGCTCAAACAGCAGCCCTTTGTGGATGGCGACAGGATTGCCATTCAGGGCTGGAGCTATGGCGGATACATGACGCTGATGACCGCGGCGCAGGCGCCGGAGGGGACGTTTGCGGCCGCGATTGCGGGCGCGTCGGTCACCGACTGGTCGCTTTATGATACGTTCTATACGGAGCGATACATGAGCACGCCGCAGCTGAACCCTGACGGCTATCACGCCTCCAGCGTATTTGCGCACATCGACGGGCTGACCGGGCCTCTGCTACTGATCCACGGGATGGCGGACGACAATGTGACGTTTGACAACACCACGCGCCTGATGGCCGAATTGCAGGCGCGCAGCCAGCCTTTCGAGCTGATGACCTATCCCGGCCAGCGCCACGGCGTTCAGGGCGAAGCTCAGCAGCTGCATCTGATGCGGACACGGATGGAGTTTCTCGACCGGCATCTGAAGGCACCTTCAGAATGAGTATAAAGCCCTGGACGATCCTCTCCTCAAAGCAGGTGATGAAAGACGGTTTCATGGGCCTGCGCACCGACCGTTGCCAGCGGGAGGATGGGCATATCGTTGAGGCCTATCATGTCACCGAGCTCTCCGAATGGGTGACGGTGATCCCGGTGACGGTGGCGGGCAATATCGTGCTCGTGCGGGAGTATCGCCATGCGGCGCGGGTGATCCTGACGGGGTTGCCGGGGGGCGTGGCTGATCCGGGGGAGAGCGACTGGGCCGCAGTGGGCGCGCGGGAGCTGCGGGAGGAGACGGGCTATGCGGCGCGCGAGATGGTGTGGGTGGGCACGTGCCATCCCAACCCGGCGACGCAGGACAACCGCATCCACTTTTACCTCGCGCTGGGTTGTACGCCGGGCGC
>JBKBRT010000291.1:0-2083 GCA_046291585.1 Hyphomonas sp.
ACGCTGACAAGCGTTCCCTCGAAGTTATCTACGAGGAGCTTTGAGATTGATGGCTGGCCAACGGGTTACCCTTCTTGAAAACCGTACGCGTCTGGCGCAGCCGTCAGCGCCTGTTTCAGCCGCGCCGGCTCCGGCCGTTGAAGCGCCGGGCTGTCATGCCGGAAAAGATGAACTCAAGAAGGCCGCAGCGGCCGCCGGCAACAGCGAACTGCTCGATGGATTTGCGCGCGATTATCCTCAGGGACCCCATGATCAGCCCCAGAGCATGTGCCCGGCCTTTGGCTCGCTGCGCGTGGGACTGCGGATGCGGCGCACGGCAACCATCCTCTCAGGATCAGCCTGCTGCGTATATGGGCTGACCTTCACATCGCATTTTTATGGCGCCAAGAGATCGGTCGGGTACGTCCCATTCAATTCCGAAACCCTGGTCACCGGCAAGCTGTTTGAAGACATCAAGGAAGCGGTGGAAAAGACCGCTGACCCGGAAAAATACGATACGATCGTCATCACAAACCTCTGTGTGCCAACTGCGTCAGGCGTGCCGCTTCGTCTTTTGCCGGACGAAATCAACGGCGTCCGTATTATCGGGATCGATGTGCCGGGCTTCGGTGTTCCCACCCATGCTGAGGCAAAAGACGTTCTGGCTGCCGCCATGCTCTCCTATGCCCGAAAAGAGGCCGAGGCGGGCCCGGTCCGGCGCGCATCGGGGGATACCGCAAATCTCCCCAAAGTGACATTGCTGGGCGAGATGTTCCCGGTCGATCCTGTGATGATCGGAAGATTGCTTGAGCCGTTGGGTCTTGCTGCGGGCGCTGTTGTTCCGACAAGAGAATGGCGGGAACTTTACACGGCTCTGGACGGCGCTGTAGTGGCCGCCGTTCACCCCTTTTATACCGCTTCAGTCCGGGAATTTGAGGCCGCTGGCCGCCCGGTCGTTGGGTCAGCGCCCGTCGGCGCGGAAGGCACGGACGCATGGCTTAAAGCCATCGGGGAGGCCGCTGCCGTCCCCACCGCGAAGGTCGATGCCGCGCGCAACCAGTTCGGCCGGATCATCACGCAAGCGCTGCTTGCCAAACCGATCCGGGGACGGATAACACTTTCGGGCTATGAAGGCTCAGAGCTGCTCGTCGCGCGCTTGTTGATTGAGAGCGGCGCAGACGTTCGCTATGTCGGCACTGCATTGCCGCGCACGCGCTGGTCTGATCCAGACAGGGAATGGCTTGAGGCGAAAGGCGTGCATGTACAGTTCCGCGCATCGCTGGAGCAGGATCTTGATGCCTTCAGGGAGTTCCGCCCGGATCTCGCCATCGGCACCACGCCTGTGGTTCAGAAGGCCAAGGAAGCCGCCATTCCCGCGCTTTACTTCACAAACCTCATTTCCGCCCGCCCCCTCATGGGCCCGGCCGGGGCGGGGTCTTTGGCAGATGTGGTCAACTCGGCCATTGCCGGCAAGGCCCGCTTTGATGACATGAAAGCCTTCTTTGAGGGCGTCGGCTCAGGCGATACTGCAGGTATCTGGCGGGGCACGCCTGACACTCATTCCGACTTCCGTGAACACCAGACGCGCAAGCTCGCGGCCCGTGCCCGGCAGGCGGCCAATCTGGAGGCACCCACAGGATGCTGATCCAGGATCATGACAGGGCAGGAGGCTATTGGGGCGCGGTATATGTCTTTACCGCGATCAAGGGCCTGCAGGTCGTTATCGACGGGCCGGTCGGTTGCGAGAATCTGCCGGTCACGTCAGTGCTCCATTACACAGACGCGCTCCCGCCGCATGAGTTGCCAATTGTCGTGACGGGGCTCGGCGAAGAAGAGCTTGGCCAACACGGAACCGAAGCGGCCATGAAGCGCGCGCGCGCGGTGCTCGATCCGGCGCTACCGGCGGTCGTGGTCACAGGCTCGATCGCAGAGATGATCGGCGGCGGCGTCACGCCCGAAGGATCAAACATTCAACGCTTTCTCCCGCGAACAATTGATGAAGATCAGTGGCAGAGCGCAGACCGCGCATTGCTCTGGCTGTGGACGGAGTTTGCGCAGACCAAAGGCCGCAACCCCAAGAAGCCCCTGAAGAAAGAGGGCGCAA
>JBKBRT010000292.1:0-2082 GCA_046291585.1 Hyphomonas sp.
TGGCGCGGCGCCGAACCCTTCATCTCCGAAGTGCTGATCGGCGAGCGGGTCGGCCTCTTCCGGAAAGGCGAAGACCAATACGAAGTCTACTTCGGTCCCATCCTCCTGGGACACATCGACCCGAAGAAACGCATGAACCGCATCAAACCCAGCCGGCCAAGGAACATACCCTGAAAACTGTCACCCATCTGCCCGGTCTCAAATGTTACCTATGTGACCGGTTGCACAAGCGTTCGGGGTTGAGGGATTGCCAGCCAGAAGGGTTTGGGAGTCCTCCAGAAACACGCCTGCAAGGTTCGGAGATATATGGCTCTGCCATACGGGATCATCCCAGCCGGGCTTTACGGGCGCCGGTTTGCGATAGGCGCGCCAATGGTCGCCCAGCTGGACGATGTGGACCTGGCCCCATTTTGTCACGGAGATCAGGAGGGTGCGGAGTTCCTTATCCTGACGTTTGAAGATCCAGCGCAGCTGCAGCCAGAGGTATGGCCAGAAGACCGGCAATACATGGGCATAGAGGCGGGCGATCTGGGGCGTCATGGGAAGGAGTATACCTCCATTCCCGGAGGGGGTGGATGAGATTTCTGGAAATCGCGGGGGCGCTGCAGGTTTGGGGGGGAAATGTTGGATAGGGCGCGTTCCGGGCGCCGTTGCTCGCGCAAGCAAAAACCCCTCCGTCTCGGGAGGGGTTTTTTCTGGGTCAATCGCCTTCGCCGTGCTTTCGGGCTGCTTCCCGCAACCGGGCGAAAATCGCCGCCGGGTCTTCCGGCGCGGAGACTTCGTCTGGCTCAGGATAGTCGTCCTCGATCATGTCATCGGCGAGCTCCTCGCCGATCTCTTCCAGCGCAGACGGTTCGGTCATCGCCGGCACTGGCGCGCCCGGCACAGTACGCGGGGCCTGGAGGGTCGAGCTGGAATACACCGCCTCGGCTTCCTCTACGTCCTCATCGATGGAAGACCGGAAATGCGCAATCACCGTCTCTCCGCCGGTCAGCGTCTGACCGGCCCAGACGTGCGTGCGAATATCGGCCGGCAGATAGACATCACACCACCCGCCGAGGCGCCGCGTGCCGAAGCTGCGCCCCAGCCGCACCACATCGCCATGATCCACCATCAGTTCAATCCGGGGCCCAAGACCACCGGTTGTCAAAACGACCCCCGCCTGCTCGCCCTGGCTCTCGAACGTGATGAAGGCCCGCGTGAGCCCCTCTTCATCCGCTTTCAGGGCGAAAGGCTGGCGCGCCTCGCCCTGTTGGAGCGACACGATTTCCACGCCCCCGGCCATCGGCGCATACAGCTTGTTGGTCGACACCGGGGACGAGGCGATGCGAACGCGCACCAGACTTTCGCCCTTCAGGCGCAGGGCCGCAGGCGCGTCTCCATAGCCGACCGAGACCACCACCCCGTCACACGGCGCCACGACGCCATAAGCCAGGTCCGGCGGGGTCCGCCGCGACCAGCGCCCGGCTGCCAGCGCAATCGCCATCGCCGCAAAGCCGATCCAGAACAGCGGCGCCCAGATCCAGCCCAGCAGCAAGGCTGCCAGAAAGGCGCCCGCTGCGGCCGCAACGGCTTCCCAGTCGAATCCGGCAATCATCCACGGCAACGACTGGCGCTCGGTCTCTTCGCTCATCGGCTTGCCTCCTCTACAGGTCTCATTCAGCTGAGAATTTCAGCCGGTTCGGCGCGATGCGCCTGAAGATGCCACATATCAGCATATTTGCCGCCTTTTGCCAGCAGCGCCTCATGCGTTCCCCGCTCCACGATGCGGCCGGCCTCCAGCACGATGATCTCATCGGCAGAGACAACCGTGGACAGGCGGTGGGCCACGACCAGCGTCGTGCGGCCAGCGGACGCTTCTTCCAGCGCCTCCTGCACCGCCGCTTCGGTGGCACTGTCGAGCGCGCTGGTGGCCTCGTCCAGCACCAGGATCGCGGGGTTGGCCAGGATTACCCGGGCAATGCCGACGCGCTGTTTCTCTCCGCCCGAAAGCTTCAGGCCGCGCTCGCCCACGCGCGTGTTCCATCCATCCGGCAGACTGTCGATGAAGGGCAGCAGCTGTGCCCGGCGCGCAGCTTCGCG
>JBKBRT010000293.1:0-2071 GCA_046291585.1 Hyphomonas sp.
CAAATTCGCGGCCAAGAGGCCGAGTAAGAAACCCCGAGAGACAAGACTTTACAGGAGACCTCCAAATGTCACTCAAAATCCGGCTCGCCCGTGGCGGCTCGAAAAAACGCCCCTTCTATTCGATCGTCGTGGCTGACGCGCGCGCCCCGCGCGATGGCCGCTTCATCGAGAAGATCGGCACCTATGATCCGCGTCTGGCCAAAGACTCCGGCGACCGCGTGAAGGTCAACGCAGAGAAAGCCGCCGAATGGATCAAGAAAGGCGCCCAGCCGACTGACCGCGTCGCGCGCTTCCTCTCCAAGGTCGAAGTTGAAGGCAAGCCCGTTGTGGCCTGGACCCATGGCAACAACCCGAAGAAAGCCGAGCCCGGCAAGAAAGCCCAGGAGCGCGCCAAAGAGCGGGCTGACAAGGCTGAAGCCAAGGCCGCTGCTGCCGCTGAGGCCGCCGCTGCCCCAGCAGAAGCCCCCGCCGAAGAAGCCAGCGAAGCCTGATCTTCAGCGCCTCGCGCATCTCCTGAAAAGGCCGGCGTCCCATGGGCGCCGGTCTTTTCACATCTGGCGCAGATACACCTGAACAGGGGCCAACACAGTCTGCGCAAACTGTTCAGATGGCCCGTGCCATGCCTATCCTCGACAAAACTGGAGGAGCGCTGCTCATGTTGACCCGTAAACTTACCCGCCTGCTGCTCGCCGCCGGTCTTGCTGCCGCAGCCATCAGCCCGGTAGCTCTGGCCCAGCGCGGCGGGGGCGGACGTCCCGATGCGCCCTCGGGCCCGCCCGGCATCACGCTCTTTTCGGATACCAACCTGCGCGGCTCTGCGGTCGAGCTCACCGCCGACCAGCCCAACTTCAATACGATCCGCTTCAACGACCAGGCCCGCAGCATCGAGGTGCGCGGCGGCGTCTGGATGGTCTGCGCCGATGGCAATTATAAGGGCCGCTGCGAATATATTGACCGCACCGTCCGCAATCTCGGAGAAATAGGCCTCTCGGGCGCCATTTCGTCGGCCAAGCGCGTCCCGTATGACAAAGGTCCGCGCAGCTATGACATCGCCTTCTTTGCAGATGGCAATTATTCGGGGCCCTTCCTCGGCTTTGACGAGGGCGAGGCCAATCTCTCCAAGTTCCGGTTCAATGATACGGCCAGCTCGGTGATGATCAATCGCGGCACCTGGCTGGTCTGTGAGGACGCCGACTATCGCGGCCAGTGCGAGCTGCTGGACGCGTCCACCGGCAGTCTCAGCAACATCGGCCTGAACGACAAGATCACGTCCTTCCGCCGCTATGATGTGCGCCGCGAAGGCCCTTGGCGGCGCCCGGTAACGCCCGCGCCCCCGCCGATCCGCGATACCCGCGACGGTTTCCAGGGGGAACAGACGGTCTTTTTCCCGGCCCCCACTTATAACGGCCGCCGCATAAGTGACGGGTCCGGCGCAGCCACCCGCTTTTGCCAGAGCGTCGGCTTTTATGAAGCAGTCTATAAAGCACCGGGCCCCGTTCTCTCCGACGTCGTTTGCCGCTAACAAGCGCGCCATGAGCGCAGATTTAATGACACAAAGACTGATACCCATGGGCGTCCTGAAGGGCGCCCATGGTGTTCGCGGCGAGGTTCGGGTGAAAAGCTTCACCGCCGATCCCGATGCCCTGTTCACCTATGGCCCGCTGATGGACGAAGCCGGCAAGGTCCTGCTCACCCCTGTCACCGCGCGCCCGGGCAAGGATCATTTCATCGTCCGCCCGAAGGAAAGCCTGCAGAAAGAAGAGTGGGACGCCCTGCGCGGCTGCCTGCTCCACGTCTCCCGCGACCGCCTGCCCGAAGCCGACGAGGACGAGTTCTACTTTGAAGACCTGATCGGCATGCCCGTTTACACTGTCGGCGACGCACCCGAAGGCACCGTCCGCGCCGTGCAGAATTTCGGCTCCGACGATCTTCTGGAAATCGAAATCCCCGGCGCCCAGTCGACCGTCTACGTCCCGCTGACCCGCGCCGATGTGCCCGTCATCGACGTCGCCGCCCGCCGCATCGTGATCCCCGAACTCTCCCTCTGGGCGAACCCGGATGAAGACGGCGA
>JBKBRT010000135.1:0-8368 GCA_046291585.1 Hyphomonas sp.
CGGTTCTGCTCATATTTCGTCACATAGTCTGACATCTAACTTACTCCGCCGCCACTTTTGCTGCCGCCTCAGCGGCCTTCATTGCCTGGTGCATTGCTTCGGCCGCGTCGCGGCCATCCTTGATCGCCCATACGACAAGTGACGCACCGCGCACGATATCGCCAGCGGCGTATACGCCCGGCAGGCTTGTCTCGAGGGTCGCATAATCAACCCGGACAGCGCCCCAGCGGTTCACCGTCAAAGAGGGCTCATTGAACAGAGCCGGCAGATCTTCCGGATCAAAGCCGAGCGCCTTGATCACCATATCTGCCTTCACATCAAACGTCTCGCCGGTTTTGACCGGGGACTGCCGGCCCGAAGCATCGGGCTCGCCGAGCTTCATGCGGCTGGCCCGCACAGCTTTTACCTTGCCGCTTTTGCTGTCGATAATGGCTTCGGGATTGGCGAGCCATTCGAACACGACCCCCTCCTCTTCCGCATTCTGAACTTCGCGCTGCGAGCCGGGCATGTTCGCGCGGTCGCGCCGGTATAGGCATGTGACTGATTTGGCGCCTTGGCGGATAGCCGTGCGCACACAGTCCATCGCTGTATCGCCGCCCCCAATGACCACAACACGCTTACCTTCCGCGTTGAGTACACCGGATTCAAACGCGTCCACCCTGTCTCCAAGGTCAATCTTGTTGGAGACGGTAAGATAATCGAGCGCAGCGGCGACACCTTCTGCGCCGACTCCGGGGCATTTGAGATCTTTTGCCGCGTATACGCCCGTGGCGATCAGGACGGTGTCGTGCCGGGCGCGAAGGTCGGCGAGCGACACATCAGCGCCAATGCGCGTATTGAAACGAAAGGCGATGCCGGAAGCCTCAAGATGCTGAATGCGGCGCTCGACGACGTATTTTTCCAGCTTGAAGCCGGGAATGCCATACATCAGCAGGCCGCCGCCGCGATCATACGTGTCATAGACCGTCACCTGGTAGCCCTTCCGGCGAAGCTGCTCGGCTGCGGCGAGGCCGCCGGGACCGGCACCGATGATACCCGCCGACTGGCTGCGTTCCCGCGGAGGCTTGATAGGCTGTATCCAGCCCTCAGCCCAGGCAGTATCTGTGATGTACTTCTCAACCGATCCGATCGTCACCGTGCCGTGACCAGATTGCTCGATCGTACATATGCCTTCGCACAGGCGGTCCTGCGGGCAGATGCGGCCGCAGATCTCGGGCATGTTGTTCGTTGCTGAGGAAACGCGCCATGCCTCTTCCAGCCTGTCTTCGGCCGCAAGTTTCAGCCAGTCGGGGATGTTGTTCTGGAGCGGGCAACCCTGCTGGCAAAACGGAACGCCGCATTGCGAGCAGCGGCTCGCCTGCGCTTTGGCCGCGTCTGCAGAAAATTCCCCATAGATTTCACGAAAGTCTTCCGCGCGCTCTTTGGCGCTGCGCTTCTCGGGCATGGCCCGGGAAACTTTGGTGAACTTCAGCATACGCTCGGCCATAGGCTTGCCCCAATATTGCTCGAGCACTCCCTATAAACTCAGTTTCGGACCCCACAAGCGCCGCGAACATTTATATATATCATATCAATATTCACCCCTCACATTTCCTCTCCTTCCGGAAGGGAATGGCGGGCTTGCAGTGCCTTTTAGTATCTAAACGATACGTATATTTTAGCCTGCTTTTCTCTGCAGAACTGCGGTAGCGATGTGTAAACGGATAAGCGGGTACCGCAGGCGCCATGTCGATTCTTCAGCTGTTTTTCATCGCCATCATTCAGGGCATCACGGAATGGCTGCCCATCTCGTCATCAGCGCACGTCCTGCTGGCTTCCGATTTTGTGGGTCTCGTCGGGCGCGACGAACTGCTGATCAATGCCGCCTCCAATGCGGGAACGCTGATCGCAATGCTGCTTTATTTCCGGAAGGATGTGGCGGCTGCGGTGATGGGCGGATTTGAACTGGTAGGCGCGCCAGTCACCAGGCGGCCGCTTTCCGCGGGCGCCTGGCTGGCACTCTGCATTCTCGTTGCAACTCCTTTTGCGCTTCTCGGCGCGGTGATCTACGAGCAGTTTATGCCCGAAGGCATCTCGACGGCCTTGCGAAGCGTCTACGCTGTTGCGGCATCCACCATTCTCTTTGGCGCCCTGCTCTGGTGGGCCGATGCCAAAGGCGGGCAATCCCGCACAGAGGGAGACATGACCCTTCGCGACGCCTTTCTGATAGGCGCCAGCCAGCTGGTTGCCGTCATTATTCCCGGGACAAGCCGTTCTGGCATCACCATGACTGCCGCGCGCGCGCTGGGGTATGAACGCGTGGAAGCTGCGCGCTTTTCGATGCTGATCGGGGCGCCAATCCTTGCCGCTGTCAGCCTCTATGGACTGATGGGGCTCGCAACCGCCCCTCCCGATGGCACAGGCGCCACCATCACCGATGGCCTGATCGTGGCGGCCGTGGCTTTTGTGACGGGCTATGCGTCGATAGGTCTTCTGATGGCGCTGTTGCGCAAGATGAGCTTTCTGCCCTTCGTGCTCTACCGGTTTGCCCTGGGCATCGCCTTGCTGGCGACCTCACCCATCGTGGCCGGCACCCTAAGCTGAAATCAGGCTTCGCTCGCCTTGTGGAACTCGCCATAAGGACGGAAGCGCCACAGGTAAGATGGCACAATCGCCTCGATCGATTCCAGATGCGCAACGCCAAGATCGCCAATTTCGAGGGCGCCCTCCGCGACGACATTGTCATAGGCGAGCATCTCGACCTGTGACCCCGATATTGGCGGACCGCCGAACAGGCCCCAAGAGAAAGGTGGCACATACCGCCAGACAGCGCCAGCAATGTAGGCCGCCGGGCGCATAATGAAGAACGGAAGCGGGATCTTGAAGCGTGGCCGATCAATGATCTTCAGGATGATGTCGTAGAGTTCATTGAAGCTGTAGCTGCGCGGCCCGCCGAGTTCGAATGTTTTGCCAGCTGCGTCTTCGCGTTCAACCGCGCCCGCAATGGCCGCCGCGACATCCCCGGCATACACGGGCTGGAACCTTGTCTTGCCGCCGCCGATGGCCGGCATGAAAGGAGCAAACCGGGCCATATTCGCAAACCGGTTGAAGAATTGGTCTTCGGGTCCGAACACGATCGACGGGCGCAGGATCACCGCTGAGGGAAAGACTTCTCGGATCGCGGCCTCAGCGGCAGCCTTGCTGCGCCCATAGGGCGACCGGGAATCGGGGTTGGCCCCGATGGCTGAAATCTGCACGAAACGCTTGATGCCCTTCTCTTTGGCCACCTCGGCCAGCAGCGCGCCGCCACTGGCATGCTCGCTTTCAAAGGTCTGGCTGGCATGTTCAAAGAGGATGCCGACGAGATTGACCACGGCGTCTGCGCCATCCAGGGCGCGCTCGAGCGATGCGCGGTCGCGGATATTTGCCTGAACCACATCGACCCAGCCGGGTGGACCCGCCAGGCGCACATCAATGGCTGTATGCACGCGGCGGCAGGCAACGCGCACCCGCCACCCCTGCTCGACCAGCGCGCGCGCGGCATAGCGCCCGATGAATCCCGAGCCACCAACCAGCGTTACCAAGCCTTTGCTCATCGTTCTGTCATCCTGTGTGGGCGCAAAAATGGCCCCGATTCCGTTATTGCGTGCTTTCACCATTTTGCGCGCCCGATGTCCATGCGGCCATGACGCAAGCGGATGAAACGGGCCGAGGCCGCTCAGTAGATGATCGTCATCACCAGGGCGTCGTTATAGGTCCCCTGATTCACCTGCTGGCCGGCGGGGATCGTTCCGGTGATCTGGTGCGTTGCTGATCGGTATCCGATTCCCAGGAGGAAGAAGCCGGAGATAGACTGACCCTGCGTTCCATTTCCCCACACCTGCGCCGAGGGCGTGTAGACCTGATAGTTCAATTCATTGCCGGAGCTGGCCTGCCTGAGCCTGCGGCCCAGAATATTGCCCGACTGGCCGCCCCCCAGGCGGACCTCATAGCTTATGGCCAGCATCAGAAGACTGGTGCAGCCGACCGTGAGGGTTGTGTTGGTGGTTGAGGGGTTTCCTGAAAATGCGTTGTAGCTCGGGAAGCTCAATGCCGGCGCCGACACACTGCATCCCTGCGCCAAAGCCGGACAAATCGGGACACTCAGGGACAAAAACAGGACAATCAGGCGCCACATTCAGTCAACTCCTGCCAGTTTCAGGCGTTGCTCGGGCACCAGCCGCATCTCGCCGCTGCTGCGGACGGCGGCAACGGCCTGAACGAACCGGCCCTCCCGGGTGGTGACCGCCACCGTGTCACTGTCCTCTGCAACCGAGCAGTAAACACGCCCCTCCAATCCGACCGGGCAGAGCATGCCTGACCGGAGAAGCTCGACCCGGTTGCCAGGTGCCAGATCCGCGCCATTTTCCAGGGTCACCGTGAAGGCCAGAACCGTTTCGCGGCGGACATCAAAGTGCACTTCCGACAGGCCGCGCCGGGGGATGAAGCGGGCATCGAAGTCACCCACTTCATATTCGAGGGGGATGTCCTCCGGCCGGAGGCTCAGCGTGTTGATCTCATAAGGGCGCACGCCGGGAATGATGGCGACGCCGTTCTCTCCGGTAACCGCGACGATGCGATTGTCCTTGTAGATGGGAAGCCCCTTGAGGTCCGGCAGACGGACGATGGCGGTGGCGCCTGTCGTGTGACGCTGGAGCGAGCGTCCTCCGGGCATTGCGGCAAAGCCGCCCCGGACCCCGGCCATGACCTGGTTTGTCTCACCATAGACCCCGCCACTGACGACAAGATCCGCCGCGCCGAGGTCCGCGACCAGGTCGCCCTGATACGCCGCCCCCGCCTCCCCGTCAGCGGCGCGGGCCGCCCATTGCATCCGCTCACCCGGCGCCCGGGCGCGGCTGACCTGCACGCTGGTCGCCTCCCGGCCACCGGCAGACTGATAACCGCCGCCGGCATTATACGGCCCAAAGCTCGCCCGCAGGCTGATGGCAAAGCCGGTCTCGTTCCGCGAAAAGTCCTGATAGGCACTCGCCGAAAATGCCAGGCGCTCTCCCTGAAACGGCTTTTCCCATCCAAACGACAGGAAGCGCCGATCACGAAGAACTTTATCGGCTTCCTCGACATAGGCCGCGCGGAAAGAGCCTGCCGGTGTGTACACCCCGCCGCTGGCGCGGATCGAGCGATCCGGAAACGCCGCGCCCAGCACAGATACAGCATCGGTGTAGTCTGAATCTGCAAAGCGCGCCTGAAGCTGAAGCGATGCCCGGCGTGTGTTGCGTTCAAATCCCGCTGATACAAGACGGCCGGCGCGGCCTGCTTCATTCCGGCTGACCCCGGCTGCCAGGCTCAGTATCCCGATCTTTCCGGCTGCCATCTGTCCGCCGCCGCCCAGGAGCCCGCCCCCCTTGCCCAGCTCCGAATACGCCTCTGCCGTAAGCCGATCACTGAGCCCCCGCCGGACAAGAGCATTTGCAACAACCGCCTCGTCATACTCTGAAGAGATGCCTGAAAACCGCCGGGGCACCCCGGCGCTCACCGAATAGTCCGTCACTCCGACGGCGAGGGAATCGGGCGAGGAGAAGAAGCTGTAATCTTCGATGCGGCTCAAACCGTTGGCTTCGTTGATCACCACTTCCACTTCGTTGAGGCCAATCTCCGGGTTGATCTCGAAAAGGGTATATCCCGGCTCGACGCTCCGCTTCTGACGAACGACCCCATTTACCCGGACATCCACTTCTGACTGCTGGCGGAGCAAGGCCTGCAAGGTCCGGTAGGGCCGCCAGCTGTCATGCGGGTCCATTGAAAAGTCAGTTCCATACTGCACGCCTGCAATGGCATTGATGCGCCCCCAGCGCGGCGTTCGCGTGAAACTGTCGCCGATGCTGAGCCGGGTGAGATTTTCCGGAAAGTCCCGCTCGTAAACCGTCTGCAGGCGGCGCGCCTGCCCTGCCCCCTCACCATATCTGGCCACCATGTCATTCTGAAATCGGCCCTGGGGCGTGTGCAGTGTCACCGACAGATCGCCAAAGGCATTATGAATGCTGCCGGAGCGATCCTCGACGCGCTGGGCGGACAGTCCGTACGCCCCCATCACGCCGGAAAGCGGCTTGGCATATTGCTGGCGCTCGAACAGAACGCGGCGCGGCGGCGGCGCGCGGGCCGCGTAGATATCGAGCCGGGCCGCGCTTTGATCCAGGCTGAACTCAATACCCTTAACCGATTGAAGGCAGACAGCAGCTGTCGTTTCGGAGATCAGGCCTGCATTGCGCAGAGGGCGCGTTTCGATCTGCGTACACGCTTCAGTCACGAGGTCCACGGCGACGAGACCGTCCACCGGGGCGCCATTGATGCGCGCCTCCACAAGCAGCGAGAGGCCCTGATGTGACGCAGAGGGCGCAGCCCCCGTCACCGGCGCCGCGGCAGCGACCGGCCCGGCCCCCAGCAGCAGGGCCAGGGCTGCCAGGCCAGATTTCTGCCTCCCCCTCACTTCCCCGGTCTGAGCGGGGCAGCAAAAGGTTCGCCAGCCACATGATAATTCAGCATACTGACTTCCGCGCCCGCCGGCCGCGCAAGATCCAGCTCACTGCCGGGAAGAAGATAAACGATCCCGGCATCAGCCGGCATCACTGCGCCGGACGCTGTCTGTAGGGAAAGGTTATGCAAACGCAGCCAGCCTGGGCCTGTGTTTCTGAGCGTCAGAGCCTCTTCGTCCAGGCGGGCATCCAACGCCTCCGCCGAGGCCGGCGCCCCCGCAAACATGGCCAGGACATAGCGTAGCCGGATGGAGAGTTGCGCGGCGCTCGGCGCCTGCGCGGGCTCGGCCGCGGGGAGCTCATCAATCACCACCCGCCAGGCGCCGGTCCCGCCAGTGGCTGGCACCGACATCCGGATGATCTGAGACGTGCCCGGGCGCAACGTGAAGATTTCCGGCGCAAACCGCAGACCCTTGGCAGGCGTAAGCTGATCTTCGCCCGCCGCCTGCGTCCAGTCGAACACCCGCACCTGAACCGTCACATCATGACCGAGCGCAGAACTGACTGAGAGCGATGTCGCCCCGCCGTCTGCGGGGGCGTTCAGCATGATCGGAGCAATTGCCAACCCCTGCGCGGTTGCAGGCAGCAGCAGGCAAACAGCTCCCAGAAGGAGCAGAGCCAGGTGTCTCATCTTGAGTTGCCTCAGTAGGTGACCGTCACCTGAACTTCATCAGCATAGGCGCCGGCCGTGTCGGGAGTGGAGGTAGTCACGCCATAGACGGTCAGGGTCTGAGAAGGACCCGTTCCATTGGCCTGAGTACCGGTGACACCATCGCCCCAGACAGTCGTCCGGCCAGCATCCGTATAAAGCTGATAGTTGAAGCTCGCCGGCAGGGTGGCGTGGCTCAGCGTTCGGGCGCTGATGTCGCCGGAATCGCCGCCATCCAGGGCGACCGTGAACGCGCTTGAATTGGTGCAATTGACGGTGATTGAGCCATTGGCCGTCACCGCATCCAGACCAACACTGGCGAAGACGACGGGCGTTGTCAGCACGACGCAGGTGTTGACGACTGTTGCCTGAACGTCGAGCGTGCCATTTGCCGTGGCCGCGTGGGCAGCCTGCGCGCTGACCGCCAGGGCGGCCGCTGCCATGAGTTTCCTCATCATACTCTACCTATCTAGCTTGGGATTATAGTTTCTTGTTTTGATGATTCCACTTTAGCGAATATTTGTTGCCCGAATCTTTCAGAAAAGTCTCTGAATCGTTACGGCGAACAAGTTTTTGTACGGAATAAAACGCACGCCACTTACAAAACGAATGTCCGGTATGTTCTGTAGATTTGTCTGGGGTTTCGGCGAGCATCGGAAATCCGCGCGCCAAGACATCCGCGTAGGGAATTGGCAGATCTGAATATTTTCCGCAGACAGATATTCCCCGCCTGGGTGGAATCCGGCGACCGGGCATTGGGAAGGCGGGCCAATTGCCGCTCTACGCGCAAGGCGCGGTGACCCAGGCGACCGCGCCCGGCGACAGTGTTGCCGACTCTTTTTTGGAAAGCGAGCTCAGCTCAGCTTTTCATCAGGCCCGACGCCTTGAGCAGTTTACCCGCCCGCAGGACCCGGTCGAGCTTGTGCTCGCTGGAGCGGTCACCCTTGTTGGAATCAGGGTGGAAACGGCGGACATACTCGGCGTAGCGCGCCCGGATTTCGGCCGGCGTGGCGTCGGTCTCAAGATCGAGTTCCCGGAGGGCACGCATCTGGAGGCTGGAGCGATGCTTGTGTACGCGCTCCTCGGCTGCCGGCGTATCATCCATGTCGAAGAAGCTCCGGCCCGCCCAGCGGCGCGGGTCGTGGGGATCGGTCGCCTTGCGCCCCCCCAGCGGGCCGCTGCCCATCTTCCAGGTGCGCTTGTGGCCATA
>JBKBRT010000136.1:0-8336 GCA_046291585.1 Hyphomonas sp.
CTGTCTTGGCGGGCGAAAAAATGATATGTGACCGGTAGAGCCGTAGCTAGGGTCTACCCCGCAAAGGTGCTAGGGACGAAGAGGAATTTCCGGCCTTCAGATCGCAATTTGCTGTTCGCATGTGCAAAAAGATCACGAAAACGTGAGAGTATCATAGACGGAATCTTCGTCCTCAATCGTTTAAGGAAACGCATGGCGGGTTAACTGCAAACCTCACGGCGTTGACTTGATCGGTAATATTCTTGGTCTACTTCGGAAAATAATGCCTCAGAGTTTGGTTTCCCGGTGCGCGCGCCTGTCTGGCGCAGCGGCGCTCTCGCTCATGATCGCGAGCTGCGCGTCCGTGCCGGAAAGGCCCGTGGCGGAGGCCGCCCCTGCCGCTGGAGACGCCTTCCGGGCCGGCGCCAGCAGCCAGCCGGTCACCTCACAATGGTGGTCAGGATTTTCCGATCCCGTGCTGGCGAGCCTCGTCAACAGCTCCCTCCAGACCTCGCCTGCGCTCCGGGGCGCCGACTTTTCCGTCGCCGAAGCAGAAGCCGCCCTGCGCCTGGCCCTCCTTGGCGCCAGTCCCACCGCCTCCAGCCGCGCCGGGATCACCGCCGGCCGCCCGACCGGCGCCCTGGCCGACCGCCTCACGGTCAGCGCCACGGGTACCCTGGCTGCCAGCTGGGAATTTGACGCCTTCGGCCGCATCGCCGCGCTGGTCGAGGCTGCCCGCTTTGACGCCGCCACTGCCCGCGAGCTGCGCCGCGACATTGCCGTGACCCTGGCGTCCGAAACGGCGATTTCCTACATCAACCTGCGCGGCGCCGAAGCCCGGCTGGAAGTCGCCCGCCGAAATGTGCAGACACAGTCAGAAGGCCTGGAGCTGGTCCGCACGCTCGTGGACAATGGCCGCGCCACCCAGCTCGACCTTGAACAGGCCGAAACCCAGTACCGCACAACCCTGGCAAACATCCCGGTCTATGAAGCCGACCGCGAAGCGGCCATCAGTCGGCTGGCCGCCCTCACCGCGTCTCCCGCCAGCGCCGCAGGCGCCCTCCTCCAGCAGCTGGCCGGCTCCCCCGGCCTCATTCCGGCGCTCGATGCCCCGATTATGGCCGGCACACCCGAAGATCTCCTGCGCCGGCGCCCGGATATCCGCGTGGCGGAAGCCCAGGTTGGCGCGGCCCTCGCGCTCGGCGAAGCAGCCCGCGCCGATCTGTTCCCGCGCATCACCCTGAACGCAAACCTGCTCGGCCTCGTTCGCAACACCGGTGTTGCGATCAGTGACGAAAGCATCGGCTTTGACTTTGGCCCCGCCATCAGCTGGGCAGGCCCGGACCTGCGCGGCGTCTATGCCAATATTGACCTCTCCGACGCCCGCACGGGCCGGATTATCGCCAACTACCAGTCGACAGTGCTCGATGCATTGGCAGACGCCGAAACAGCGCTGACGGATCTGGCATCTGAAACCCGCCGGACCGAGGATCTGGGCGCTGCCCTTGCTTCTGCCCGCCGGGCGCTCGACCTTGCCCGCCTGAGATATCAGGAAGGGCTCGACAGTTATCTCAATGTCCTCGACGCGCAGCGCTCGCTGCTCGACGCGGAAGACCGTGTTGCGGTTAACCGGGCAGAAACCGCCCGGCGCGCCGTCCGGGCTTACAGAAGCCTGGGCGGTATCTGGACCGACGAAGAACTCGCCGCCTTCAGGGCGGGATAGGGAAATCCGATGCTGACGCTTAGCCGATCCAATATTCTCAAAGCCGCCGGCGTGGCGGTTGTGGCCGCGATCCTGATCGCGACCCCCGCCCTGACGCAGCAGCGCGGCGGCGGCCCGGGCGGCGCGGGCCGCACCCCCCCGCCCAGCAATGTCTTTGCTGAGCCTATCCGCGAGCAGGTCTTCGCCAACCGCGTGGAAGCGATCGGCACGCTGGAGCCCAATGAACGCGTCGCGCTGACCCTCACCGCATCGGACCGGGTCACAGCGGTCTATTTTGAAGACGGCGACCGGGTGAAGAAAGGCAAGACCCTCCTCTCCCTGGCCCAGCGCGAACAGCTTGCCCTGGTTGAATCTGCCGAGGCCGATCTCGCTCAGGCCAATCAGGATTTTGCGCGCGTCGAGCCGCTGGCCAAGCAGGGCGCGGTCTCAACCTCCGAACTCGACGCCGCGCGGCGCAATATGAACGCCGCCGCTGCCCAGCTGCGCGCCGTCCAGTCGCGCCAGAATGACCGCGTTCTCGTTGCTCCCTTTGACGGCGTTCTGGGCTTCCGCCGTGTCAGCGTCGGTTCGCTTGTCGGCCCCGGCGATGTTGTCGCCACCCTGATTGATGACAGCGTCATGCGGCTTGAATTTGCCGTCCCGTCAAACTTCCTGCGGGTGCTTCGCCCGGGCCTTGAGATCAAGGCTTCCACCGGAGACCTGCCCGGCCAGGTGTTTACCGGCACCGTCGACTCCATCGACAACGCCATCGACCCCATCACCCGCTCCATCCGTGTGCGCGCAAATGTTCCAAACCCTGAGGCGATCCTCAAGTCGGGCATGTATATGTCCGTCAATCTTGAGACAGAGCCGCGCCGGGCCCTGTCCGTTCCGGAAGTTGCGCTTCAGCCGCGCGGCCCGGAAACCTTCGTCTGGGTCGCTGAGACCAGCGGCGCGCAGACCGTTGCTCGCCGTGTGAAGATCGAGCCGGGCCTGCGTCTGGATGGCCGCGTCGAAGTGGTGTCCGGGCTCAGCCCGGGCCAGATGGTCATCACCGAAGGCGCCCTGCGCGTCCGCGAAGGGGCGCCCGTCATCATTACAGATCAAGGAATCCTCCAGCCCAAACCCGCCGCGCGCGGCGGGTCAGTGGGTGGCCCTGCCGTGAACCTGGACTAGGGCGATGTTTCTTTCCGACACTTCGGTTAAACGCCCGGTTTTCGCTTCGGTCCTGTCGATCCTGCTGATCGTGTTCGGACTGGTGGCCTTCTCTCGACTGCCCCTGCGCGAATTTCCTGACATCGACCCGCCGGTCGTCTCGATCAGCGTCAACTATCCCGGCGCCTCCGCCTCGGTGGTCGAAACCCGCATCACCCAGGTGATCGAGGAGCGTATCGCTGGTATCGGCGGCGTCCGTTTCATCAACTCGCGCTCGCGTGACGGCCGCTCCAATATCTCCATCGAATTCGACGTGAACCGGGATATCGATGCCGCCGCCAATGATGTGCGCGACCGGGTGTCCAGCGTGGCAGACCGCCTGCCCCCGGAAGCCGATGCCCCTGAGGTCGAAAAGGCCGACGCAGACGATGACGTCATCCTCTGGCTGAACTTTGCCAGTGAAACGATGTCAACGCCCGAGCTGACCGACTATGCCAACCGATTCCTGGTTGACCGTTTCTCGGCCATTGACGGGGTCGCCCGCATCCAGGTCGGTGGCGCCCGCGATTACGCCATGCGTGTCTGGCTCGACCGGCGCGCCCTGGCTGCGCGCGGCCTGACGGCGAGCGATGTTGAACGCGCCCTGCGCTCGGAGAATGTCGAGGCCCCGGCCGGCACCCTGGAATCGGGCGCCGTCAACTACACCCTCCGCATTGACCGCTCTTTCCGGACCGCCGAAGACTTCGCCGGCCTCGTAATTGCCGAAGGCGAAGGCTATCTCGTCCGCCTCGGGGATGTCGCCCGGGTCGAACGCGGCACCGTGGACGACCGCACCCTGTTTCGCGGCAATGGCGAGCCCATGGTCGGTCTCGGCATCGTCAAACAGTCAACCGCCAATACCGTCGACGTGGCCAGCGGCGCCAAGGCGCTCGCAGACGAACTCAACGCCACCCTGCCCAGCGGGATGCAAATCTACCGCGCGTTTGACAGCTCGGTCTTCATTGAAGCCTCCATTCGCGAGGTCTGGACCACCCTCGGCATCGCCGTGGTGCTCGTCACGCTCGTCATCTTCCTCTTCCTCGGCAGCTTCCGCACCACCATCATCCCGGCCATCACCGTGCCGGTCTCGGTGATCGCAACCTTTATCGTTCTCTACAGTCTCGGCTTCACGCTGAACCTGCTCACCCTGCTCGCCCTCGTCCTCGCCATCGGCCTGCTGGTGGACGATGCCATCGTCGTTCTGGAAAACATCCACCGGCGCATGCAGGAAGAACACGAATCCCCCCTGGTTGCCGCCTTCAACGGCTCGCGTCAGGTCGGCTTCGCCATCATTGCGACGACCCTTGTTCTGATGGCGGTGTTCATCCCCATCACCCTGATGGAAGGCAATACCGGCCGTCTGTTCACGGAGTTTGCCGTCACCATTGCGGCCGCTGTGGGCTTTTCCAGCCTCATCGCCCTCACCCTGTCGCCAATGCTCGCCTCGAAGATCCTCAAGCCCCATTCTGAATCCCGCACCGGGGCTCTGTCCGGGTTCACTCAAGGCATCGACAAGACACTCGACAAGGTACGGGGCGGGTATTCCCGCATTTTCGATTTCCTCGTCCGCCGCCCGATCGTGATCGCCGTAGCCACTCTCGCCATCATGGCCGGCAGCTGGTTCATTTTTCAGGATCTCGACAGCGAATACGCCCCCCGCGAAGACCGCGGCAGCTTCTTCATGTCGATCCGCGGGCCCGAAGGCGCCTCCTTTGAATATATGGAGCGCTATTTCGACGAGATCGAGCGCCGCCTCCTGCCCTACACGGAATCGGGCGAAATCAGCCGCCTTCTGATCCGCGCGCCGGGCTTTGGCTCGGCATCGGCCTACAATCAGGGCAACGTCGTTGCCGTTCTGGCAGACTGGGACGAGCGCCGCCCGGCCGACGACATCATCAACGAGATCAATGGCCGTCTGGCCGACATGCCGGGCATCCGGGGCTTTGCCATGATGCGCCAGGGTCTCTCCGGGGGCGGCGGCAAACCGGTTCAGTTCGTCATCGGCGGCCCTTCCTATGAAGAGCTTGTGGTCTGGCGGGACGAATTCCTGGCCGCTCTGGAAGCGGATAATCCCGGCATCGTCGACATCGACTGGGATTATAAGGAAACCCAGCCGCAATACCGGATCCAGATCAATTACGAGCGCGCCGCCGACCTGGGCGTCACCGTGGCCGAAATCGGCACAACCCTGGAAACCATGCTCGGCTCCCGCCGCGTGACCACCTATATCGACAATGGCGAGGAATATGACGTCATCCTCGAAGGCATACGCTCAGAGCAGAACACGCCGACCGATGTTCAGAACATCTATGTCCGCTCCACCCGCTCCGGCGAGCTGATCCCCCTTTCCGGCATCGTCACGCTTCAGCCCTTCGCCGACAGCCCGACGCTCAACCGCTATAACCGCGTGCGCGCCATCACCATCGATGCCGATCTCGCCCCCGGGGTCACCCTCGGCACCGCGCTCGACGGCATGGAACGCATCGCCCGCGACGTGCTGCCCACAGAAGCCACGATCGATTTCAAGGGCCAGTCTCTGGAGTTCCGCTCAGCGGGCGCCTCCATCGCCTTTGTCTTTGTTGTCGGCCTCCTGATCGTCTTCCTCGTCCTGGCCGCGCAGTTTGAAAGCTGGATCCACCCGCTCGTCATCATGCTCTCGGTGCCCGCCACCCTGGCCGGCGGCCTCCTCGGCCTCTGGCTGACGGGTCAGACACTCAACATCTACACCCAGATCGGCCTCATCATGCTGATTGGCATCGCGGCCAAGAACGGCATCCTGATCGTCGAGTTTGCCAACCAGCTGCGCGATGAAGGCCGGGATTTCGACTCCGCCCTCAAGGAAGCGGCCCTTGCCCGCCTGCGGCCCATCCTGATGACCGGCCTGACAACCGCTGCCGGGGCCCTGCCCCTGATCATCACCAGCGGCGCGGGCGCTGAAACGCGCATCGCCATCGGCATCGTCATCCTCTTTGGGTCGCTTGCGGCGGTGACGGTCGCCCTGATCGTTGTGCCAACGGCGTACACCCTGCTGGCCCGCCGCACGGGCTCTCCCGGAGATATCGCCCGCCGGCTGAAGCAGGAAACCTCCGAAATCCCGCCCGCGCCCCAACCGGCCGAGTAAATATCCGCCCCGCCGCCAGCTTTCAGCGCGCCTTGCCATCCCGGCACAGGCTTCGCATAGACGTGTCCGTCCAGAATGTGCCCGGGCGGGCCATTAGGGGCTTGTGAACATCGCCTTGCGTAGAGTGCGTCTGCCATGAACCTATTCTTCCGGTTCCTTCGAATCTTCCTGCCGGCTTTCTTCAGCCGCGTGCACACCCATCTGATGGATCTGCACATCATCCGCTCAGCCGTCTGGCTCGGAGATCAGGACCCGATGGGCCACATGACCAATTCGCGCTACTCCTCCTTCACCGATCTGGCGATCATGAACTATATGGGCCGCACCGGCGCCCTGAAGGCCTTCCGCAAGCGCGGCTGGCTGCCCGTCATCCAGTATGAATCCTTCACCTATCTGCGCATGCTCCGCTATCCGCAGAAATTCGAGGTTCACACCCGCCTGATCGGCTGGGAGGACACCCATCTGGTCTTCCAGCACAGCTTCCTCGCCGAAGGCCGCGTCCATGCCGAAAGCACCATGGTCGCCCGTCTCACCGGCCGCAAGAAGCTGCGCGTCACCAGCGATATGGCGATGGAAGCCCTCGGCGTAACGCTGGACAGTCCGCCGCTGGCGCCCCATGTTGCCGCGCTCCTGAACGAGCTGAGATCCCGCGCCACGTGACCGCCCCGCTGCCCCTCATTATCGATTGCGATCCGGGCATCGACGACGCCGTCATGCTGATGATGGCGCTCGGCTCGCCGCGCTTCGATGTGCGCGCCATCACCACCGTCGCCGGCAACGTGCCGCTGCGCCTCACCAGCCGCAACGCCCGCATGATGGCGCAGCTTATGGGCAAGCCCGGCCTTCCCGTCTTCGCCGGCTGCCCCCGCCCCCTGCTGCGCCCCCCCGTCACGGCCGAAGACTTCCACGGCGAAAGCGGCATCTACGGCATCGACGTGTTCGAGCCGGCCGCCCCCCTCCAGCCCGGCCATGCGGTTGACGCCCTAATCCGCCTGCTGAAAGCCGCGCCGGAAAAAAGCATCACCCTCGTCATCACCGGCCCGATGACCAACATCGCCTGCGCCCTTGTCATGGCGCCGGACATCGCCGCCCATATCCGCGAAATCGTCATCATGGGCGGGGCCGATGTCGAGGGCGGCAACATCACGCCCTTTGCCGAATTCAACGTCTTTGCAGATCCCCACGCCGCCGCCATCGTGCTGGAAACCGGCCTGCCCGCCACCATTCTCAGCCTGGACGCCACCCATCAGGTCCGCGCCACTGAGGCCCGCATTGATCGCATCGCCCGGATCCCGGGCCCCCGCGCCGCCATGATGGCCGCGTTGTTGACGGCGGCCAACAATCTGGAAACCCGCGCCCGCCCCGGCACGAAAGTGCCGATGCATGATCCCTCCACCATCGCCTGGCTTCTGGCCCCGGAATTGTTCGAGACGGTCAACGCCCGCGTCACCGTCACCACAAAGCCGGGCAAGGAATTTGGCCGCACCAAAGTCAGGCCCTCAAAAAATGGCCCCCACCGCTGGGTCACGAAGGCTGACGCCGATGCCTTCTTTGCACGGATCGAAGACATTCTGAGGCTTGCCCCATGATCACGGTTGTTGGTTCGGTCAATCTGGACTTTGTCGCCAGCGGAAAAGCCCTGCCCCGGGCTGGTGAAACCGTCACCGATGCGCGCCTTGCGCGCCACCCCGGCGGCAAGGGCGCCAACCAGGCCCTCGCCGCAAGACGTCTGGGGGCGGATGTCCGCCTGGTCGCTGCCGTCGGCAATGACGATATGGCCGAAGAAGCGCTGAAACTGCTGCGGGCCGGCGGCGTCGACCTGTCGGCCACCCAATATATCAATGGAGAGACAACCGGGGTCGCCCTGATTGCCGTCTCCGAGCAGGGCGAAAACCAGATCATCGTTTGCCCCGGCGCGAATGCCGCGCTCGATCCCGGCGATGTGGAAGGCGCGCACATCGAACATATGATGGGCGTGCTCGAAGTGCCTGCCGCAACGCTGCTCGCCGCCGCCGAGCGCGCCACCGGCTTTGTCGCCCTCAACCTGGCCCCGGCCATGCCGGTGCCTCCAGAACTTATCGCGCGCGCCACCCTGCTGATCGTCAATGAAACCGAAGCGGCCTTCTATGGCGACGCCCTTCATGGGCCTGGCCGCTATGTCGCCATCTCTCTGGGCGCCGCCGGCGCGCAGCTCTGGAAGGACGGCGCAAAGATCGCCTCTGCCTCGCCCCCGAAAGTCAAAGTCATCGACACCACCGGCGCGGGCGACACGTTCAGCGCCGCCCTCACCGTCAGCCTGATCAAGGGCAAATCCCCTGAAGAGGCCCTCACCTATGCCGT
>JBKBRT010000294.1:0-2021 GCA_046291585.1 Hyphomonas sp.
CGCAGAACCTCGATCCGCTCCATGTCGAAGAATTCAGCTTCAAACAGGCGGTTGGCGGTCAGTGGAACATCGTTCTGGTGGATGCCGACGCCGGCGTCCCCCGATTGGGCGACAAGGTCAGCGCCAATGCCGCGGATCTTGAAGTTGAACCCGTTGAAGTTGCCCTTGGTGAAGGAGACATTCGGGATCGACTTGACGAGGTCGGGACCGGCGGACATCTGCATCTTGTTCAGGGCTTCTTCGTCGAACGCCGAAACGGCGATCGGAACGTCCTGAATCGACTGTTCTACCTTCTGTGTGGTGACAGTAACGGTGCCCAGGCGGCGGTCGTCTTCCGGCGTGGTGACTTCCTGAGCGTAAGCGGCCCCGAGAAAGCTGAGGGCAACGGCTGAAGCCCCGGCCAACAAGACGGATTTCGAGTCTGTGTTTCGGCTCATTTGGATTTTTCCTCCCCTCGGGCCGATCATTCGGTCCCGATTACAATGATATGTAACGAGCCATCCTCATTTGCGGGACAGCTTCGATGACAACACAAGGCCAAGGCAGGCCCCCTGTCAATTGACCTCTCCCGACGTCAAGGCGAAAGTCTTTGTATCGGTGTCAAAAATGTGACGCCTTCCGCAACGTAGCCTTGGCCGCAACCGGCCGCCCTGATAGAGCGGCGGGCATGACACAGCCTCTTTCCTCCGCGCTCGTCCTGTTTTCCGGTGGCCAGGATTCGGCCACCTGCCTGGCCTGGGCGCTCGCCCGATTCGACCGGGTCGAGACGATCGGTTTTGATTATGGCCAGCGTCACGCCATTGAACTCGCCTGTCGGCCGAAAGTGCTGGCCGCGATTCGCCAGATACACCCTGCCTGGGCGGCAAAGCTCGGCGAGGATCACCTGATTGACGCTTCCGTCCTCAGATCACTGGGGGCGACCGCCATGACCCATGACGTCGAGATCACGATGACCGCCGCGGGCCTGCCGAGCACCTTTGTGCCCGGCCGGAACCTTCTTTTCTTCACCCTGGCGGGCGCGCTCGCTGTGCGCCGGGGCATCGGCGTGCTGGTCGGGGGCATGTGCGAGACCGACTATTCCGGCTATCCCGACTGCCGCGCCGATACGCTCAAAGCCCAGGAACAAACCCTCCGCCTCGGCCTGGACGCCGACATCCGCATCGACGCGCCGCTGATGCATCTCGACAAGGCGGCAACCTGGCAGCTGGCCCAGGACCTCGGCGGAGACGCCCTCGTCGACATGATCCGGGAAGACACCCATACCTGTTATCTGGGGCAACGCGGCGCGCGCCACGCCTGGGGCTATGGCTGCGGCACCTGTCCGGCCTGTGAGCTGCGGGCAAATGGCTGGCAGCGCTGGCAGGCCGGCAAGGGGAGCGCCCCATGACCTATTCCGTCAAAGAGGCCTTCTACACTCTGCAAGGCGAAGGCGCCCATACCGGCCGCGCGGCTGTGTTCCTGCGCTTTGCCGGCTGCAACCTCTGGAGCGGGCTGGAGCGGGACCGGGAAAAGGCCGTCTGCCGCTTCTGCGACACCGATTTTGTCGGCACCAATGGGGAAGGGGGCGGCAAGTTCCGCGAGCCCGGCCTGCTCGCCGCCCATGTGGCTGCCATCTGGGCGGCCAACGCCTCGCCCGGCGGGCGCCCCTATGTCGTCTGCACGGGCGGTGAGCCGCTGATGCAGCTCGATGAGCCCCTGATCGGCGCGCTGCATGAAGCCGGCTTTGAAATCGCCATCGAAACCAATGGCACGCTGCCCGCGCCCGCCGCGATTGACTGGATCTGCGTCAGCCCCAAGGCGAGCGCCCCCCTCGTCCAGAAATCAGGCAATGAGTTAAAGCTCGTTTACCCTCAAACTGAGCTGCAAGCGCAGCCAGAATGCTTTGAAACACTGGACTTTGAGCACTTTTTCCTCCAACCGAGGGACGATGGACCCAGCGTCAGCCATGTGGCGGCGGTGGCGAGTTATTGCTTGAAGAATCCAAAATGGCGACTGAGCTTGCAAACGCACAAACTGACCGG
>JBKBRT010000295.1:0-2012 GCA_046291585.1 Hyphomonas sp.
TTGCAGGCGTGTTCCTGGAGGACTCCCAAACCCTTCTGGCTGGCAATCCCTCAACCCCGAACGCTGATCTCCTCCCCTGCAAAGCGGGGGAGGTGGACGCGAAGCGGACGGAGGGGGGAGCGGCAAACACCGACACTTCCTAGGCCTGGCGCATCCGGCCCTCGCCCCGTCCCGAAACCCTCACCCAATCAGCCCGCCCACCGGCCGCGCCCCCGCGCGTTCCGGCCGCAGGCGCTAGCCCTTCGCCCGCTTCACCACAAACCAGAGCCAGATCAAAAGCAGCGGCGAGCCCAGCTCGATATACATGCCCGACACCTGAAACTCCGCGCCCGGCCCCACGGCCATCTGCGAAATCAGCCGCCCGATGCCGCCGATGAACAGCGCCGCGCAGAGAATTGCCGCCGTGCGGAAGTGCTTTTCGATCTCCGGAATGATACTCCAGAGCAGCAGCGTGACCACCACATACATCCCCGAAAGATACCGGAACTGATTGTCCACCGCCGCCGCCACGCTCCCGCCCGGATCCAGCCCGGCCGCCCCGTTCGCCATGCCCAGAACGGCAAAGGTGAGGGGCACCAGCGAGAAAAGTCCCAGAACAATCTGCAAGCCCAGTTTCATATGCGGTTCCCCCATGAAAGCCCGAAAGGTGTATTGTCACCCATGATGCCACCATCTTCACGACTCCATCCCGCTTGGCAATTCTTGACCTTTTGCCAGGGCCGGAATATCAGGCGCCCAAGGGTGAAGGGACGCCCGCCGCTCGCAAGGCTCCGGCCTCAAGGTGAAGATCCCCGGCGCCGGCTGGCGCTGATCAGACAGCAGATGAGAAACCTTCTCCCTGCCGGTCCTGCAGCAAAGCGAGCCCTGCTTCATTGAGACTGGCTGGATGTAAGGACTTCTCTGATGTCTCCCCAGACGCCAAACCAGACACCAAACCAGATTACCCATCGCGAGCAGGCCAAGGCCCGCGCCCGCGAGCTACGCGCCGGGCTTTTAGCCGCCGGCAGTCCCATCTCCCATGCGCAGGCCCTCGAACGGGTCGCCCATGAACTCGGCTACCGGGACTGGAACACCGCCTCTGCGCGCCTGTCGAACGAACCGGAAATCCCGCTCCAGGTCGGCGATCTGGTCGCCGGGCGTTATCTCAAACAGCCCTTCACGGGCCGCGTTCTGGCGGTCAAGGAACTCTTTGGCGGGGCCGCGTTCGAGGTGACGATCCAGTTCGACGCGCCGGTCGATGTGGTCGAATTCGAGAGCTTCTCGAACCTGCGCACCCGGGTCACCGTCACGGTCTCGGCTGCCGGCATCTCGCAGGCCCGCACCAGCGACGGGGCGCCTCACATGATCCTGGAACGCACCGGGGCTGAGATCATCTGAAGGCCAACGGGCGGCGGCTTACGGGTAAAGCCGCACCGTCGCCCACCCGCCATCAGCCTTGCGGTAGAAGCGCAGCCGGTCATGCATGCGGAAGGACTGGTCCTGCCAGAACTCGATCTCGCTGGGCGCCAGGCGAAACCCGCCCCAGTGCGGCGGGCGCGGAATGTCCCTGTCGTCGCCATAGATCGACGAGATTTCGGCCACCCGCTGCTCGAACACCGCCCGGTCGGCCAGCGGGCGGGACTGGTCGGAGGCAATCGCGCTGATCCGGCTCTGGGCCGCGCGGCTGGCGAAATAGGCGTCCGCCTCGGCCGCGCTCACCGGGGCAACCCCGCCGCGCACCCGCACCTGCCGGCGTTGGCTTTTCCAGTGAAAACAAAGCGCTGCGACAGGATGACCCGCCAACTGCACCCCTTTGACGCTTTCCAGATTGGTGAAGAACGTAAACCCCTCGGCATCGACGCCCTTCAGCAGCACGATCCGGACATCCGGCCGGCCGTCGGCATCGACTGTTGCCAGCGACATGGCATTGGAATCATTGGGCTCGCTCAGGCGCGCCTGCGCCATCCAGTCCTGGAAGAGGCCGATGGGGTTATCGGTCTCCGGCACCAGCGGGCGGTCCCCCTCGGCGGCAT